>CAZTED010000108.1:0-5413 GCA_964612175.1 uncultured Sphingomonadaceae bacterium
TTGGCTGCCGAAAGGATGGCACGCACGCTGGCGGTGGCCACGTCCTCGTCGATCCCGACGCCCCAGGTGGTGGTGCCATCGGGCAGGCGGCATTCGATATAGGCCGCTGCCCGCGCATCTATCCCCGACCCCAGTGCGTGTTCAACATAGTCGAGCACTTCGAAATCGAGGCCGAAAGCCTCGCGCATGGTGGCCAGTATCGTCGAGAGCAGGCCCTTGCCACGACCGGCGATACGTTGCCGCTCGCCGTTGACCAGGATCGTGCCGGTGAAGATGTGCGTCCCGTCGCCCGCCTTGCTTTCCTCGTAATCGACAAGACGGAAGCGCTTGGGCACATCGCCCACGTAATAGGCCTGGCGGAAGGCCTGCCAGATGTCGGCGGCGTTCAGTTCGCGGCCCAGATCATCGGCCATGGCCTGCACGTGGCGGCTGAAATCGGCCTGCATCTTCTTGGGCAGCTTGAGGCCCTGGTCCTGTTCCAGCACCCAGGCAAAGCCACCCTTGCCGCTCTGCGAGTTGACGCGGATCACCGCTTCGTAGCTGCGGCCAAGGTCGGCCGGGTCGATCGGCAGGTAGGGGACGCGCCACTGCTGGTCGTTGCGCTGTCCCTGCGCCTCGAAGCCCTTCTTGATCGCGTCCTGGTGGCTGCCGGAGAAGGCGGTGAACACCAGTTCGCCGCCATAGGGGTGGCGCGGGTGCACGGGCAGCTGGTTGCAGTATTCGACCGTCTCGATGACCTTGTCGATGTCCGAGAAGTCGAGACCCGGGTCGATGCCTTGCGTGTACATGTTCATCGCCACGGTCACCAGGCAGCAGTTGCCGGTCCGCTCGCCATTGCCGAACAGGCAGCCTTCGATCCGGTCGGCGCCCGCCATCAGGCCCAGTTCCGCCGCGGCAACGCCGGTGCCGCGATCGTTGTGGGTGTGCAGGCTGATCACCGCGGCCTCGCGATTGGGCAGGTTGCGGCAGAAATACTCGATCTGGTCGGCATAGATGTTGGGCGTTGCCGCCTCCACCGTGGCCGGCAGGTTGAGGATCACCGGGTTGTCGCGGGTGGGCTGGATCACGCCCATCACCGCCTCGCACACCTCCAGGCTGAAATCGAGCTCGGCGGTGGAGAAGGTTTCCGGGCTGTATTCGAACTGCCAGCGGGTGCCGGGGCGCTTTGCCGCCTCGTCCACCAGCAGTTGCGCGCCGGTTATGGCGATCTGCTTCACTTCGGCAGGCGTCATGCGGAACACGATCTCGCGCCATGCGGGGCTGACCGCGTTGTACAGGTGCACGATGGCCGCGTGAACGCCTTCCAGGCTTTCGAAACTGCGCTTGATCAGGTCCTCGCGCGATTGGGTCAGCACCTGGATGGTCACGTCATCGGGCACCTTGCCCGACTGGACGAGGCCGGAAATGAAATCGAACTCGGTGGCACCCGCACTGGGAAAGCCGACCTCGATCTCCTTCACGCCGATATCGACCAGCAGGTCGAAGAAGCGGTTCTTCTTTACCGCGTCCATCGGGTCGATGATCGACTGGTTGCCATCGCGCAGGTCCGTGGACAGCCAGCGCGGGGCATGGGTGATTGTGCGTGACGGCCATTGCCGGTCGGGCAGGTTCACCTGCGGGAAGGGGCGGTACTTGACCGATGGGTTCTTGAGCATGGACATGGGAAGTGCTTTCGGATCTGGTATCTTGCGCGTTCGGTTCCGAATGACCCTTGGGCGCGCGGCGCGCCACGACGGGCCGCCTCAGTTCACGCCCAAGGGCGGATAAGTCGCAGGGCAAGATCCAGAGCGGCAGACATGGAACAATCCTATGGTGAAACGCGCCGCGCTTGTCCACTGTGAAAGCGGACAGGCGGCCCATCGGGCGCGTCGCAAGGGAGCATCAGGAATGGCGGAAGCGATCGAACCCTTTCAATTCACCGTGCCGCAGGGGGCGCTTGACGATCTCAATGCCCGGCTTGATCTGGCGCGCTGGCCCGAGCGCGAGGCGGTGGACGACTGGTCGCAGGGCGTGCCGCTCGCCGCGCTGCAGGACTATGTGGCCTACTGGCGGCATGGCTATGACTGGCGCAAGTGCGAGGCATGGCTGAACGGGGCCGGGCTTTATTCCACCGATATCGACGGGCTTGCGATCCGCTTCCTCCACATCCGTTCGCGCCACGAGGGGGCAACGCCGCTGATCCTGACCCATGGCTGGCCCGGCTCGATCCTGGAGTTCCGGGGCTGCATCGCCGCGCTCACCGATCCCGAAGCCCATGGCGGCTCGGCTTCCGATGCGTTCGATCTGGTCATACCCTGCCTTCCGGGCTTCGGCCTTTCGGGCAAGCCGGACCAGACCGGCTGGGGGGTCGAGCGCATCGCCCGCGCCTGGGGCGTACTGATGGCGCGGCTGGGTTACACGCGCTGGTTCGCGCAAGGGGGCGACTGGGGCTCGGTCGTCACCACCCATATCGGCATGCTGGGCGTGGCTGGCTGTGCCGGCATCCATCTCAACATGCCGATGACCGCCCCTTTGCCGGAAGATCTTGCCGATCCCTCGCCGGACGAGTTGAGGGTGCTCGGCGCGCTCCAGCACTACGATAAATGGGATTCGGGCTATTCCAAGGTGCAGTCCACCCGGCCGCAGACCATCGGCTATGCCCTCGTCGATTCGCCGGTGGCCCTTGCCGCCTGGATCTACGAGAAGATGTGGGCATGGACCGACAACGCTGGGCGGCCGGAAGACGCGCTCAGCCGCGATGCCATGCTCGACAACCTGATGCTCTACTGGCTGACCGGGACGGGCGCCTCATCGGCGCGGCTTTACTGGGAAAGCTTCGGTAACACCGGGAAGGACAAGATCATCTTGCCGGTGGCGGTGAGCGCCTTTCCCCGGGAAATCCTGCCGACCCCGCGCAAGTGGATGGAGCGGCTCTGCCCGAACATCGTCCACTGGGGCGTGATGGACAAGGGTGGCCACTTCGCCGCATGGGAGCAGCCCGAAGCTTTCGTTGCCGAGCTTCGGGCTGCTTTTGCCCTGATGCGGTAGGAGTTACTGCTTCTCGAAGGCGATGGTGATGTCCAGGTCCACGTCGTCGCCCACCAGCGGGACGAAGCCGCCGAGGTTCCATTCCGAACGCTTGATCGTGGCGGTGCCTTCAAAGCCGATCGTGGCGCGCTGGTTGAACGGGTGGTTGCCTGCGCCGGTGAATTCGGCCTGGATGGTGACCGGCTTGGTCACGCCGTTCAGCGTCAGGTCGCCCATGATGTGGGCGGTGTTCGGGCCGGTGGTGTGGACCATGGTGGAGACGAACCGGGCGGGGGCCGGTTCAGGGCCGAAGAAGTCGGGATTGCCGCCATCGCGGCCGGCGCGCATCAGGTGCTCGGTCAGGCCCGAGCTGGCGGTCACCACGGTAGCGATCGGGATCGTCACGTCGACCTGGGCGGCCGAGATGTTTGCCGGGTCGATGGTCAGCGTGCCCGCAACGTCGCCGAAGATGCCGAAGTAGTCGTTGAAACCGAAGTGGTTGACGCGCCAGCCGACCAGCGAGTGGCTGGCATCGGTGGCATAGGTGCCGGCGGCAACGCGGCTGGCATCGACTGCACCGGGAAGCTGCGGCGGGCCGCCCTGGGCATTGATGGTGCCGGCAACCAGCGCGGTAATGCCGCCAGCGGCGGCAATGGCGAGAACAGACTTACGCATGAGGGATCCTCCCGGTGGACTTGTCAGGCGTGCAATGTGGCGATGCCGCCTGCCAATGTCCACCGCCAACCGCCCCGATGCGGGTCGGTCCGGCGGGGATTTTTGTCGCGATTTGTCGCAACGCCCCGCCGGAAACCGGGATCAGTTCTTGCTCTGGTCGACCAGCTTGTTGGCCGAAATCCACGGCATCATCGCGCGCAGCTGGGCGCCGGTCTGCTCGATCGGGTGGGCCGCGGCGGCCTTGCGGGCAGCCTTCAGTTCCGGCTGGCCGGCGCGGTTGTCGAGCACGAAGTTCTTCACGAAACGGCCCGACTGGATGTCGGCCAGCACGCGCTTCATCTCGGCCTTGGTTTCGGCGGTGATGATGCGCGGGCCGGTGGTGATGTCACCGTATTCGGCGGTGTTGCTGATCGAATAGCGCATGTTGGCGATGCCGCCTTCATACAGCAGGTCGACGATCAGCTTGGTTTCGTGGAGGCACTCGAAATAGGCCATTTCCGGGGCGTAGCCGGCTTCCACCAGCGTTTCGAACCCGGCCTGGATCAGGTGGGTGATGCCGCCGCACAGCACGGCCTGCTCGCCGAAGAGGTCGGTCTCGCACTCTTCCTTGAAGTTGGTCTCGATGATGCCCGAACGGCCACCGCCGACACCCGAGGCATAGGCCAGGGCCACGTCATGGGCATTGCCGCTGGCGTCCTGGTGGACGGCGATCAGGCACGGCACGCCGCCGCCCTTCTGGTATTCGCCGCGCACGGTGTGGCCCGGGCCCTTGGGTGCGATCATGATCACGTCGATGTCCGAGGGGACTTCGATCAGGCCGAAGTGGATGTTGAGGCCATGGGCAAAGGCCAGCGCGGCGCCCGGCTTCATGTTGCCCTTGAGGTCGTTTTCCCAGATCGCGGCCTGGTGTTCGTCCGGGGCCAGGATCATCAGCACGTCGGCCCAGCCGGCCGCGTCCTTGTTCGACATGACCTTGAAGCCGGCACCTTCGGCCTTCCTGGCCGAGGCCGAACCGGGGCGCAGGGCAATGGCCACTTCCTTGATCCCCGAATCGCGCAGGTTCTGCGCGTGGGCATGGCCTTGCGAACCGTAGCCCAGGATGGCGATCTTCTTGTTGACGACCAGGTTCAGGTCGCAATCGGCGTCGTAATAAACTTTCATCGGACGTTCCTGTCTTTGTTCTCGTCGTCCCCGCCGACGCGGGGGGCAAAATTTCGCGGTGGAGCCTCTAGCGGGATTTGTGCCCGTGGGCGAAGGACAAATGTGATCTTTTTTGAAACCTGATTCCTGGTTCGGGGCCGGATCTAGGCCCCCTGCGGGCCGCGCATCATGCCCACCACGCCGGTGCGGCCCACTTCCACCAGCCCCAGCTCGCGCATCAGGGCGATGAAGCTGTCGATCTTTTCCGGCACGCCGGTCAGTTCGAAAATGAAGCTTTCGGTGGTCGTGTCGACCACCTTGGCGCGGAACAGTTCGGCAATGCGCAGCGCCTCTACCCGGTTGTCGCCCTTGCCGGCCACCTTGATCAGGGCCAGCTCGCGCTCCACGTGGGGGCCGGACTGGGTGAGGTCGACCACCCGGTGCACCGGCACCAGCCGGTCAAGCTGCGCCTCGATCTGGTCGATCACGCGCGGCGGCCCCTGCGTCACGATGGTGATGCGGCTGACCTTGTGGTTGTCGCTGATGTCGGCAACGGTCAGGCTGTCGATGTTGTAGCCGCGCGCGGTGAACA
>CAZTED010000108.1:5513-9142 GCA_964612175.1 uncultured Sphingomonadaceae bacterium
AGCATCTCGGTATGGGCCGCGCCGCTGGGGATCATCGGGAAGCAGTTGGCTTCCTTTGATACCTGGCAATCGACCATGACCGGGCCATCGTGTTCCATCATCGCCCTGATGCCGGCGTCCAGTTCGGATTCCTGCGTGATGCGGATGCCCTTCCAGCCATAGGCTTCGGCCAGCGCCACGAAATCGGGCAGGCTGTCCGAGTACGAGTTGGAATAGCGGCTTTCATAGGTCAGTTCCTGCCACTGGCGGACCATGCCCATGTATTCGTTGTTGAGGATGAACACCTTGACCGGCAGGCGGAACTGGCTTGCGGTGCCCATTTCCTGGATGTTCATCTGGATGCTGGCCTCGCCGGCGATATCGATCACCAGGCTGTCCGGATTGCCAAGCTGCGCGCCGATGGCGGCCGGCAGGCCATAGCCCATGGTGCCAAGGCCGCCGCTGGTCAGCCACTTGTTGGGGCCGGTGAAACCAAAGTACTGCGCCGCCCACATCTGGTGCTGGCCCACTTCGGTGGTGATGATGGGATCGAGCTTGTGAGTCAGGGCATGGAGCCGCTGCACCGCAAGCTGGGGCATGATCGTGCTGCCATCGCCCGCCGGATAGGCGAGGCTTTCGCGCGCACGCCAGCCGGCGATGCGGGCCTTCCATTCGCCCATGTCCAGCCGGTCGCGCTTGCCCCAGGCCTCGATCAGCTGTTCCAGCACGGTGGCGCAATCGCCCACGATGCCCAGGTCCACCGGGATCACCTTGTTGATGCTGGAGCGGTCGATATCGATGTGGATCTTGGTCGAATGCGGGCTGAAGGCGTCGAGGCGGCCGGTCACGCGGTCATCGAAGCGGGCGCCGATGTTCACCATCACGTCGCACTGGTTCATCGCCATGTTGGCTTCCAGCGTGCCGTGCATGCCCAGCATGCCCAGCCAGTCCGGGTGACCATCGGGGAAGGCGCCAAGGCCCATCAGCGTGGAGGTAACGGGCACACCAGTCAGTTCCTGCAGCTTGCGCAGCAGGGTGCTGGCGCGCGGGCCGGAATTGATGATCCCGCCGCCGGTGTAGAAGATCGGGCGCCTGGCATTGGCGATCAGCTCGATCGCTTCGGCAATCTCGTCAGCCGCGGCAACCATGCGCGGCTGGTAGCGGCGCGGACGCTGTACCGGCGCGGCGCTGAACGGGGCGGTGGCGACCTGCACGTTCTTCGGGATGTCGATCACGACCGGGCCGGGGCGGCCGGTGGTGGCGATCTCGAACGCCTCGTCGATGGTGGCGGCAAGGTCCGCCGGGTCCTTCACCAGGTAGTTGTGCTTGCAGCAGTGGCGGGTGATGCCGATGGTGTCGGCTTCCTGGAAGGCGTCAGTGCCGATCAGGTTGGTCGCCACCTGCCCGGTGATCACCACCATCGGGATCGAATCGAGGAAGGCATCGGCAATCCCGGTGACCGCATTGGTCGCGCCGGGGCCGGATGTGACCAGCACCACGCCGGGCTTGCCGGTGGACCGGGCATAGCCTTCTGCGGCATGGGCCGCGCCGGCTTCGTGCCTTACCAGGATATGGCGGATGCGATCGTCCGAGAACAGTTCGTCATAGATCGGCAGCACGGCGCCACCCGGATAGCCGAACACGAATTCGACCCCCTGGCGCACCAGCATCTCGCACAATATCGCAGCGCCGCTGCGTTCTTCGCTCACCTTAGCTTCTCCTGCGACCGGTTCCTGTGACCCGGAAAATAACGACCCGGCACGATTACTCGTACCGGGCCGCTCCTCCTGTGTCGGAATACCCGTTTCGGGGGCGCTCCTATGGGACATGAAATGTCATGTCAACCCGCAAAATCAGAATAAAATTTCAAAGTCAGTCGGGATTGCGACATTTTCGGGCAGCATGCGTGGCCAGTCGGGCGGGGGCTGGTGGCGCAGCCAGGTATACTGGCGCTTGGCATAGTTGCGGATGGCCTGCTGCCCCATCGCCAGAGCCTGTTCGCGGCTCCATTCCCCGCGCAGCCAGCCGGCGATCTCGCGCACCCCGATGGCGCCCATGACCGGCAGCCGTGGGGCAAGGCTACGGGCGATGAGCGCGTCGACCTCGGCCACCGCGCCGCCGTCCAGCATCCTGGCAAAGCGCGCATCGCACCGGGCATAGAGCGCCTCGCGCTCCGGCAGCAGCACCAGCGGGGCGAGTGTGACTGTGCCCCCGATCCCGCCCACCTTGTCGCGCTGCCAGTCCTTCAGCGAACGCCCGGTGGACCGCACCACTTCCAGCGCCCGTGCCAGCCGTTGCCGGTCCGCCGGATTGAGCAGGCGGGCAGAGGGTTCGTCCTCTTGCAGCAGCGCCTCGTGCATCTGCGGCGTTTCCATCGCCCGCACGGCCTCGCGCACCCCGCTATCGATTGGCGGCACTGGCGCGATGCCATCGAGCAGGGTGCGCAGGTAAAGGCCGGTTCCGCCAACAAGGATCGGCACAGCGCCGGCAAGGTGGGCTTCGGCAATTTCGCGCTTTGCTTGCCCGGCCCAGTCGGCGGCGGAGCAGGCCTGCGCCCCGTCCCATGTGCCGAACAGCCGGTGCGGCACGCCGCGCATTTCCGCCTCTGTCGGGCGGGCGCTCAGCACAGCTAGGTCGGCATAGACCTGGGCGCTGTCGGCATTGATCACCACCGCCTTGCGCCCTGTATCCTGCAAGGCAATGGCAAGGCGCACCGCGAGATCGCTCTTGCCGCTGGCGGTCGGCCCTGCAATGAGCGCCAGCCTGTTTCCCTTCGGAGATTGTCCCTTGCTCATCGCCCGCCTGATAGCAGACCCGCGCACGCTGGAAACCGCCATCGACGCCGCCACGGCAGACCTTGCCGCCGCAGGCCTGCCGCTGGCCGAGGCGCAGATGCTCGACTTCTGCGGTGACGTGCTGGAGCTGTCGGTGGTGGGCGATGACATGGCCACGCTGCGCCGCGTGATCGACGCGCACTTCAGCCCCAGCGATGCCATCATCGCCCGCGCGCCCTTTGCCATTCCGCACCTGTTCGTATCCGACATGGATTCGACCATGATCGGGCAGGAATGCATCGACGAGCTGGCCGACTTTGCCGGCATCAAGCACCACATTGCCGCCATTACCGAGCGGGCCATGCAGGGCGAGCTCGATTTCGAGACTGCCCTTCGCGAACGGGTGATGCTGCTGCGCGATCTGTCGGCCGAAGCGATCACCGAATGCCTCGCCACCCGCATCGCGCCCATGCCGGGTGCCCGCATCCTGGTGGAAACGCTGAAGAGCCGGGGCTGCCGCACCGTGCTGGTAACCGGCGGCTTCCACCATTTCGCCGATCCCGTGGCCGAGATGCTGGGGTTCGAGCGGGTGGTCGGCAACCGGCTGGAAGTGGCCGATGGCACGCTGACCGGCGGGCTGGTGGGTGCCATCACCGACAGCAGCGTGAAGCGCACCGTGCTGCTGGAGGAAGCGGCCCAGTTCGGCGACGAGGTGGTGACCCTGGCCACCGGCGACGGCGCCAACGACATCCCGATGATCGCCGAGGCGACCTATGGCCTCGCCTACCACGCCAAGCCCAAGGCCCGCGAGGCGGCCAACGGCTGGGTGGACCGGGGCGACCTCACCAGCGTGCTCAAGCTGCTGGGCGTGCCGGA
>CAZTED010000109.1:0-9077 GCA_964612175.1 uncultured Sphingomonadaceae bacterium
TTCGATCCCGCGGCGCCGATCTTCGCGGAGATTGCCGCCGATCCCTGGCTGGCCGACCGGATCATGATCGCCGAGCCGTGGGACCTTGGCCCCGGCGGCTATGCCCTGGGCCGTTTTCCTGCCGGCTGGCTGGAGTGGAACGACCGCTTCCGCGACGACGTGCGCCGCTTCTGGCGCGGCGATGCCACCATCGGCACTCTGGCGACGCGGCTGGCAGGGTCGGCCGATATCTTCGGGCAAGCCGGACCGGGACAGGGCGGGAGCCGCAGTGTCAACTTCCTTGCCGCGCACGACGGGTTCACTCTGGCCGACCTGGTATCCTATCGCGAGCGCCACAACGAAGCGAACGGGGAGCAGGGTCGCGACGGGCATGGGGAGAACTTCAGCTGGAACCACGGGGTCGAAGGGCCAAGCGATGATCCGCATGTGACGGCCGCCCGCAAGGCCGACCTTCGCGCCATGCTCGGCACGCTGTTCGCTTCCACCGGAACGGTGATGCTGGCGGCGGGCGATGAATTCGGCCGCACCCAGCATGGCAACAACAATGCCTATGCGCAGGACAACCCCACCAGCTGGCTGGACTGGGACAACCGCGACCGCGAACTGGAAGACCATGTTGCCCGGCTGTCGGCCATGCGGGCAGCGCGGCTCGGGCTGTTCCGGCAGTTTCCCGAGGACGGGCACTGGCGCGGGGCCGATGGTGAGCCTCTGACGGCTGAGGACTGGCAGTCCCCTGCCAGCCATGCCCTTGCCTATTCGCTGGGGCCGCTCGCCATCAGCATCGACCGTGTGACGCGCGAGGTTCACTGGTCCGGCTGAAGCCGGATCTTCAGCCCGCCTTGCGCGCCGCCTTGGCGCCCAGCCGCTGCAGTGCCTCGGCCTCGATCTGGTGCAGCTCGGCCATGGTTTCTTCCAGCGCCGCCTTCTGCCGCGTGAGGCTGTCGAGGCGGTCGCGCACGCGGCCCAGCAGGTGTTCCATCTGTTCGCGCTGGCCGGGATCGGTGTCGTAGAGGTCGAGGAATTCGCGGATCTCGCGGATGGTGAAGCCCAGCTTCTTGCCGCGCAGGATCAGCTGCATCCGCCCCAGGTCGCGCCGGGTATAGATGCGCGTACTGCCAACCCGCTTGGGGCTGATGAGGCCGTTGTCCTCGTAGAAGCGCAAGGTCCGCGGGGTCACGCCCAGCTGGCGGGACACGTCCTGGATCCCCTGGTCACCGGTATCGTCGTCAAGGGCGGAGTCGGCGTTAAAGGTATGGTCAGCCACGTTTGCGGCGCTCCTCTTCGACAAGTTCTTTCTTCGACAGCTTGCCGATCATGGTCTTTGGCAGGCTGTCACGAAATTCGATTTCGGTGGGCATTTCAAGCTTGTTGATGAGCGTCGCAAGATGCTCCTCAAGGCTTTCGGGGGTGAGCGTGGATCCCGGGGTGGTCGCCACGAACAGTTTGGGTACCTGGCCCAGGTAATCGTCCGGGATGCCGATTGCGATCGCCTCCTTCACCTCCGGGTGGTGGTAGGCCGCATCCTCGATCACACGGGGATAGACATTGTACCCGCCGCGCAGGATCAGGTCCTTGATGCGGTCGACCAGGAACAGGTAGCCGTCCTCGTCCAGGTAGCCGATGTCCCCGGTCCGCAGCGCGCCGTCATAGAAGGTGGCGGCGGTCGCTTCGGGCTGGTTCCAGTAGCCTTTCATCAGCTGCGGGCCGCGGGCCATCACCTCTCCGCGCTCGCCCTGGGCGCACAGGTGGGCCGGGTTTTCCGGATCGCGGATCTCGATCACCGTTCCGGGGAAGGCGGGGCCGCAGCTGTTGTTCTTGATCGTGCCGAACAGCGGGTTGCAGGTGATGATCGGGCTTGCTTCCGACAGGCCATAGCCTTCAACCACCCGCGCGCCGGTGCGGGTCTCGAACGCCTGCCTGATCTCCAGCGGCAGCGGCGCACCGCCCGAAATGCAGCAGATCACGCTCGAAAGGTCCGGCACCTTGTCGTCCGGCAGGGCGTTGAAGGCAGCGAACATGGTCGGCACGCCGAAGAACTGGGTGGGGGGCTTGCGCTTCATGCTGGCCAGCACCTTGGGCATCTCGAAGCGCGGCAACAGCACCAGTTCCGAGCCGGTGTCGATCGCGTAGTTGAGGACCGAGGTCAGCGCGAAGACATGGAACATCGGGAGGACGCCAAGGGTGCGCTGCTGATCCTCGGTATAGCCGCCGGCATGGGCCACCATCTGCGCGCAGTTGGCGGCAAGGCTGGCGTGGGTCAGCATCGCGCCCTTGGGCAGGCCGGTGGTGCCGCCGGTGTACTGCAGCACCGCCACGTCATCGGGCTGGCGTGCCACAGGTGCCGGATTGCCGGTGTTGGCCAGCAGGTCCATCAGTTCCAGGCTGAGCGCCTTGTCGGTGATCCGCACATGGTCTGACCGCCGCAGCAGGCGGAAACCCAGGTTGAGCCCGAACGGCAGGATGTCCCGCATCCGGCAGATGACCAGCCGCTCCACCCCGGCCTTGCGGGCGACCGCTTCGATCTTCTCGTGCACGAAGCGCACTTCAGGCACGGCGACCATGCGGATGCCGGCGTCCTTCAGCAGGTGCTCCATCTCCACCGGGGTGTAGAGCGGGTTGAGGTTGACCACGACAAGGCCGATCTTCAGCGCGGCGAAATACAGCACCACGTGATAGGGCGAATTGCCCAGGCACAGGCCGAAGCGGTCGCCCGGCTTCAATCCGGCGTCCTGCATCCCGCGCGCCGCCCGGTCGATCAGCGCGCCCAGTTCGGCATAGGACCAGCAACGGCCGAAGTAATCGATCGCGGGGCGCTGTGGCCAGTGGGCCACGGCCTTGTCGATCAGGTCGGTCAGCAGGCGCGGCGGGAAGACCTGCCGGCCATCGGCACCGGTGTGATAGGGCAGAGGCGGCAGGCTCATCTCGCGCCTCCGGTCCGCATCGCTGTCATCGATCCATCTCCCGCATCATCCACTCCCGGGGCCTTGTGCACGGCCCCTTGGCGAATCGCATTCTGCACATTTTCTAGTTGACGTATAGGGAAATCGGTTCACCATTAGGGAAGAAAGCTGCCGGGCGGCGATTCCCGGTGCAAATGGAGAGGCCGATTGTGATGCGCGACGTGGTCATTGCGGGCTATGCCCGGTCCCCCTTCCACCTGGCCGGCAAGGGCGCGCTGGCGAAAATCCGCCCCGATGACATGGCAGCCACGGTGGTGCGCGGGCTGGTCGAACGGACCGGTGTGAACCCCGCCGATATCGAGGATCTGCTGATGGGCTGCGCCTTCCCCGAAGGCGAACAGGGCTTCAACCTGGCCCGCCTCGTCGGCTTGCTGGCCGACCTGCCGCTGTCGGTAGGCGGGATGACGCTGAACCGGTTCTGCGGTTCGTCGATGAGCGGGATCCACTACGCTGCCGGACAGATCCAGCTGGGCGCAGGAGAAGTGTTCCTGTGCGCCGGCGTCGAATCGATGAGCCGCGTGCCGATGATGGGCTTCAACCCCATGCCCAACCCCGCCCTGGTGGCAAAGAGCGCAGCCTATATCGGCATGGGCGACACGGCCGAGAACGTGGCCAGGGCCTACAACCTCAGCCGTGCAGAGCAGGAAGCCTTTGCCCTTGCCAGCCAGGCCAAGGCGCGGGACGCCATCGCGGCCGGCAAGCTGAAGGACGAGATCGTACCCGTGGCCGGCGTGGATGCCGACGGCACCCCGCGCCCGGACACCACTGCCGAGGCCCTGGCCGGCCTCAAGCCCGCCTTCAGCGTCGATGGCAGCGTTACCGCCGGGACATCAAGCCCGCTGACCGATGGCGCGGCCGCCGTGCTGGTGGCGAGCGCCGAATATGCCGCCGCGCACAAGCTGCCGGTTCTGGCCCGGATCCGCTCGGTCGCGATTTCCGGCTGCGCGCCCGAGATCATGGGTATTGGCCCTGTCCCCTCCAGCCAGAAGGCGCTGGCCCGTGCAGGGCTGGGCGTGGGCGACCTCGACGTGGTGGAGCTGAACGAAGCCTTCGCCAGCCAGAGCCTCGCGGTGATCCGCGACCTTGGCCTCGACGTGGCCAAGGTCAACCTTGATGGCGGCGCGATCGCCATCGGCCACCCGCTGGGCGCCACCGGCGCGCGCATCGTGGGCAAGGCCGCAGCGCTGCTCAAGCGCGAGGGCGGCAGATATGCGCTGGCCACCCAGTGCATCGGCGGCGGGCAGGGCATCGCCACCGTTCTGGAGGCGATCTGATGGCTGACGGCACGATCAGGAAGGTCTGCGTCATCGGCGCGGGCACCATGGGTGCCGGGATCGCCGCGCAGGTGGCCAATGCCGGCGTGCCGGTGCTGTTGCTCGACATCGTGCGCGATCCGGCGGATCGCAACAGCGTGGCCCGCGGCGCGGTGGAGCGGATGCTCAAGACCGATCCCGCCCCGTTCATGGGTTCGCGGGCGGCAAAGCTGGTGGAAGTCGGCAATATCGAGGACGACCTGGGCCGGATCGCCGAATGCGACTGGGTGGTGGAAGCCATCATCGAACGGCTGGACCTGAAGCAGGACCTCTACGCCAGGCTGGAAGCCGTACGCAAACCCGGCACGGCGGTATCATCCAACACCTCCACCATCCCGCTGGCGCAGCTGACGGCAGGCCGGTCGGATGCGTTCAGGCGCGATTTCCTGATCACCCATTTCTTCAATCCGCCGCGCTACATGCGGCTGATCGAGATCGTGGCCGGGCCGCATAGCGATGCCGCCACGGTTGCCAGGGTGCGCGACTTTGCCGACCGGGTGCTCGGCAAGACGCCGGTCGATGCCGAGGACAGCCCCGGCTTCATCGCCAACCGTATCGGTACCTTCTGGATCCAGGCGGCGGTTAATGCAGCGTTCGACATGGGCGTGTCGGTGGAGCAGGCCGATGCCATCGCCGGCAAGCCGATGGGCGTGCCCAAAACCGGCATCTTCGGGCTGATCGACCTGATCGGGCTGGACCTCATGCCCTACCTGCAGAAGAGCCTGACCGACACATTGCCGGCCAATGATCCCTACCAGAAGATCGCGCGCGCCGAGCCGCTGATCGAGAGGCTGATCGCCGAGGGTTATACCGGTCGCAAGGGCAAGGGCGGTTTCTACCGGATCAACCGCGAAGGCGGCGGCAGGGCCAAGGAAGCGATCAACCTGGCGACCGGCGAATACGCGCCCGAAGCCCGCGCCCCGGAGATTTCCGGCCCTGCCGGCAAGGGGGACCTTGCCGCGCTGATCGCTACTGCGGGCAAGGTGGGTGAATATGCCTGGGCGATCCTTGGCCCGACCCTGTCCTATTCGGCTTCGATCGTACCGGAAGCGACTGCCACCATCGTTGGCGTCGATGAGGCGATGAAGCTGGGGTACAACTGGGAAGCCGGCCCATTCGAGATGATCGACAAGATCGGCCCTGCAGCCTTGCGGGCGAAGCTGGCGGCAAGCGGCCTGCCGGTGCCGGCGATCCTGGAGGCCGTGGGCGAGGGGACCTTCTACCGCATCGAAGGCGGCAGGCGACAGTTCTTCGGCACCGATGGCCAGTATCACGATGTGGTGCGCCCGGAAGGCGTGCTGCTGCTGGCCGACATCAAGCTGGCGAACAAGCCTCTCATCCGGAACGGTTCCGCAGCCCTCTGGGACGTGGGCGATGGCGTCGCGTGCCTTGAATTCACCGGCAAGATGAATGCCCTCGACACCGATGTGATGAACCTGATCGGCGAAGCGATCCCGCTGGTGACCGAGAAGTTCAAGGCGCTGGTGATCTACAACGAAGGCACGAATTTCTCCGCCGGGGCCAACCTTGGCCTGGCCATTTTCGCTGTGAATATCGCCGCATGGGGGGAAATCGAGAAGCTGGTCGGCGGCGGGCAGCAGGCGTTCAAGGCGCTGAAGTACGCTCCGTTCCCGGTGGTCTCTGCGCCTGCGGGCCTGGCGCTGGGCGGCGGTTGCGAGGCGGTGCTCAATGCCAATGCCGTGCAGGCCCATGCCGAAACCTATATCGGCCTGGTAGAGACCGGCGTGGGCCTGATCCCCGGATGGGGCGGCTGCGGCGAGATGATCGAGCGGTGGCAGGCCATGCCCGGAATGCCCAAGGGGCCAATGCCGGCGGTCGCCAAGGTGTTCGAGATCGTTTCCACCGCCACTGTGGCCAAGAGCGCGGCAGAGGCGAAGGAGCTGGGCTTCCTGCGTCCCACCGATGGCGTCACCATGAACCGCGACCGGCTGCTGGCCGATGCCAAGGCCCGCGCGCTGGCCATGGCGGTGGACTACACACCCCCCGCGCCGCCCGAGTTCCGCCTGCCCGGACCAAGCGGCAAGTCCGCGCTGGACCTTGCGGTGCAGGGCTTCCGCGCCCGCGGGATTGCCACGCCCCATGACGAGGTGGTCGCCGGCAAGCTCGCACGCGTGCTGACCGGCGGCGATACCGACCCGACCCAGACCGTGACCGAGGACCAGCTGCTGGCGCTGGAGCAGAAGGAATTCATGGGCCTGGTGCGTGATCCGCGCAGCCTGGACCGCATCGAACACATGCTCGCCACCGGCAAGCCGCTGAGGAACTGAAGCCCCGAGAGGCCGAGAGGAAGAGGACAAGAAAATGCAGGTCTATGAGGCACCGTTACGCGACATGCGCTTCGTGCTGGACGAGCTGTGGGTGGATGACGGTTTCGGCGATCTGCCCGCCCTGGCGGATTTCGACAGCGACCTCGTCAACGCGATCCTGGAGGAAGCGGCGCGCTTCTCGCGCGAGGTGCTGCTGCCGCTCAACCGCCCGGGCGACGAGGAGGGCTGCCACCTGGAAAACGGCGTGGTCCGCACGCCGGCCGGCTTCAAGGATGCATATCGCCAATTCACCGAAAGCGGCTGGTCGGCGCTCGCCTCCAGCCCGGAATGGGGTGGGCAGGGCCTGCCAGAGCGCGTGAACAAGCTGGTCGAGGAGATGACCTGCTCGACCAACCTGTCCTTCGGGCTCTACCCGGGCCTCACCCATGGCGGCGCGCTGGCGCTGGAAGCGCACGGGACGGACGAACTGAAGCAGCGCTACCTGCCGAAGATGACCAGCGGCCAGTGGTCGGGCACCATGTGCCTTACCGAAAGCCACTGCGGCACGGACCTGGGCATGTTGCGGACCAGGGCGGAACCGCAGGACGATGGCACCTACAAGATCACCGGCTCCAAGATCTTCATCTCCGCCGGCGACCACGACCTGACCGAGAACATCGTCCACCTCGTGCTGGCCCGGCTTGCCGGCGCGCCGGCGGGGGTGAAGGGAATCTCGATGTTCCTTGTGCCCAAGTTCCTGCCGAAGGAAGATGGCACACCCGGCCCGTCCAACGGCGTCATGTGCACCGCGCTTGAACACAAGATGGGCCTGAAGGCCTCGGCCACCTGCCAGATGCAGTTCGAAGGCTCCACCGGCTGGCTGGTGGGCGAGGCGAACAAGGGCATGGCGGCCATGTTCACCATGATGAATGCCGAGCGCCTGTCGGTCGGCATCCAGGGGCTGGGTGTGGGCGAGGCGGCCTACCAGTCAGCCGTGTGGTACGCCAAGGACCGGCTGCAGGGCCGCGCGCTTTCCGGCACGAGGTATCCGGACAAGCCCGCCGATCCGATCATTGTCCATCCCGATGTGCGCCGGATGCTGATGACCATGCGCGCCAACAACGAGGGCTGCCGGGCGCTCGGTGCATGGGTGTCGCGCGCGCTCGATGCCGAGCGGCTGAGCGAGGAGCCGGAAGTGCGCCAGCGGGCGGAGGACTTCGTTGCCCTGATGACGCCGATCGTGAAGGCGCTGTTCACCGACCTGGGGCACGAGAACGCCAACCTGGCGGTGCAGGTCTATGGCGGCCACGGCTACATCCGCGAAAGCGGGGTGGAACAGTATGCCCGCGATGCCCGGATCGCGATGATCTATGAAGGCACCAACGGCATTCAGGCGCTGGACCTTGTCGGGCGCAAGTTGGGAGCCAATACCGGCCGCCTGTTGCGCAGCTTCTTCCACCCGGTGTCCGCCTTCATCGAGGCGAACAAGGGCGAAGGGCCGATGAAGCCGATGATCGATGGCCTGGAAAGGGCCTTCGGCGCCTTGCAGCTTTCCACTGCCACCATCGCCCAGCGCGGCCTGTCCGATCCCGAGGAAGCCGGCGCCGCGGCAAGTGAATACCTGCGCCTGTTCGGGCTGGTGGCCATGGGTTACTGCTTTGCCCGATCCACCCAGATTGCCGGGATGCGCCTGGCCTTCGGGACCGAGGAGAAGGATTTCTACAAGGCGAAGATCTCCACCGCGACCTACTTCTTCGAACGGATCCTGCCGCAGGCTTCGGCCCATTTCCTGTCGATCAAGGCGGGCAAGAAGTCGATGATGGCGCTGGCCGAGGATGCGTTCTGAGCCGGGCTCGGCGCAGGCGCATACGTTGTGATACGGCCCTCGGGCGCTATTTGATCTGACTTGATCCTTCAGTATCAGGAAACCCGAAAGGGAATGCAGCCATGAAGATCCTGGTGCCCGTGAAGCGGGTGATTGACTACAACGTGAAGCCTCGGGTGAAGGCCGATGGTTCCGGTGTGGACCTTGCCAACGTCAAGATGAGCATGAACCCGTTTGACGAGATCGCGGTGGAAGAGGCGTTGCGGTTGAAGGAGAAGGGGGCTGCGGCAGAGGTCGTGGCGGTGTCGATCGGCCCGGCCAAGGCCCAGGAAACGCTGCGCACGGCGCTGGCAATGGGCGCGGACCGCGCGGTTCTGGTCGAGACGGATGTGGAGGTCGAACCGCTGGCGGTGGCCAAGATCCTGAAGGCGATCGTGGACGAGGAGCAGCCCGGCCTTGTGGTCATGGGCAAGCAGGCGATCGACGATGACAGCAACCAGACCGGCCAGATGCTGGCCGCGCTGTGGGGCCGCGGGCAGGGCACCTTTGCCTCTGCCGTGGCGATAGAGGGCGATCACGTATCGGTCACCCGCGAGGTCGACAGCGGGCTGGAGACGGTCAAGCTGGCGCTGCCGGCGGTGGTTACCGCCGACCTCAGGCTGAACGAGCCGCGCTATGCCAGCCTGCCCAACATCATGAAGGCCAAGTCCAA
>CAZTED010000110.1:0-8927 GCA_964612175.1 uncultured Sphingomonadaceae bacterium
CTTCGCGCGCGGCGGCGAACATCTCGATCGGATCATTGCCGTTCACCCGCACGCCGGGGATGTTGTAGGCCGCCGCACGATCCGCGATCCGCGCCACGGAGGTGCCCTTCTCATAGGCAGTGTGTTCGGCATAGAGGTTGTTCTGGCACAGGAAGATCACCGGCAGCTTCCATACGGCCGCCAGGTTCAGGCTTTCATGGAACGCACCGATATTGGATGCGCCATCGCCGAAAGTCGCCACGGTTACCCGGTCGTTGCCGGAAAGCTGCGATCCCCAGGCGATGCCGTTGGCAATCGGCATGGAGGAGCCGACGATGCCGGTGGTGACCATGATCCCCTTCTTCGGATAGGTCAGGTGCATCGGACCGCCCTTGCCCTTGCAGGTGCCATCGACGCGGCCGGCGATTTCCGCCCACAGGTCCTTGAGCGGCATGCCCTTGGCCAGCATGTCGTGGATCCCGCGATAGATGGTGACGATGTAATCGTCATCGGTCAGCGCGGTCGACATCGCCGCCGGGATGATTTCCTGCCCGCGATAGCTGTAATAGGGCATCACGAGGCGCCCGGTCATGATGACCTTGCGGCTGCGCTCGTCATTGGCTTTCAGCAGGGCCACCCGCTTGTAGATTTCCAGCTGGGTTGCACCATCCGGTGCGTAGTTGCTCGTCATGCCGTTGGTCTCCATCTGACGGGCGAAAGCGTCCCCGCCACAGGCATGGCGACGCTCGCATGGTCATTGCTGCATTAAGTGGCAGGTACGCCCATTGGAAAGGACCTATGGACCTGCAATGGCCACCCCGGCGCAGGTATCGTATTCCTGATATCTGTCCGGGCCGGCCTGCCCGCCCGATATCGCGCAGGGGCAGAGTGCAACGGCCTGAACCGGCTGTCAGTCGGTCAGTGCAACCATGTCTGCCCAGAAACGGTCGGCACCAGCCTTCGCCACCCTGCCGCCGAGCAGGCTGGCCCAGTGGCTGTCACCGCCAAACTCGGACCGCGCCGACCAGAGCCGGCGGGTAATGGGGTGCAGGCCGTATTCCTGCGTGAAGCCGATCGCGCCATGGGCCTGGTGCGCCGCAGATGTGCCTACCCCGACTGCACGGTTGGCGCGCAGCTTGGCCGCAGCAATCTCGTAGTCCGCGCAGCCCCGGTCGAGAGCCTGAGCCACGCCCATGGCCGCACAATTGGCAGCGGCAGCCTCGCAAGCGAAAGTTGCCAATGATTGCTGCACAGCCTGGAACTTTGCCAGCTGGCGACCGAACTGCTTGCGTTCGTTCACATAGGCCACCGACAGCGACAGCGCAGCATCCAGCGCGCCGGCAATCTGGGCCACGCGGGCAAATGCGCCCAGCGTGAACACATCGTCTGCATGGCGGGACACCGCGGCATTTTCGAAGTGCCATACATCCCGCTGCTCGCCGGCCAGGTTTACACCGGCGGTCCGCTCCCCGTCTGCCGTGGCAAGCAGGATGGTGCCGCCATCAGGCGCAGGGGCAGCGATGAAGCCGGCCCCCTCGCTGCTCACCGCGCCATGTACGGTTCCGCTGAAGCGGTCGTCACTGATCGCGCCATCTGTGCGAGAGGCGATGGTCCCGCGTCCGGAAAGGGCCGAGCCATGCGCCAGCCGGGCGGCAATCACCGCCTCGGGAACCGGCAGGGCCAGCGCATGATAGCCGGCAAGGCGGAACACGATCAGCGCATCCTGCCAGGTGCCGCCGAAACCGCCCGCGTCTTCGGGAAGCAGCAGCGCGGCAAGGCCGAGCTCCTCCACCTGCGGCCAGTCGGCAGCAACCGTTGCCGCCGGACCCATCCCCGCGAACAGGCCGTCGACCATGTCGGTGAGCATGCTTTGCTGTTCGTTCATCGAAGACCCAATCCCCGTGCGATGATGCCCTTGAGAATTTCGCGCGTGCCTCCACGCAGCGAGAAAGATGGCGAAACCTGGAGCAGGTGTCCCAGCATGATCGGCAGTGCCGCGTCACTTGCCAGGTCGGCCTCCACCGCGGCCTGGATGAGGCCCGGCATGGCCTGCTCGAAACTGTTGCCCAGGTCCTTGACGATGGTCGCTTCCAGCGCCGGGTCGATCCCTTGCGCGATCTGCGCGGCGACAGAGGCAGACATGAGCCGCAGGGTCCATGTTTCGGACACCAGCTGGCCGATCAGCGCCCTGACCGAATCGCTCGGCTCCGGCCCTACGGCGCGGATCAGTTCGGTCAGCAGTGTGTGGCACGACAGGTAGCGTTCCGGACCCGATCGCTCGAGCGACAGCTCCGCCGTGGCCTGCTTCCAGCCTTGGCCTTCGACCCCCAGCAGAGCCGTTGCCGGAAGGCGCACGCCGTCAAAGAACACCTCGTTGAAATCATGCCCGCCGGTCAGATCAAAGATGGGGCGCACGGTAAGGCCGGGCGCATCCATCGGGATCACGAACTGGCTCAGCCCTTCGTTGCGTTCGGAGCCTTCTTCGGAGCGGAGCAGGGCAATCATGACGTGCGCATTGTGGGCATTGGTGGTCCACACCTTCTGCCCGTTGATCACCCATTCATCGCCATCGCGCCGCGCGGTGGTGCGAACGGCGGCAAGGTCCGAGCCGGCATTGGGTTCGGACAGGCCGATACAGGAGTATATCTCGCCACGCGCCATTCCCGGGACCCAGCGCCGGGCCTCTTCTTCGTGGCCATAGCGCAGCAGCAGGGTTCCGGTCTGCCGGTCCGCGATCCAATGCGCGCCTACCGGGGCGCCTGCCGCGAGCAGTTCTTCCAGCACGATGTAGCGTTCAAGCGGCGTGCGATCATGGCCGCCGTATTCCTTTGGCCAGGTCATGCCCAGCAGGCCGGCCTTGCCCAGGGCCCGGCTGAATGCCGGGTCAGCAACATTCCAGCTGTTGGTCAGGAGGGCCGGGTCGGCCGGGTGCACATGCTCGGCCACCAGCGCCCGGACCTGCCGGCGCAGGTCGGCACAGTTATCGGGCCATGACAAAGCTTCAATCGCAAAAGTCTGCACAGGTTTCATCGCCTCGGTTTGATGCCGGACCAATTGGGCATGATGCTGGCCAAGGCAAATGCCTGTCCATCATTATCACACAAGCGATAATGTCCACGCCCGGGCTGCCCATCGCCGAGCGTGCTGCTAGGCAGGACAATCAGCCTGCCTGTGCTGCCGGCAGCCTTTTTGGGGAATCATCGCACCATGTCCATCGATGTCACCCGGGTTGGGGGCGTGGCAATCGTCACGATCAACCGCCCCGAACGCAAGAATGCCCTGACCATGGCCATGCGCCAGCAGTTTCCGGGCATCATGGTCGAACTGCAGGATGACGATGAAGTGCGCGCGATCATACTGACCGGCGCCGGGGGTGACTTCGCGGCTGGCGCCGATGTGGGCGAAATGGGCACCGGCGGCGTGCGCGGCAACATGATCAAGGGCCGCACCCTGAGCCGGATGGTGCGCGCCATTGCCCATACCCATAAGCCGGTCATTGCCGCGGTCGAAGGGGTCTGCATCGGCGTGGCTTTCGCCATGGCGCTGGCAAGCGACTTCATTATCTGCGCCGACAACGCCCGCTTCCAGTTCGCCTTCCGTCATATCGGCCTGGCGCTTGATGGCGGCGCTGGCTGGCTGCTGGAACGCCATGTCGGGATCATGCGGGCCAAGGAAATTGCCTATAGCGGCCGCTTCGTGAGCGGAGAGGAAGCCGCTCGCCTGGGGTTCGCGCTGGAATCCATGCCACAGGATCAGGTGCAGGCCCGGGCGCTCGAACTTGCCCAGAGCTTTGCCACCGCGCCAACGCTGGCCCTGTCCCAGATGAAGCGGCAGTTCGATTACAGCCCGACGCAATCGCTCGACGAAGCGATGGAGTTCGAGGCGGCCATACAGGGCCTGATGACCTGGAGCGATGACTTCAAGGAAGGCACCACGGCGTTCAAGGAAAAGCGCAAGCCGGTCTATCGCGGAGCCTGAGGCACGCAGGCATCCCAGGCGGTTCCAACAAAGCATCACCTGCTTGAACTCTTTGCCTCCTGTGTAGCATGCACTTGCTAACGTGCCGCTGTCTCGGCAATTGCGTCACATGGCCCCGAGACTTGGGCAGGTGTCCGAAAGGGAATTGAAGATGGCAAAGCTGACAATCGTTGATCGTGCAGGCGCGGAACGGACCGTGGAAGGGCAGCCGGGCCTGAGCGTAATGGAAATCATCCGCGACAACGGCGTGGACGAATTGCTCGCGCTGTGCGGTGGGTGCTGCTCATGCGCCACCTGCCATGTCTATGTCGACGAGAGCTTTGCCGACCGGCTGCCCGAAGCAAGCCCGGACGAAAACGACCTGCTCGACAGTTCGGATCACCGCAACGGACTTTCGCGCCTGTCATGCCAGATTGCCTTCAGCGAAGCTCTTGACGGCCTGAAGGTCACCATCGCACCCGAGGATTGATGGCAGGATTTGGGGCCGGGAGTCACCCTTGCGCTGACCCGGTCCTTTAGTGTAGTGTTTGCTACATAAAGACGAGCGGGCAATTGCCCCAGCGGGAGTAAAGTCCATGGAAATGCCGCGTGCCGAAATCCCCTCACACGTCCCGCCGGAACTTGTCCGGGACGTGAACATCTTCAATATCCAGTCGGTCGATCCCGACATTCATGTGGCCTGGCGCAAGATACAGGAAGGCTGCCCCGCCCTGATCTATACTCCGCTGTTCGGAGGGCACTGGATCCCGATGCGCGCCCACGCAATCGAACGCGTGCTGAGCGACAGTACCGCCTTCATCAATGGCGGCGCATGGGTTCCCCCGATGCCCCCCGGCGTATTGCCGCAATTGCCGATCCAGTCCGACGGGGATCTGCACCGCGCCTATCGCGCCTTCATCATGCCCTACGTCATCGGCAAGCCGCTGCGCGAAGCGATCGATGGTGCGCGCGAGCTCGCCATCGACCTGATCGAAAGCTTCCATGCCAGGGGCGAGTGCGATTTCGCGACCGACTTTGCCCAGCACCTGCCGATCGAGGTGTTCCTCAAGCTTGTTGACCTGCCGTCGGAAGACCGGCCCTTCCTCGCCAGCCTGGCGGAAGTGGTACGCATGCCCGATCCGGCCGCCAAGATGCAGGCCTTCGGCCAAATGACCGATTACATCGCCAAATATGTCGATGAACGCATTGCCAACCCCGGCGATGACCTGATCAGCAAGATCGCCAATGGCCAGGTTCTGGGCCGCCCCATGACCCGCGAAGAAATCCTCGGCGAATGTACCCAGGTGCTGGTTGGCGGCCTCGACACCGTGGCATCGATGATGGGCTTCATCGCCGCCCACCTGGCGGTAAACGTGGAACTGCGCCAGACGCTGGCCAGAAATCCCGAACTGATCGAAAAGCGGATCGACGAGATCATCCGCCGCTTCGGTGTGGCCGGACCCGCCCGCCAGGCCGCCCAGGACGTGGAGATCGACGGCATCCACATCAAGGCCGGCGACGCCCTGTTTGTCGCCACGGCCCTGCACGGGCTCGATGATCAGCGCTGGGAAGATCCGATGAAGGTCGATCTCGACCGGCCGAGCAGGGCGACCGACTACCAGACCTTCGGCAGCGGCCCGCACCGTTGCCCCGGTGCCGCGCTGGCGCGCAGCGAGATCATCCTGTTCCTCGAGGAATGGCTCAAGCGGATTCCGGATTTCGAACTGGTGCCGGGCAGGCCGATGGTTGCTGCTTCCGGCAGCGTCAACGGCGTCCTGTCGCTGCCCTTGCGCTGGGATGTCGGATAACAGGGTGCCGGTTCCCGCTCCGCCTTGGTTGCGGAGCGGGAACTTCGGCCTTTGAGGCTACCGGGCAGCCGGAGACACCGGGGGCCGGACCGTGATATCAACGGACATGATCGTGGCGTCGAGCCGGTTGGGCGACTGGTAAGCCTCGCTCACCGAGGTTCCGGTATCGCTTCCGATGTCGAAGCTTTCATCCAGCGTCAAACGCATGGCGGCCGTGCGGGGAATCTCCACAGTGCCAGCAGCCTGTCCGTCAACCGATAGTGCCACCGTCGCGGGTGTGAAGGCTCCCGCCTGCTGGTCAAAGGCAACGCGGATCCGACGTGTGCCCGGCTCGATGCTTCCCGGCACCGTCACCGCGGTTCGTTCATAGTCAAAGAAGTTGTATTCGAATGTCGGCTGTCCGTCCTTCAGGAACAGCGCCATGCCGCCAAAGCGGCCGCCCAGAGCCATGATCGTGCCGTTGCCGCCGCCCTCGGGCACCTCCACCGTGGCCTCGATATCGAAGGAGCGGCCGACCATGGGCGGAGCGGCGTCAGGCTGGACGCGCGAAACCGGACCGAGGAACCGGAACGAGCCGACCCCGGCATTGGGATCGGGCCTCCCGCCTTCGCGCAGCATGCGACGCACCGGCAGGGCATGGTTACGCTCGGCCTCGGCGAAGAAGAGCTCCTGCATCTGCGCCAACCGTTCCGGATGGAGATCGGCCACGTTGTTCGATTGGCTGAAGTCCTCTTCCATGTTGTAGAGTTCCCAGCGACGTCCCTCGACCTGCGCCGGCATGGCAAGGTCGGGGAACAGCCTCCACGGGACCATCGCAGGCTCCGACGAGGCCATCCAGCCATCGTGATAGACCGCCATGTTGTCCCAGATGAGGTAGAACTGGGTCGTCCGGGCTGAAGGCGCTTCCGGCGCATTGAACGAATAGCGCATGCTGACCCCGTCGAACGGAATCTGCGCAACCCCGTCCACCGTCTCTGGCAGGGTCACGCTGGCTGCATCAAGAATGGTGGGCATGATGTCGATCACGTGGTGGAACTGGTCGCGCACCCCGCCAGGTGCCTCGATGTGTCCGGGCCAGCTGATCACCACCCCGTTGCGGGTAGCCCCGAAATGTGACGACACCTGCTTGACCCAGGGGAACGGCGTGTTCGCCGCAAAGGCCCAGCTGGCCGAGTAACCGGTCAGGGTGTCGGGCCCGCCCATCTCGTCGATGCCCGCCGCAATGGTTGCAAAATCATCCCTGAAGCCGCTGACAAGTCCGTGCTCGTTGATGGTCCCGTCAAGCCCGCCTTCACCGCTGGCACCGTTGTCGCCCTGGATATAGATGACCAGCAGATTGCCGCCGCTGGCTTCGCGCGCCTCTGCAATGACGCGCCCGATCTGGTGATCTGCAAACGACAGGGCGGCAGCATAGACTTCCATCTGCCGGGCATAGACCCGCTTCTGTTCGTCGCTCAGCGTATCCCAGGCCGGAAGCTGCGGGGGCCGGGCTGCAAGGACAGTGTCGGCCGGCACGATGCCCATGGCCTTCTGCCGTTCCAGCGTCTGTTCGCGCATGACATCCCAGCCGGCATCGAACTGCCCGCGGAAACGCAGGTTCCACTCCTCCGGGGCCTGCAGCGGTGCGTGGGCCGTACCCGGTGCATAGTAGATGAAGAACGGCCGGTTGGGAGCCGTGCCACGCTGTGTGTGGATCCAGTTGATCGCATTGTCGGCCATGTCCCGGTCAAGAATATAGTCCGGATCATCGATGTGCGGTTCGACAGGTGTGACGCCATCGTACAACGAGGGGACGAACTGGTTCGTGTCGCCCATCATGAAGCCATAGAAATGCTGGAAGCCAAGCCCGGTCGGCCAGCGGTCGAACGGACCGCCCGGGCCCAGTTCCCACATAGGCGTGACATGGTGCTTGCCGAACATGGCCGTGCTGTAACCGGCATCGGCCAGCAACTGGGCACCTGTTGCGGCGGAATCGGGAAGGACGGAGGTGTACCCGGCGGTGCCCGAGGGCGAGTCGACGACATTGCCGATATTGACCGTGGTGTGGTTGCGGCCGGTCAGCAGGGCAGCGCGTGTCGGCGAACAGATGCCGGTGGTGGTCACACTGTTGTATCGCAGGCCCTCGCGAGCAAGCGCATCGAAGGTGGGGGTCGGCACCGGCCCGCCAAAGGTGCTCGAAGCGCCAAAGCCGACATCATCGGTCATGATCAGGACTATGCTGGGCGCATCGGCGGCAGGTTGCGGCAAGACCGGCCATGCGTTCTGCACCGGCGCAGCGCTAGCCGCTGCCGGCGCGGTCTGCGCCCAGCTTGCCGAGGACATGGCCAGGGCGACGACGGAGAAAGTGCCAGCAAGTAAGACCGAACGCATGATGATGCTCCGAAACCGGTTTGTCATGGAATCGCCAGAGATAGGGCAGAGGTGCCATGCCAGGTCAAGCAAGGCCCCCGCCCCACAGGCCGCGACAACCCGCGAGGAATGCCTTGCATGAGAGGCAGGAGGCCAGGCTAATCACGGTTGCGATATTGTGATGACCCTCTCGCTGGCAGGATCAGGCGCCCTGCCGCCCCGCACAGGCCGTGCACAGGTCATGCATATCGCTTGTGTGATTAGTGCAATTGGCCGCCATCAACCGGTGGCCATGGCGACCGCGGGACGCCTAGTTTGCACCGGAGTGGATCGAGGAGGCAGCCCACGTGGCCGGACTGGAAGACTTTGCCCGCCGCATCGAACGGATCGAGGCGCGTCAGGCGATTGGCGAGCTTCCCTGCCGCTATGCCATTGCGATCGATGCCCGCGACATCGACGGCTGGCTCGACCTCTTCGTCGAGGATGTCGACTGCGGGCGGCGGGGCAGGGGTCGTGAGGCGCTGCGCACCTATATCGAGCCCAGCGTGCGGGAGTTCTACCGCTCGGTCCACCAGGTCTGCGGACATGTCGTCGATTTCATCGACGATGATACGGCGACCGGCACCGTCTATTGCCGGGCCGAGCACGAGGACGGAGACAGGTGGGTGGTCATGGCGATCATCTATTTTGACCGCTATGTCCGGCGCGACGGGCGCTGGTACTTCGAGCGCCGGCAGGAAAAGCACTGGTACTCGGCCGATGTGCTCGAACGGCCTGCTCCGCCATTCCAGCAGTGGGAGAAGTTTGCGCACCTTGCCCCCCACCTGCCGGCCG
>CAZTED010000111.1:0-8840 GCA_964612175.1 uncultured Sphingomonadaceae bacterium
TCATTTCACGGTTCCAATCGGCTGAGGCGCGGTTTGGTTCCCGGCGCCCGGGTTTGCTTGCGGTGTCGGCACATGTGCCGGGTCTGCCCCCTCGTCGGCCCCGTTGCCGGCCCCCTGTTCGGCCTGTCTGTCCCTCTCATAGGGAATTTCGATGATCACGGTAAAGCCGCCACCCTGCGGGGTGTCGATCTCGAACCGGTGGTTCTCGCCATAGGCCTGCGCCAGGCGATCGCGGATATTGGCAAGGCCGACCCCGGTGGAAACCGAGTGACCGGCCGCTGCCGCACCCTTTTCGATGATGTCGCGGCGCGTGGAGCCCTGCAGGCCCGGGCCGGTGTCCGACACGGTCAGCCGCAGGCGGCTGCCCAGCACCTGCGCCGCCACGCTGATCCGCGCCCCTTCCTCCTGCGCCGAGACGCCGTACTTGATCGCGTTTTCGACCAGCGGCTGCAGCAGCATGGACGGGATCAGGGCGAGCGAGGCGGCGGGATCGATGCGGAATTCGGTGCGCAACCGTTCCTCGAAGCGCATCCGCTCGATCTCGAGGTAGAGCTGCAAGGTCTCCACTTCCTGCGCAATCGTTACCCGTGCGCCGGGCTGCATCACCAGCGTGTGCCTGAGGAAGCTCGACAGGCGGGTGAGCATGGCATTGGCCGGCGCGGTCTGCTTCAGCAGCACCAGGGTGGAAATGGAATTGAGCGTGTTGAACAGGAAGTGCGGATTGAGCTGGTAGCGCAGCATGGCGAGCTGGGCGCTGGTCGCCTGCGCTTCCAGCCGCTCCAGCCGGTCGTTCTGCTCCTCCACCTGGAGGAAGAAGTTGATCGCATAGTAGAGCGCCGACCAGGCCCCGAGCAGGGTCATGTCGAGGTAGAACACGCCCAGTACCAGGCTGGTGAAGCTGGTTTCGCTCGCTTCGGGCCGCAGGCTGATGGTCCAGGCGTTGATGAAGGCCGAAACCGACACCGCCAATGCCAGCGTCACGGTGGTCAGGCCCCAGGTCACCAGCGGGCGGCGGGTGATGAGGTAGCCATAGACCACCGACAGGACCAGGCTGATCGAAAAGCCGGTGATCGTGGCGATCAGCACCAGCACCAGGAAATCGAGCGGCCGGTCGGGGTTATTGGTCAGCGCCGTCGCCGAGCGCAGGGCCATGGCCCCGCCCCAGCCGATCAGCTGCAGCCGCCAGAACGCCCGGTTCTTGTCGGCGAAGAACGGCGTCGGACGGAACGGCAGCATGGCCATGGTGCCGTTCACCGCCGGCGCCGGAGGAGCCGGCTTGCGCGGCTTGCGGGTATAGGAGAACCGGGCCAGCGCCATTCCCGCCCTCAGGATTCGCGCGTTTCGCGCGCCTGGGCAATCGCCCGGCCAAGCGCCTCGCGGCCCACTGCCCCATCAAGCGCCGTGTCGCCCACGATCCAGGCCGGGGTGCCGTTGATGCCCAGCGTCTGGGCCATGAAGACGTTGTTCTGGAGCTGGCTTTCGAACAGCCCGGCCTCGATCGCGGTGCGGGCGCGGGCCAGGTCCACGCCGGCCTGCGTTGCTGCGGCAGCAATGGTCTCCTGAGTTACCTGCCCGGCGGCGAACATGGCGTTGTGGAAGGCGGCGAACCTGCCCTGCTGCGCAGCGGCCAGCGCCATTCGGGCGGCATCGGCGCTTTCGGCCGACAGGATCGGGTACTCCCGGATCACCACCTTCAGGTCCGGGTTGGCGGCGATCAGCGCCTCCACGTCGGCCACGCTGTGCCGGCAATAGGTGCAGGCATAATCGGTGAATTCCACCAGGGTGATCGTGCCCTGCGGATTGCCCAGTACGGCGCCGGGGAAGGCCGCTTCCAGCTCGGCCCGCATCGGCGCGATCCGTTCGGCGGTCTGCCGTCGCTGCAGTTCTTCCATCGCCCGGGGCAGGACCTCTGGTTTGGCCAGCAGGAAGGCTTCGGTCTGCCGGTCAGCGAGGCCGGTAAGGGCAAACAGGGCCGCGCCGGCGAACCCGGCGATCAGCGAGACAACTATGGTGGCAATCCAGCGCATCGACGACAACTAGTCGCGTTCTTCCTGCCGTTCAATCTGCGCCCGCGCCTCTATCGCCACGTCCTGCGCGCGCAGCCAGTCCGGCGAGCCTGCCGGCAGGGCCTGTTCGGCCCCCAGGGCGCTCGACAGGGCGGCGCGCGGGTTGCCGCTCATGATCTGTTGCTCGGCACTGGCGAGCTGGGCGCGGGGCAGGTCCCCTCGCTGGCCGTAGACGACGCCCAGCTGGTACCAGGCAAAGGGGTTGAGCCGGTCGCGGCCCACGGCGGCGCGCAGCACCTGCTCTGCCTCTGCCAGGTAGGCCGGGTCCTCGGTGGCGATCAGCGCATGGCCCAGCATCGGCGCGATCAGCGGATCGGCCCCGGTCAGCTCCACCGAGCGGCGCAGTGGTGCCAGCGCGTCGAGGGGGCGGCCCGATTCGAGCAGGATCTGGCCTTTGAGTTCAAGAAAATAGGGATTTTCGGGCTCCAGCGCGATCAGCGCTTCGGCCTCTGCCAGGGCCAGGTCCATCCGCGCGTCCTTGTGATAGGCATAGGCCCGGGCATAGCGCGCCGGCACGCCGGTCATGTAGGTCGGGAAGGCGTTCAGCGTGCGCTCGGGCGTGGCCTGGTAGCCGAACAGCTTGGCCTTGATTCGCTCGAACCGCTCCTGGATGCGCGGATCGGCTGGCGCGTCCCATGCGGGGTCGGCCATGTAATCCGCCCGCAGGGTGGCGATGCGGGTGCCCGACAGCGGGTGGGTCCGGGCATATTCGTACTCCTGCGGGATACCGCGCATGAATTCGTACTGCTGCAGCTTGCGGAAGAATTCGAGGCTGCCCCGCCCGGAAATCCCGGCGGCGGAGAGATACTGCACCCCGGCGGCATCGGCGCTCGCCTCCTGGTCGCGCCGGAAGCCGAGGTAGGTGCCCATGGCCACCTGCTGGCCCAGCGCCATGACCCCCATCGCCGCCTCGCCCCCGCCGGCGAAGGCCGCGGCGATACCGGCCAGGGTCGAAAGCAGGGTGATGCGCGTGGCATTGCCCGCGCCCTCGCTGTGGCGGATGATGTGACCGCCGGTAATGTGGCCCAGTTCGTGGGCCAGCACGCCCTGCACCTCGATCGCGGTGTCGGCGGTAGCGATCAGGCCGGTGTGGATGAAGATCCGCTGCCCGCCCATGACAAAGGCGTTGATCGAATTGTCGTTCACCAGCACCACGTCGACCTGGCCGGGGTCAAACCCGGCGGCCACGGCCAGCGGATCGAGCATGTCCTGCAGCAATTGCTCGGTCTCGGCATCCCGCAGCACGCTTTGCGCCGCCACCGGCGTGGCACCCGCCATCAGGAGCGCGAAAGGGGCGAGCAGGTGGGTCAGGAAGCGCATGGCTCCCTTGCTAGCCCAAGGACCCCTGAACACAAACTGAAGACTGCCCTGGCCAAGCGGCCGGGGCCGCCTCGATTCAGCTCGCGAGCTTGCGGGCGGCGCGTTCGACTAGGGCGGTGTCCTGCGGGACTTCGCCCAGCAAGGCCACCGCGCCATCAGGCATGCGGCGGACCAGGACGAGGGCGAATTCCGCACCCTCGCCGGGTATCTCGGCAAGGGTCCGCGTGGGCAGGGCGCGCAGCTTGCGGACCACGGCCTTGCGCGGCCCGCTGGCCACGGGAGCGGTCGGCCGGGCATCATGGTCGCGGCGCAGCCGGCGCTCTTCCGCCACCACGCCCTTCAATCCGCCTTCCACCCGGCCGAGGTAGGCGGCCAGCTCGCCGCGACCCAGGCCCACGCGCTGGGCATGAAGCAGGGCTGCGGCATATTCGGTAAGGCGGGTCTTGTCGTAATCGGCGCCGAAGACCAGCTTGACCACCGGCGTCATCGGTGCGCGCTGCTGCATCACGAGGCCGGCATCGGCGACCAGTTCGGCGAATTCCTCCGGTGCCTTGGCCGCGGCAAGGGCGAAGTCGTGCGCCCGCCCGATCGCTTCATAGAGAGCGCCGCGGGTGCGGTCCTCGTTGCTGCGGGCCTGCAGGGCCTGCTCGCGGGCGGCGGCCAGCCAATCGGCCAGCGCCACGGCCGCATCCATGCCGGGCGCCAGCGGCGATGCAGCAGCAGGCATGGTGCCGAATTCCGGATCGTCGAGCCCGAAGGACGGGACGGGCAGGCCTTCTTCGCAATCGGTGCCGAGCGCCGAGCCGGGGCCATCTGCCCAGTCGGACAGTTCGAGCGGTTCTGCCCTGTGAGCAGCCGTTCCTTCGGGCGCCGGCCCATCGAGCGCCTGTCCGATCTCGAGCAGCAGCTCGTCCGCAGTCTGGGCGTCGGCCAGTTCCTTCCAGTTGATCACCCCGAAGATGAAGTCGATCGTCTGGTCGTCGCTGGAAAAGGGCAGCAGGATGCCGCGGTACAGGATGGTCCGGCCGCGCTGGTTGACGAATTCGGCCTCGAACCCGATCGGCGCCTGGTTGGCCAGAATCTGCAAGTAGTGGTCGGTTATGCGCGACAGCAGCGACCTGGCGGGCACATCGGAAAGCTTGCGGATCTGCGCGGTGTTGCCGCTGCATTCCTCGGCCAGGCGCGCGCCCAGGAAGGTCACCAGGGGGTCTTCGACCCCGTGCGAGAAATCGAGCAGTACCCCGTGCGGGCCGAAATCGGGCAGGTTGTCGGGATCAAGATCCTCGACATGCGGGAAATTGCGGTCGGCAAGCAGGCTGGCCCAGAAATTGTAGGCCCTGACCTGCATTCGGCGCTCGTCCGCGCCGATTTCGGGCGGCGGGCTGTCATAGGTGGCCTCGTCCTCGGCCACATCGCCAAGCGGTGCGCTGTCGAAAGCCCCGTAAGTGCCGCGCAAGTTGTCCATGCCAAGCAAATCCCCAAATCAATCAGTGGGGTCCTTGTGCCGCAGCGTGGTAAACATTCCGTGAAGTTGCGCCGGAAATGCCGCGCAATGGCGCAACTATGCGTCCGATCACAGCATGTAGCGCATCCGGATCGTCTGGCGGACGGGCGTATTGCCGACGGCGAAGGCGGCATCATCGAAGCCCGGCGGCCCCATCCGGACTGGCGCATCGCGCGAGAAACCGAAGCCCTCGCGCGGGATCATCAGCATCCGGTCGGCCCGGCCGTTGCCGTTCTCGTCATGCAGCAGCGCGACGGCATAGGTGCCGGGGCGCACATCGGCGAAATCCAGCACCAGGTTGGTCCGGGCATGCACGCTCTTGCGGTGGGCAGCCGGGTCATCGCGGCAGTCGGGGAAGTGCTGCGGGAAGGCGGTGAGGCAGGCCTGGACCAGCCCTTCGCCGTTGCGCATGCCGGAAACCGAAATGCTCACACTGGTCGCAACCTCGCCCGACGAGGCGGGGCCAGCCCCTGCGGCCAGCGCCAGGCCGGCTACAGCGAACGGGGCGAGAGCCCGCGATCCGTGCCGCACAGCCTGTCCCAGAACCGGAAATAGAGCCCGAAGTTGCATAGATACTCGTCATGATGCCGCTGGTGGTGGCTTGCCGTTATCAGCCAGTTACCCAACCGAGAATGAACAAGCCGGCGCGGGAACATCTCCCAACCCATATGATTGGTCACGCCCATAACGGTCATTGTCAACAGCACAAGCCCCAGCACGCCGACATGGATCGGTACCAGGAACACCAGGACCGGGATCACGACGGCCCCGGTCAGCGCTTCGATCGGGTGGAAGCTCATCGCAGCCCAGGCCGTGGGCGGGCGGCTGGCATGGTGTACCGCATGGGCCAGCCTGAACCAGCGCGGCTCGTGCATCCAGCGGTGCGTCCAGTAGAACCAGGTGTCGTGCAGGAACAGGTAGGCCAGCAGCGAGACCGGCAGGTACCACAGCGGCAAGGCCTGCAAATCGGTGTAGATCCGGGTCCAGCCAAGGTCCTGCCAGGCCCAGGCGACCACGCCCGCCGGCACGCCATAGATTGCGGCGGATGCCAGCGACCAGGCGATTTCCTTGCGGATTTGCGGCTCCAGCCCCTTGTAGAGGCCCGGCCTGACCTTGCTGGTGGCAAAGGCGAACAGCCCGCTGGTGGCAAGATAGCGCAAGCCTACGATCAGGGTCATGGCAAAGGCCGAAAGGATGATCGCGGTCAGCATTGGCGCTTCCGATAGCAGAGGCTGGGCGCCAGTTACAGGCGCGAGCGTTAGAGAAGCGTTGCGCAGGCCTAATCGATGCGGCCGATGGCCCAAGGCTCGCAATGCGGATCGGTCAGCACGGCATGGCGGCGCAGGGCTGCGCGCGCGAGCCGCTCCACCTCCACCTTGCGCCGGGCAGGCGCGAGCGGCTGGCTGGGGGCGGGGCGGATAATCTCCGCATCGTATTCGTCAGCCACGATCACGCCGCACAGGTCGGGACGGAAATCGTCCCCGTCGAGGCAGGCACGGTCAAGCTCCGGCGGCAGGCCCCAGAAGAAGCGGTCGCAGAAATCGAGGTAGTCGGGCCACTTGCCGTCGCCCATCAGGTCTGCGCGGGCGCACTTGATCTCCACGATCACGATGCGGCCCTTGGCATCGACCCCCATCAGGTCCGCCCGGCGGCCGTTGCGCAGCGGCATTTCAGGGATCACCCAGATGTCGTTGCGGGCAAACAGCCGGGCAATGCCGCGCGCGACGGCCTGCGCCCGGGGGCCTGCCACGGCAGGGGGCGGCGCTATCGGGGAGGTATGAGCGGGCGAATCGGCCATGCCGCGAAACTGGAACGAAATAGGAACAAGGTCAAGCTGCCCGGGCAGCCCCGGCGGGCGTCAGGCGCTGCGCAGCGGTCCCATGGCCCCTGCGCGGGGCAGCAGCGCGGTGATCGCGGCGCGGGCGGCCCTGTATTCGGCCCACAGCGCGCGCGCGGCGGGCCGGGCATCGGCGCCGCGGGCATTGATGGCCAGCAGCGCCGCCATCCCGGGTTCCATGATGGCGGCAAGGTCGGCCACGGCGTTTTCCGCCAGCTGTCGCCGCCATGGCGGGCAATCGCGGATCAGCGCGGGGAAATTGCGGGTGGCCATGTCGGGTTGCTCCGCAGCGATCCCGGCCATCGCGGCCACCACGTTGCCGGCATCACCAAGTGCCGCCCAGCGCATGCTGGTGGCGTTAGCGCCCTGACTTGTGGCCGCGCCGCCGCCCGATCCGTTACCCGGCCCGTTACCGAGGCCACCGCGCGTCGGCAGCGGGCGGGCGGAAGGCGGGGGAAAGTTGGGCGGGACAGCGTTCATGCCCCCCGGATAGCGCCCCAGCCCTTTCCAACCGGTTAGCGTCGCGCCTGCATGGCGCGCCGGCTGCTGAGCGCCCTATTCGATATCGTCGAAGCCGAGGTCGATATTGGCGCCATGGTCGCCCGATTGCAGGCGGTTGTTTTCCGAGCAGACGTATTCGCGTAGCGGAAACTCGTTATCTAGGCGATAGACCACCCGGGTGACATAGGGCCGGGCCAGCACCTCGGGATTGGTGATGGTGAATTCCACGATCAATTGGTCCGGTGCGGTCATCCAAATGTGTTCGTGCACCCGGCTTGCCTCGGTATGCGGGATGCCGGGGGCGATATTGGTGCGCGGCTGCAGGCCGATCGTATCGATCACCAGCATGTCGCCTTCCCAGTACCCCACCGAATTGCCGTTGTAGAACAGGTCGAAGTCCTCCGGCAGGGGGCGCCCGTCGGTATAGATGCGGCGCACCTGCTCGTAGGCTTCGGTGATGATGGTGACGCGCCCGGGCGAGAACAGGATCTCGATCGGATAGGGCTGCTGCATCACGCCCGGGATGCCCGGCGGCAGGCACTGGGCCTGGGCTTCCTGGTTGGGCCCGTTCTCGCGGATCGATTCCAGGTAAGCATCATAGGCGACCTGTGCCTCGGGCGTCAGCACCGGGGGAACGGCGCGGTTGGAAAACAGCGCGCCCCAGTCCGGGTACCAGATGCCGCCCCAGTCGGGCAGCGTGGCCAGTTCGCCATAGGATGTCGCGCGGTCAGGGACAAAGGCTCCGTCCTGAGCCACTGCCGGAGCGGCGAGTGTGCCCAGCATCGCTGCACCGCAGGCGACGCCCAGGCCAACCCCGCGTGAAATTCGCAAGCCCAAATCCATTGCCGAAAACCCCTCCGCAAAACCATCCCGCAAGACGCCCGGTTTCTACCGTTCCGGTTGCCTTTGCCCATGCAATTGATGTCGCAATTCGTATCAAGTCAAGCTGCCGGGTTGATTCTGTCCGGTCATTGCTGGCAAAGAGCGCACGGATCGCTCAGCACGCGTTAAGGCGCGCTGTTGCAGGAGAGAGAGCATGAAAAGCACCACAATCCGCCGCGGCGTGCTCGCCTGCGCCCTCGCTTTTGCCGGTGCGGCCACGCTGTCCGTCCCCGGATCGGCGCACCATTCCACCGCCATGTTCGCCTGGGGGCAGGAGACCACCATGCACGACATGACGATCGAGCGCTGGGAATGGACCAACCCGCACACCTTCATCTACGCCCGTGATGCTGCCGGCAACCGCTGGGCCTTCGAGGGGATGAGCCCCAACCACCTGGTCCGCTATGGCTGGTCGCGTCGCTCGCTGGCGCCGGGCCAGACGGTCACCCTCACGCACTATCCCCTGCGCGATGGCCGCAACGGCGGCTTCAACGTCACCGTGACCAAGGCCGATGGCACCCGCCTCAGTCAGTTCGGCGAAGGCGGCTCGCGCCAGAACCGCTGATCTGCGGCAGGCCGGCAGCCCTTCTGGAGCCATATTCCGAATTAGGCTTGGCGCGCCGCCCCGCCATTGCTAGGCGACCGCTTGCTGCACCCGTAGCTCAGCTGGATAGAGCGCTGCCCTCCGAAGGCAGAGGTCACAGGTTCGAATCCTGTCGGGTGCGCCATT
>CAZTED010000112.1:0-3540 GCA_964612175.1 uncultured Sphingomonadaceae bacterium
CCCGATACCGGCGAACAGGCGCTGGAGATCGTCGACACGCTGGTGCGGAGCAACGCGATCGACGTGCTGGTGGTCGATTCGGTTGCGGCCCTGGTCCCGCGGGCCGAGATCGAGGGCGAGATGGGCGACAGCCACGTGGGCCTGCAGGCCCGCCTGATGAGCCAGTCCCTGCGCAAGCTGACCGGCTCGATCAGCCGTTCCAAGTGCATGGTGATCTTCATCAACCAGCTGCGCATGAAGATCGGCGTGATGTACGGCAACCCGGAAACCACCACCGGCGGCAATGCGCTGAAGTTCTACGCCTCGGTCCGCCTCGACATTCGCCGCACCGGCCAGATCAAGGATCGCGACGATATCGTGGGCAACACCACCCGCGTGAAGGTGGTCAAGAACAAGGTCGCCCCGCCGTTCAAGCAGGTCGAATTCGACATCATGTATGGCGAGGGCATTTCCAAGATCGGCGAGATCCTTGACCTTGGCGTGAAGGCCGGCCTGGTGGAGAAGTCGGGCAGCTGGTTCAGCTACGACTCCATCCGCATCGGCCAGGGCCGCGAGAATGCCAAGCAGTACCTCAAGGAAAATCCGGAAGTTTGCGACCGTCTGGAAGCTGCCATCCGCAGCCGAACCGACCAGGTCGCCGGGGAGATGATGACGGGGCCGGACGCGGACTCCGAAGACTGATCCCCAAGAAGCGCCATGCGGCTCCCCAATGCCGACCGGGGGCCGGCGCTTGCGAGAACGGAAACGGCGTCCTGCCTTTTGCGGCGGGGCGCCGTTTTCTCGTTCAGTCCGGCGACCGGATGAGGCCGCCAAAGCTGTGCAGATATCGGGATTTGCGGGAAATTTGCGCTTGCCTTGATCCGGGTAGTCGTTACCTGCAGAAACTGGTGGGCCGGCGTTCGGAGTCACCGCGTTTGGGGGATCAATCCATGAAAATCACGAATATCGTCCTTCTGGGCGCCGCTGCGTGTGCGCTCGGCGGCTGTGCCACCGTCGTCAATGGCACCAGCCAGGAATATGTCATCAGCTCGACCCCCGAGGGTGCGACGGTGCGCTTCACCAATGGCCAGACCTGTACCACGCCGTGCACGCTGGAAATGCGCCGCAAGGATGACCAGCGCGCCGATTTCACGCTTGCCGGGCACCAGTCGGAATATGTGCTGGTCCAGTCGCGGCTTGGCGGATCGACCTTCGGCAACATCCTGCTCGGCGGCGGCATCGGTGCCGTGGTCGATGGCAGCAATGGAGCCAGCAACCGCCTTTACCCCAGCCCGCTCAACGTCCGCCTCGTACCCAACGGCTCGACAGAGGATGCCGTGCTGGTGAACGAGGATGGCGAAGTGATCGCCACCGTCGATGCCCATAACGATGAAGTGCGCGTCGATGTCGCCAAGACCATCGGTGCCGACCTTGCCGGGCTTACCGCTGGCAACTGACCCCGGTATCTGACGCTACCCTATGGCTTGAACTTCGGGCCATATGCGAGAACATCGGCCGGGCGGGTGCTGCATCCCGTCCGGCCTTTTGATTCGGTTTTGGCGCAAGTCTCGCGTCGGGAGTGAGGATTATGGACAAGACCGAATGGCAGGGTGCGCAGGGGCAGGCCTGGGCGGCCGAGTGGCGGCGGACCGACCGCAGCTTCACCGCCGTGACCGAAAAGCTCCTCCAGCGGCTGCGCGGCCTGTCGTTTTCCCAGGCGCTCGACGTCGGCTGCGGGGCGGGGGAGTTGTCGCTCGCCATCGGCCGGGGCCGTTCCGGCGCGCAGGTGATCGGCGTCGACATTTCCCCGCACCTTGTTGCGACCGCCCGCCAGCGGGGCGAGAACCTTGCCAACGTATCGTTCGAACTGGCCGATGCGGCCTCCTGGCAGGCCCCGGCCGGGTTCGTGCCGCAACTGCTTGTATCGCGCCACGGGGTCATGTTCTTCGATGATCCGCCGGCGGCCTTTGCCCATCTGGCAGCCCTGGCCGACAGCGGCGCGCACCTGTTGTTCTCGTGCTTCCGTTCGCCGGCGGAAAATCCCTTCTTCACCGAAGTGGCGCGCCTGCTGCCGGCGCTGCCCGCACCCCCACCGCCTGGTGCGCCCGGGCCTTTCGCCTTTGCCGACCGGGCGCGGATTGCCGCGATCCTGGAAGGCTCGGGCTGGGAAGGGGTGGGGATTGATGCCTTCGATTTCCCGATGGTGGTGGGCGGGGGCGATGATCCGGTGGAGGATGCGGTCACCTATTTCTCCACCATCGGCCCTGCCGCAGCCGTCGTCCGCACCATGGCAGAGGCAGAGCGCGAGGCCTTTCTTGACCGTGTGCGCCAGCTTGCCCGCAACAACCTGCACGGCGGCCTTGTCTCGCTGGCGGCGGCGGGCTGGATCGTCACGGCGCGCAGGGGCTGATGGGTGATGCAGGGCCACGATCAGTGCGAACGGCTTAATCCGCTTGTCGCGGACCTTCGCACAAACTAACTGGCAGCCATGCATTCGACCAACGACATCCGCCGGGCCTTTCTCGACTATTTCGCGGCCAACGACCACCAGGTGACGCCCTCGGCGCCGCTGGTTCCGTACAACGATCCGACGCTGATGTTCGTCAACGCGGGCATGGTGCCGTTCAAGAACGTCTTCACCGGCCTTGAAACCCCGCCTGCGCCACGCGCGGCCAGCAGCCAGAAGTGCGTGCGCGCAGGTGGCAAGCACAACGATCTGGACAATGTCGGCTATACCGCGCGCCACCTGACGCTGTTCGAGATGCTGGGTAACTTCAGCTTCGGCGACTACTTCAAGGAACGCGCGATCGAGCTCGCCTGGGGCATGGTCACGAAGGAGCTGGGCCTCGATCCGGCGCGCCTGTGCGTTACCGTCTACCACACGGATGACGAGGCTGCGGGCTTCTGGAAGAAGATTGCCGGCCTGCCGGATGACCGGATCATCCGCATCGCCACCAAGGATAACTTCTGGGCCATGGGTGCCGATGGCCCGTGCGGCCCCTGCTCGGAAATCTTCTGGGATCACGGCCCGGAAATCGCCGGCGGCCCCCCCGGTTCGCCCGACGAGGATGGCGACCGCTTCGTCGAGATCTGGAACCTGGTGTTCATGCAGCACCTGCAGGAAGCCGACCAGATCGTCGGCAACCTGCCGCGTCCCAGCATCGATACCGGCATGGGGCTGGAACGCATTGCCTCGGTAATGCAGGGCGTCCATTCGGTGTTCGAGACCGATACCTTCCGCGCCCTGATCGAGGCGAGCGAGGACAAGAGCGGCGCGCGTGCCACCGGCGCCAATGTCGCCAGCCACCGGGTGATTGCCGATCACCTGCGTTCCACCAGCTTCCTGATTGCCGATGGCGTGCTGCCCAGCAACGAAGGCCGCGGCTATGTCCTGCGCCGGATCATGCGCCGCGCCATGCGCCATGCGCACCTGCTGGGCGCGGACAAGCCGCTGATGCACCGCCTGGTGCCGGCTCTGGTGCAGGAAATGGGCCAGGCCTATCCGGAACTCGCCCGGGCCGAGGCGCTGATCCGCGAAGTGCTGGAGCGCGAGGAGACCCG
>CAZTED010000112.1:3640-8806 GCA_964612175.1 uncultured Sphingomonadaceae bacterium
GCGCTGGTGGTCGATGGCAAGGAAGTCTCCCGCGCGGAAAGCGGGCAGGAGGTCATCCTTATCGCCAACCAGACCCCGTTCTACGGCGAAAGCGGCGGCCAGTCCGGCGATGCGGGGCGCATCACCGGCGACCGGCGGCTGGAAATGGACGTTACCGATACGGCGAAGCCGCTCGGTCGCCTGCACGCGCACCACGGCCGCATCACCCACGGATCGGTGGAAGTGGGCGATACCGTCCACCTGAAGATCGATGCCGCCCGGCGTGACCGGATCCGCGCCAACCATTCGGCCACCCACCTGCTTCACGCCGCGCTGCGCAACCGCCTGGGCGACCACGTGACGCAGAAGGGCAGCCTGGTGGCGGACGACCGCCTGCGGTTCGACTTCTCGCATCCCAAGCCGCTGACGGCGGAGGATATGGCTGCGATCGAGGCCGAGGTGAACGCCGAAATCCGCCACAATGCCGAAGTAACCACCCGGCTGATGAGCCCGGACGATGCCATTGCGGCAGGCGCCATGGCCCTGTTCGGCGAGAAGTACGGCGAGGAAGTGCGCGTGCTCAGCATGGGCAGTGCCGGCAATGGCGGGCGCACCTATTCGGTAGAGCTGTGCGGCGGCACCCACGTGCGCGCCACCGGCGACATCGGCCTGCTGCGGATCGTTTCGGAAAGCGCTGTCTCCTCGGGCGTGCGCCGTGTCGAGGCGCTGACCGGCGAGGCCGCCCGGCAATGGGTGGTCGGTCGCGAGGACGCGCTGAAGGCGGTTGCCGCCACACTGCGCACCGCGCCCGACGAAGTGCTCGAACGCGTCGCCGCGCTGGTCGACGAACGCCGCACCCTTGAACGCGAACTGGCCGAGGCCAGGAAGCAGCTTGCATTGGGCGGCGGCGGCGGCGCTGCCCCGGCGGCGGACGAGGACGTGGGCGGGGTGACCTTCTCCGGCCAGGTGCTGCACGGGCTTGATCCCAAGGACCTGCGCGGCCTGCTCGACGAAGCCAAGAAGCGCATGGGTTCGGGCGTTGCGGCGATCTGTGCCGTCAACGATGGCAAGGCGGCCTTCGCCGCAGCCGTGACCGATGACCTGACCGCCCGCTTCAGCGCGGTGGATCTTGTGCGCGCCGGCGTGGAAGCGCTGGGCGGCAAGGGCGGCGGTGGCCGCCCCGACATGGCGCAGGGCGGTGGCCCCGATGGTGACAAGGCCGAAGCGGCGATTGCCGCGGCAAGGGCTCTGCTGGGATGAAGCGGCGGCTTGCCCTTGCCGTGATGGCGGGGGCGGCACATTCCTTTTGTGTTGCCACGGCGCAGGCGCAAGCCCAGGTGCCGCCGCCACCTCCGGCGCCGCCGCTGCCAGGTGTGGTGTTCGAAGGCACAACCTTCGATGTCACCGGGGCCGGCGTGCTCGACCTTGGCGACCTTGATGTCCTGCTTGGGCCCTTCCGCCGCGCCTTCGACAACGGCCGCGAAAGGCTGGCGGTGGAACTGACGCTGGATGCATCGGGCGCGGTTGTCGCCTGCAGCACGCAAGGTGTTCCACGGCTGCGTGACGCAGGCAATGCCCTGTGCGCCCATGCGCTGGCCCATGGCCGGTTCACGCGCGCTGATTTCATCGTGATCAGGTACGAACAGGCGACCTATCGCATGACTGTCAACATGAGCAGCGAGAGGGCGATTCCGGAGCAGCCGCAGTTCTACACCTCTACAAGCTTCCCGCTGGAGCGCACGGCGGTCACCTTCGCTCCGTATGCTATACCGCCGGAGGAGGAGCGCCTCTTGCTGGGCGATCTGCGCCTGATTTCGCTGACCTACCCTGCCGTTGCCTTGCGCAATGCCATCGAGGCGCGGGTGGAGGTACTGCTTACGTTCAATGAGGCGGGCCGGGTGGCCACGTGCCGGCCACTTTATTCCAGCAATACCGCGCGCATGGCCTATGAAACCTGCCGCGAGGCAAGGACCGGCCTGCGCCTGCGCAACCCGCCCGATGACCGGCCCCTTGCCTTCGCCGCCAGGTGGGTGCTGGCGGAATAGCCGCCGTCACGCCGGGCTGCCCCGCGCTGTGACAGGGCGCAAGCGTCAGACTTCGGATGTGCTGGTCCTCAGCTTGGGCTTTTCGTCCAGCTGGCCTTCGCGCATGATCCGCTCGCGCAGTTCGTCGCGCTTGGCGTGGATGCTGGCGATCACCGGGCCCATGGCGACCCCCAGTTCCACCAGCGCTGCCTCGGACAGTTGCAGCGAGCTTTCCAGCGTTTCGGGCACGGCCACGCTGGCGCCGCTGCGGTAGAGTTCGGCGGCATGGCGGCTGTCGCGGGCGCGGGCGATGATCGGCAGGTCCGGGTGGGCGGCGCGGATCTTTCGCACCAGCTGCTGGGCCAGCACATGCTCGTCCATGGTCAGCACCACGGCAGGACAATCGCCGATACCCAGCTTTTCCAGCACGTCGGCGCGCATGGCATTGGCAAACAGGGCCTTGTAGCCATCGCGCCGGGCGCTCTCGATGATGTCGGAATCGGAATCGATCGCAACATAGGGCTGGTCGTGCTTGTCGAGCATCTGCGTGACCAGCCGGCCCACGCGGCCAAGCCCGATCACGATGACGCGCGGCTGGCCATCTGCGGTAGTGGCCTCATCGGCATGGGGGGATGGCTCCACCCGCCTGCCCAGGTTGCGGCCCAGCTTGGCCAGCAGCGGGGTGACGGTGAGGCCGATGGCGGTGACGATCTGCCAGAACTGGGCAGTCTGCGCGTCCACCAGCATGGCCTGGGTGGCCGCTGCCATCACGATCAGCGTGGTTTCCGAAGGGCTCGCCATCAGGATGCCGGTTTCCGTGGCCGTGCCGCGCCGCGCGCCCATCAGCCGCAGCAGCACGCCGGTGACGGTGGCCTTTAGTACCAGCACGCCGACAACGGCCAGCAGGATCAGCCACAGGTTGTCCCAGATGGTCATCAGGTCGATGCTCATCCCGATGGTGATCAGGAAGATCCCCAGGGCAAGGCCCTTGAACGGCTCGATGATGCCTTCAACCTCGGTATGGTACTCGGTCTCGGCGATCAGCAGCCCGGCGATAAGCGCGCCGACGATGGGCGACAGGCCGACTGCCGTGGTGGCCAGGGCGGAGCCGATTATCACCAGCAGGCTGGCGGCAAGGAACAGTTCCGGGCTCTTGGCCCGCGCCGCCTCGGCGAACAGGCGTGGCAGCAGCAGGCGCCCGCCCACCATCATCACCGCGATCACCAGCACACCCTGCCAGATGGTGTCGAACAGGCCTGTCCAGCCATCGGCCTGGGCATAGGGGGCCAGCGCGCCGAGCACGAAGATGACCGGCACGATCATGATGTCCTCGAACAGCAGCATCGACAGCGCCGCGCGTCCAACCGGCGTGGTGGTGCCCGATATCGGCAGCACCAGCGCGGTGGAGGAGAAGGCGAGGGCGAGGCCCAGCGCGATGGCGGCCACGGTGGTCAGCCCGGTCATCGACAGGATTCCTGCCAGCAGCGTCCCGATCACCAGCAGTTCCAGCGCGCCAAGGCCGAACACCAGCTTGCGCAGTTCCCACAGGCGGTTGAAGGAAAGCTCCAGGCCGATGGTGAACAGCAGCAGCACGATGCCGAATTCGGCAAAGGGTTCCAGCCGCTCGGGATCGGTGATGGTGACATGGGTCAGCCACGGTTGCTCGCCCACCATGCGGCCAAGGCCGAACGGCCCGACCAGCAGGCCGACCAGGATGAAGCCGATGATGGGGGTGATGCGGAAGCGGGCGAACAGCGGGATCACGATGCCGGCCGCCCCCAGGATCACCAGGGCATCGGACATCAGGGGAGAGATCGTTTCGCCGTGCATCGGCCCAGTCTATGTCAGACGCGGGGCCTTCGCCGCAATGCACAATTCCTTGCCCGGGGGAATTCCTGAGCGGGCAGCAATGCGGCGGGCCGGCACGATGGCACCGGCCCGCCGCATATGGATCAGGCCAGGCCCTGCGCGGCCATTTCTTCTTCCAGCGCCACGCGGATCGCCTCGAAGAACTGCTCGGTGGTCATCCACGGCTGGTCCGGGCCGATCAGCAGCGCCAGGTCCTTGGTCATCTTGCCGTCCTCGACGCACTTGATGCAGACGCGCTCCAGCGTTTCGGCGAACTTGACCACGTCCGGCGTGTTGTCGAACCGGCCACGATAGATCAGGCCGCGGGTCCAGGCGAAGATGCTGGCGATCGGGTTGGTGCTGGTCGCCTTGCCCTGCTGGTGCTGGCGGTAGTGGCGGGTGACGGTGCCGTGCGCGGCTTCGGCTTCCACGGTCTTGCCGTCGGGCGTCATCAGCACGGAGGTCATGAGGCCCAGCGAGCCGAAGCCCTGCGCCACCACGTCGGACTGCACGTCGCCGTCATAGTTCTTGCAGGCCCACACGAACTTGCCGCTCCACTTCAGCGCGGATGCGACCATGTCGTCGATCAGGCGGTGTTCGTAGATGATGCCCAGTTCCTCGAACTTCTCCTTGAAGCCCTCGGTGTTGAACACTTCCTCGAACAGGTCCTTGAAGCGGCCGTCATAGGCCTTGATGATGGTGTTCTTGGTGCTGAGGTAGACCGGCCACTTGCGGTCGATGCCGTAGTTGAAGCTGGCGCGGGCGAAATCGCGGATCGAATCGTCGAGGTTGTACATCGACATGGCCACGCCCGGGGCCTTGAACTGGTAGACCTCGCGGTCGATCACCTTGCCGTCCACGCCCTCGAACACCAGGCGCAGGGTGCCCGCGCCGGGAACGAGGAAATCGGTGGCACGGTACTGGTCGCCAAAGGCATGGCGGCCGACCACGATCGGATCGGTCCAGCCCGGCACCAGCCGCGGCACGTTCTGGATCACGATCGGTTCGCGGAAGATGGTGCCGCCCAGGATGTTGCGGATCGTGCCGTTGGGAGACTTGTACATCTCCTTCAGGTTGAATTCGGCGACGCGCGCTTCATCGGGGGTGATGGTGGCGCACTTCACGCCCACGCCATACTGCTTGATGGCATTGGCGGCATCGACCGTGATCTGGTCGTTCGTCTCGTCGCGCTTCTGGACGGAAAGGTCGTAGTACTTCAGGTCCACGTCGAGGTAGGGGAGGATCAGCCGTTCGCGGATCCATTCCCAGATGATGCGGGTCATTTCATCGCCATCGATCTCGACGATCGGGTTCA
>CAZTED010000113.1:0-8665 GCA_964612175.1 uncultured Sphingomonadaceae bacterium
GTGGTCGGCCGCAATGCCGCCAAGCTCTGGAACCTCTGACAAGCCACTGGCCTGATCAGGACAAGACCCGGCCTGGCTTGCCAGGACGGGTCTTGTCGTGAAATGTCCGGGGGAACCCGGCAATCGGCATCAGGGCCAGGGCTGCGGGCAACCAGCGGGCAGGAAGGCTGAAGGACATATGGCAGGCATAGAACGGCTGCTGCGCCTTGATGGCAAGGTCGTGGCAATCACTGGCGCGGGACAGGGTATCGGGCGCGCTGCCGCGATGCTGTTTGCCGAGGCCGGCGCAAGAATCGCGGCCATTGATGTGAACGGGGCCGCGCTGGACAGCCTGAATGCAGACCTCGCCGATGCCTGCACCTTCGTTTGCGACATTTCCGATGAAAGCGCAGTCGAGCAGTGCTTTTCCGGTATCCTGCAGCAGATGGGCGCCCTCTATGGACTGGTCCACGCAGCGGCGATCTTCCCCAAGCATGCCTTCACGACCATGACGGCTGCACAATGGGATGCCATTCACGCCGTCAATACCCGCGGCAGTTTCCTCGTCATGCGGGAGGCGGTCAAGGCGATCATCGCAGGAGGCGCGGGCGGTGCGATCGTCAATGTCTCGTCCGCCAGTGGCGAGCGTGCGCTGGTGCATCACAATTCCGCCTACGGCGCTTCGAAGGCCGCGCTGACCAACCTGACCCGGTCGCTCGCCATCGAGGTTGCCGGCCAGGGGATCAGGGTCAATGCCGTTCTTCCGGGCGGTGTTGCCACGCAAGGGGCGGCCGAGGCAACGGCCCGGATGATCGACGAAGGGCTGGCCCTTGGCGGCCCGATCATGTCGCCGGGCCATTTGCCGATGGCGCGGCCGGCGCAGCCCGATGAGATTGCCGCCGCATGCCTGTTCCTGGCTTCCCCTGCCGCATCGTACATAACCGGGCAGGCCCTGGCGGCAGACGGAGGATTCCTGGTCAGCTGACCCGGGTGAGGATCGCCTCCATCGCCGCCTCATTTGCCCAGGCTGCCGCAATGGCGCGAATGGCGCAGAGGAGGGCCAGGGGCTGGTCGATCATGATGTGGTGATGGGCATCGGGGATTTCGACGAACAGCGAGTCCGGGCGGAGGGATTCGCGCTGCAGGGCTTCCTCTTCCGGTGTAACGATATTGGAGTGCTCCCCCCGGATGAAGGCGAGCCGGCAGCGGGCCTGCAGCAGCTCGTCCCAGCCGCTCTGGTAATCGAGCTTGTGGAAGAAATCGGGGTCGAACCGCCAGGTCCACTGTCCGTCGGCCCGCTGCTTCAGTCCGGCACGGGCAATGGCATCGATCACGAAGGGCTGTCCCGCAGGCTGGTCCGGCGAAAGGCGGAAGCGGGCCAGGGCATCGGCTTCGCTGGCATAGAGGCGACTGCGATAGGGCGGCGGATTGAGCACGCCATTGTCGGGAATGACAAAGGAATCGACGAACAGGACACCCATCAGCCGCTCTCCGCCCGGCCCTCCGGCCATGAGGCAAGCCGCCTTGCCGCCGAAGCTGTGCGGCACGACAAGGGGTGGAGCGGGAGAGTCGAACAGCCCGCCTGCCTCGATTGCGGCCCATGCCTCCTGCGCCATCAGATCAATGGAATAGCGATCACGATGGCCCGATCCGCCCATCCCTGAAAAGGACAGTGAACAGACGCGATAGTCCTTTGCCAGCAACGGCGCCACGGCTGTCCACCAGGCGGCGTGGGCCATGGATCCGTGCAGCAACAGGATACCCGGCTGGCCCCGTTCCCCCCAGCACAGCAGTTCCAGATCGCAGCCCGATACCGCAAATGACTTCCGCGTAAACGGTTGGTCCTGCGCGCGCAGGAACCAGTCCGGCGCCGGTGGCCGGTTTCCGGCATAGCTTTCCAGCGGTCGGGACAGGGCGCCTTGGTCCCAGCTCCTGTCAGTCGCACGCCCTGCCTGGTTGTCGCTCACCGATGGTCCATTCCCGTGCGATTGCCCGCTTGCCGCCGGCCTTGCGGTCCGGCCTTGATCCGCCTGAGTGGTTACCATGGCACGCATGTCAGGGCGGACAAGCCATTTGCGTCCCGGTAAGTCGCACGGCGATCTCCTGGTCGGGATATCACAAGTGCGAATAAGTGGCAGGACGAGGAATATCGCTGGATTCCAGACCCCTTGCCATGTCTGTTTGCGTTCAGAGGTCCGGAAAAAGGGCCCGGATCCGGGGAGAGTAGTCATGGCACTGCGACATTGGCGATTTCGCGGGGGCATCCCGGCCGCAACGACCCCCGGGCTCCGGCATCCTGCCAGCACCAATGCCCATGGTCGCGCCTGACATGGCCACGGTGGTTGCTGACGTGGACACGGACGAAACCTATCCGCGGCCGGCGGTTGCCTGGTGGTCCGTGGTGGTGTTCTTCCTGCTTTACGGCATTGCCTTCCTCGACCGGCAGATGCTGAACATCCTGGTCGTGCCGATCCAGCAGACCATGGGCATCAGCGACTTCGAGATAAGCTTGCTGCAGGGCTTCACCTTTGCCGTGTTCTATACGGTTCTGGGCATACCCATCGGCTGGTTTGTCGATAACAGTCCAAGGCGAAGGATCGTTTTCCTGGGCCTGGTCTTCTGGTCGATCGCTTCGTCCGCTTGCGGCCTGGCCATGCGATACTGGCACCTCCTGCTCGGGCGCATCGGCGTGGCCGCTGGTGAAGCGGTCCTGGCACCGGCTGCCTATTCGATGCTGAGCGACATATTCCCTCCCGGCAAGCTGGCGCTGCCGATGTCGATCATGGGCACCGGAGCCGCGGTGGGCGGGGCGCTGAGCGCCGTCATGGCCGGGGTGGTCGTCGATGCCGTACCCGCTGAAGGGATCGACCTGCCTCTGGTGGGCAATCTGGTTGGCTGGCAGGTGGCCCTGCTGCTGACCGGCATTCCGGGCCTGCTGTTTGCGCCGCTCATCTATACCGTTCCCGATCAGCGCCGGCACAAGGACGTTGCCGAGAAGGCCGCCGCTTCGGGCAAGGGCATTGGCGAGGCGATGCGTTTCATCCACTCGCGCCGCCGCTTCTACTACCCGCATTTCCTCGGCTTCGGCCTATACTCGATGTGCAACTACGGCCTTGTCTCGTGGCTGGCGGTGTTCTTCATGCGCCAGCATGACTGGTCCCTGTCGCAGACCGCGATGATGGTGGGCGGCCTGACCCTGTTCGTGGGCGTGGCCGGGGGCGCATTGATGGGTTTCCTGGTGGACCGCTGGTATTCGAGCGGGCGCAAGGATGCCCACATGCTGTTCTTTGCGGGTTGTGCCCTGCTGCAGGCGACATGTGTCGCGGCCATGGTGCTGAGCCCCGATGCGCGCATCGCGGTTGCCTTCCTGGTCCTGCCGATCGCCGTGGGAAGCTTTACCGGCGTGGCTGGCGCTGCGCTCCAGATCGTAACACCCGGGCGGATGCGGGGACAGGTTTCGGCGGTCTACCTGCTGGTGTTCAACATGATCGGCCTTGGCTGCGGGCCAACCATCGTGGCGGTGTTCACCGACTATGTGTTCCGCGACGAGGCCATGGTTGGCTGGTCGCTGGTGATGACATTCGGGATATTCGCCCCGATAGCCGCGATCCTGATGCTGATGGGCGCAAGGGCAATCAGGTCGGGCCTGATGCAGGCCTGACGCCCGGTCCGATCACTTCAGCCTAGTCAGTCGCAAGGATGGCCATTGCCTGGGCGGACAGGACGCCGCCATTGCCCTGTGCGATCGCGGTCCGGGCATTGGCCACCTGCCGGTCGCCGCCTTCGCCGCGCAGCTGCCGCACCGCCTCGATGATCGTGAACATGCCGTACATCCCGGGATGGGTGCACGACAGGCCGCCGCCATTGGTGTTGACCGGCAGGCTGCCGCCCGGCGCGATCCGGCCGCCCTCCACGAACCGGCCGCCTTCACCCTTCGGGCAGAAGCCCATGTCCTCAAGGAACATGATCGTGTTGATGGTGAAGGCATCATACAGCTCCACCACGTCGATGTCTTGCGGGCCCAGGCCTGCCATCGCATAGGCTCGCCGGGCGCAGTCGGCCAGGGCCGTCCGGGTGAGATCGGGCATGGCGGAAATGAAGGCATGGGTGGTGCCGCTGGCCGCGCCCAGCACCTTGACCGGCTTGCGGGCCAGGTCAGCCGCACGGTCGGCACGGGTCATCACGATGGCGGCCCCGCCATCGGTCACAAGGCAGCAGTCGAGCACCGAAAGCGGATCCGACACCAGTCGCGAGGCGCGGTAATCGTCCAAGGTCAGCGGATCGCGCTTGTAGGCTTCCGGGTTCAGCATGGCCCACTGGCGTGCGGCAACGGCCACTTCTCCCATCTGGTCCTTCGTGGTGCCGAATTCGTGCATGTGGCGCGCGGCTGCAAGGGCATAGCTGCTGACAGGTTCGAGCGGCTTGTATCGCGCCTCGTAAGGCCAGGGCAGCGATGTGCGCGCCACCCTGCCGGCACCCGAGGCCTGATTGGAGCCATAGGCGATCAGGGCGCAGTTGATCATGCCTGCATCAAGCAGCCAGGCAGCCTGTTCAAGATAGGTTTCGAACGTGCTGCCACCGGGGCGGGAATTGTTGATGAATCTTGGCTGGATGCCCAGGTACTGGGCAAAGGCGGTGCCGCCGCCGAACGTGTCGGAACTGTGGGTGAAGAACAGCCCATCGACATCGGCCAGGGTAAGCCCGGCATCGCGCAGCGCATCACGGGCTGCAATCGCACCAAGGTCGTTGGGCATATAGCCCGGTGCGCGGCCCGTGCCGAAGGTCGCCACGCCGACGACCGCCGCCTTGCCGCGGGGGAAGGTACCAGTGCTCATGCTGCATCCCCCGCTTCGCGATCGGCTGCCGGCACGAAGACGACCAGCGGGCCATCCTCGGCCTGAACGATGCGGGCCTCTACGGTCATGCCGATTGCCACATCGGCCGGATCGATCCCTTCCACCCGGCTCATCATGCGCGGGCCTTCCGCAAGTTCGATCAGGGCAATGTTGTAGCTGGGCTCCGGCGGCTTCTTGCGCACTACCGTGGTCGAATGGACGGTGCCGCGGCCCGAGGCTTCCACCCAGTCCAGGTCTTCCCCTGTTCGCGGTGCTACCGCGCGCGGATAGAACACATAGGCGCCGCTTTCACGGCTGCGCTGGATCATGAAGCGTCCTTCGGCCAGGAAGGCCTCGAACTGCTGGTCGGGAATGGTCTGGGCGGCGGGCGCGGTCATCGGCAGGTCCTGTCGACACGTGGATCGAAAAACTCTTGTCGCCGCCGCTGCCGAATGTCGAGCCTGCTCCGGCAATGGGCGCGAGGCATCAGGAACGCGATAATCGCGGGTGCCATGTAACTTGGCCGCAGCGTGCTGTAGCCTGCGGAAATTGGGAACATTAAGCAAGGCCCCGGGCGGATTGCCGCAGCCCCTGGCTGGACAATGCAGGCAACGAGGATCGAAAGCATGGTGGACAGTGCCGTTGTCAGGGGCTCTGCCGGTTCCGAATGGCGTTCGGGCTGGCCGTTGGTCACATGTGCGACGATCGGGGTCGCGGTTGCCGGGATGCATTATCCCGTGATGGGCGCGATCATGCAGCCCCTTACCCAGGAATACGGATGGACAAGGGGCGAGGCGGCCCTCGGCCTCTCCATCACCAGCCTGCTTTCTCCAATTGCCAATGTGCTGGTCGGGATAACGGCCGACCGGTTCGGGCCGCGCCCCGTCGTGCTGGCGGGCACGCTGGCATTCACAATCTCCTATGCGCTGTTTGGCCTGACCGGTCCGGATCTGATGAGCTTCTATCTGGTCAGCGCCCTGTTTGCGCTGTGTGGCTACTTTGCCGGTCCGATCGTGTTGACCATGGCGGTGGTGCGCTGGTTCAGCGTGAGCCGGGGGCTCGCCCTGGCCCTGACCTTGTCTGGCTCGGGGATCATGGCGTCGTTCATGCCGACAATCGTGCTGGCATTGCTGGAGGAGGTTGGCCTGCGCGCCACATTCGTGGTGCTGGCGGTCGGTGGTGGCTTGCTGATGTTCGTGCCCAGCTATTTCCTGTTCCGGGATCCCGGAGGCGGCACAACAACCTCGGCCAGCCGCCGGGCAAGCGAGGCGGCGCTTCCCGGCCTGTCCGTTGCCCAGACGCTTTCCGGCACGCGGTTCTGGCGCCTTGCCGCCGCCTTGCTGGTGGTTTCGGCTACGGTGGGCATGTTCCTGCTGCATTTCCAGTCAATGCTGATCGATACCGGCATGTCACCCGGACAGGCGGCCTCCGTCGCGCTGGTGATTGGTCCGGCGATGATCGTCGGGCGGCTGGGCACGGGCCTGCTGTTCGACCGGTTGCCGGCGAGGCTGGTTGCCGGTTGTGCCTTTGGTGTGCTGACAGTCGCCAGCGTGCTGTTGCTTGGGTTCGATGGCAGCATGATGACGGCTTTCATCATCGCCGCGATCATCGGCCTTGGCATCGGGGCGGAACTGGATGTGGTTGCCTATCTTACCAGCCGCTATTTCGGGTTGCGGCGTTACGGTGCGCTGTTCGGTTTGCTGATGGGCGTTTACGGACTGGGTCTGGGGGCAGGTTCAGCGGCGGCCGGCTGGGTATTTGACAATTACGGAAGCTATGACCTGCTCCTGATCACGCTCGGCGCAGGATGCATCGTTGCCGCGCTTCTGGCGGTAACCCTTGGCAATCCTGACGTGCCCGAGCGGCCGGAGCAGAGCCCCGGCCCCGAGGCGGGCGCGCTCAGTCGCCCTTGAACACGGGATCGCGCTTTTCCATGAAGGCGTCGAGCGCTTCGGCATGGTCGGCGGTTTCATGGGCGAGCGCCTGGAAGGCGGCGGACAGTTCGAGGATCTCCGACATCCCTTGCGTCTGTGCTTCGCGCAGCAGGCGCTTGGTCAGGCGCAGGGCGCGGGCCGGGTTCTGGGCGATCCGCTCTGCCAGGGCGAGCGCTTCGGGCATCAGCTGGTCATCGGGAACCACGCGGCCAACAAGCCCGAAGCCGAGCGCTTCCTGCGCGGAATAGCGGTCACCGGTCAGGAACATTTCTGCCGCACGGGGATAGCCGACCACGCGCTGGAGCGACCAGGCGCCGCCGTCTCCCGGAACGATGCCGACCTTGATGAAGCTGGCGGAGAACTTCGCGCTTTCGGCGGCAATGCGCACGTCGCAAAGGCATGCCAGGTCACACCCGAGCCCCACGGCATGGCCATTGACCGCAGCGATCAGCGGAACCTCGCAATCCATGAAGGCGCGGGCGATGCGCTGCACGCCGCGGCGGTAATTGTGGCGGGTGGAATCGGGCTGTTCGAGCGGGCCGATGCCGCTGCGCTCCTTCATCGCCTTGAGGTTGCCCCCGGCCGAGAAGGCCCGACCCGCCCCGGTCACGACCGCTGCCGAGATCGAGCGGTCATCGTTGAGCGCGTCGATTGCGTCGACCAGGTCCATGCAGTCCTGGTGCGTCCCGATGGCATTGAGCGTATCGGGCCGGTTGAAGGTAATCACCGCTACACGACCGCGGCGTTCAACCGTTACGAAAGGTGGCATCAGGCAGGCTCCTCGGAATGGAATGGGGCTGGAGATCTGGAATGGCGGGCTTCTATCGCGTTTATCGGGAATTGCGAAGGCAGGGCTGGACTATCACGGATGCGAAGCCTTGCGCCTGCAGGGGAGATTGACGGGCGGCAAGGCCATGCTCAACGACCGTTGAACACAGGCTTTTCGCGATTGAGGAATGCCGCGATGGCATCTTGGGCATCCCGGCTGGCCATGGCCACGGCGATTGCGGCAGCCTCGCTGTCAAGCTGGTCGGCAAGGGTGGACCTGTCACCTTCTGCCAGCAGGCGCTTGATGCTGCCGAAAGCCAGCGTCGGGCCGGCGGCAATCGCGCGGGCGACCTCTGCTGCTTCCTGCGCCAGTCGTTCCGCCGGGACAAGCCGGGTGACAAGGCCCAGCTCCAGCGCTTCGGACGCGCTCAGCCGGCGGCCGAGATAGGCCATTTCCTGCGTGGCCCGAAGCCCGATCACCCGGGGGAGGTGCCACGTAGCGCCGCCATCGGCAGTCAAGCCTATGCCGGTATAGGCCATGGAGAAGCTGGCATCCTCTGCCGCAAGAACCACGTCGCCGCTGGCCACCAGGCTGAGCCCGGCACCGGCCGCCGCCCCCTGGGCCGCGATCACCACCGGTGCCCGGTGGCCGGCCAGCAGGACAAGCGCTTCGTGCAGGCGGCGGGCCAGCCTGTCGATGAAGTCCGCCGGGTCCGGTTCGGAGGAAAAGGCGCGGATATCGCCGCCCACGCTGAAATGCTTGCCTTGTGCGCTGATGAGGAAAGCCCGCACGCCGTCCTGCCGGACGCAATGCTCCACCGCTGCGGCAAATTCGTCGATCAGCTGCCAGCTCATCGCGTTGCCGGCATCCGGCCGGCACAGGGTGATGCTCGCCACGCCATCGGTGATCTGGTGGTTTACAAGTTCAGGCATCGGTTCCCTTCCGCAGATGCAAGCGGGGCGCCTTGTAGCGCGAACCGCGCCCGGGACAAGCCGCCAGCCCAGGGCCGGCGCAAAGGCACTACCTTGGCACTGTCCCGGCGATCGTCGTGCGGTACATCTCGCGGCGGAAGCCGTCGTAGTCGTTGGGGGCGAGGTGCATGGTGGCGGCGTTGTCCCACATGCAGACCATGCCCGGGCTCCAGCGCA
>CAZTED010000114.1:0-8517 GCA_964612175.1 uncultured Sphingomonadaceae bacterium
CTGGCCCAGTCTCTCGTCCAGATCGCCCGCTTCGCCGACCAGCGCCGGGCCTGAATCTCTCGATTGGTCCTGTTGCGGCTTGCTCGATCCACGGCCTGCCGCACATTCCGTGCGGCTTGCCTTGTCCTGGCGCGGGCTTTCTCGCATCTGCAATATCATCTGGTTAAAGACGTTTCGCCAAGATATAGGTAGTTATACGCAATCACCTTTTCAGGGAGCATTCGGCAGATAATGGAGCTTACTGCCGTATCCGTGCAATCTGAAGATTTGCGAAGCGGGCCGGAACTTTCGGTCCCGGATGACCTGTCGCCGCCAGTCCTTCCGCGCGTATACGAGCAACTGGCTGACGTCGTTAACAAGGTCGCAGCCCATGCCTTGGGCGAAAGGTTTTAACATGGCTGGAAATGCTGTTCTTTCCGCGAATGAAGACGTGGTCGCCCGCGAAGTGGGCGGCGAACTGGTCCTGCTGGATCTTGGCAGCGGAACCTATTTCGGCCTCAACACCGTGGGCGGGCACATCTGGCAACTGCTGGAAGCTGGCGACCAGACGATTGCCGCCCTGGTTGACGCGGTCGAGGCCGAATTCGAGGTCGATCGCGACACAGTGGAGCGCGACGTGGCCGTGCTCGCTGGCCAGCTAGTCGAGAACGGGCTCGTTACCAGCAGCGCCGGATGAGTCCAGCTGCCCCGTCACATCGCGGACCTGCCCTCCTTCAACCATGAGGACGCGGTCGGCCAGCGCCAGGCTGGCCGGGCGATGGGTAACGATGATGACCGTACGATCCTGCAGCGCCTCCTTGCAGGCAACCACGAACGCGCCTTCGCGCAGATCGACCGTTCCTCGCGCTTCTCGCCCGGACTGGCCCCGGCCGTGCCGGCACCCTTTCGCGGGTTCGCGCAGCAACAGCTGGTCCGGCAGGCACTTCTGGTGGAGCAACCGGTACTGGCTGAAGCACTTGCGCGCGACCTTGTGCGCGTCCGCCCGTTACCAGCTGAAACCTGACCTTGCTTGCCCAGTCCGCGCTCATGGCAGGCAATGCGCAAACCGGCCTTCCCGCGCTGGAAGAGGCCGGGCGGCGGGGCTGGCGTGAACCGTTCGCGCAGCAGACCATGGCCCAGGCGGCGATTCTGGGCGGAAACCCGACAGCCGCATCCCAGCGGGTGGCGGCCTTGCTGGCAACAGGCTCGTTGGACAGCCAGGCGATGACAGCCCTGCTCCGGCAACTTGCTGCCACCCAGGAGGGGCGGGCAGCGCTGGCTGAGCAACTGGCAGGCCAGGGCTACTGGCAGCGCAACTTCGTGCGGAGCTGGGGGGCAGGGTTCGAACCGGCCCAGCTTGCAGAGATCGTTGCCATGGCGCAGGCGCTGGGCCGCGAGTTCGACTGCGATACGCTGGAACGGTCCGCCAGGACCTTGCGCAATGCCGGCGATCAGGCCCGTGCCGATATGATCGACCTGGCCGGCTGCGCCTGACAACTGGCCGAGGTCCCGGGGGACTTCTTTGCGTGGCCGTTATCAGTCCCGCTGCGGCACGGCGAAAGTGCCCGATACCCGCCCGCTCGACGTACCGTCCGGCCCCGATCCCGCCGCGCTGCCATCCACGCTCGAAAGCCCGGTGTTGAGGTCGATCACCAGCCGCCCGCCGTTCAGGAAATCGTTGCCGCGCCGCAGGGCAACGCCGCCTGCCAGCACGATGACCCGCCGGTTGAAATCATAGACGCCCGAGGCGCCGCTCGCCCGTTCGCTGCCGCGAACAACGGTAACCCCGCCGGTAGCGTCGATCCGCTGGATCGTGAGCGTGCCGGCATCGGAATAGGACACCGTGGTCCGCTGTGCAGTAAGGCTCAGGTCACCCTGCCGGATCACCACGTCACCCGACAGCACGACGCGCTTCTGCCGGTCCTGCAGTTCGATCCGGTCGGCATCGAAGCTGACCGGCTGGTTGGAATTGAACCCGGCAATGTTCTGCGCACCGGCGACCGAGCCGAAGCCCAGCGCGGCCACGCTGCCGGCAATGAGACCGCCGAGGAGGCCACGACGGGCAAGTGCGGCGAGCGAGGGGCGGGCTTTGTCCATGGCCCTGAGCGATAGCCGATCAGCGGTGCGAGGCAAGCGGATCATTGCGCGCTCCCCGGCCTCAGGCGCGGCAGGTTATCGGGCATCTGCAGCTGGCCGGGCACCATGCGCAGGCGGGCATTGCCTTCCAGCGCCAGGGTCCGGGCTGGCAGGTTGGCAAAGAACCGGTCGGCCGAGAATGTTCCTGCCGGGATCGCCCCTTCCACGCCGCCGCGTCCTTCCAGCGTGCGCCCGGGCAGGTTGACCGAAACGTTCTGCGCCATCAGCCGATACCCGTTGGTGGCCGTGAACTGCACCGTGCCGGGGATCGCCACCTGCTCTGCCTCGATGTCGTAGGAGCCTGCGGGCGCGCTCAGGACGGCAGGGCCTTCGGGCAGCACCATGCGGGCCACCAGGTCATGCATTTCCACCACCGGCACACGGTTGCTGGTCTGCACCGCATCGCCGGCGGAGAGCGAGAACGGTCGCCCGTCGTTGTCCACGCCGCGATACATGGCATTGTCCATCCGCAGCCTGTCTTCGGCCACGGCCACCTTGTTGCGGTCGAGCAGGAAGGAGACCTCGCCGCGCGGGCCAAGCGGCGTGATCAGCATCATGGCTGCCACCACGCCCACGGCCGCGGGCAGGGCCACGGCAAGGGCGCGCACCACCCTGTCGAGCCCCGATCCGGGCGCGGCATTGGCGCGGCGCCGGTCGCGGATGGTGTCGGCCTGGATGGTCATGCAATGCGGCTTCTTGCCCCTCGTGCCTTACTCGTGGCTGAAGATGTCCTTGTCGATCCACCCGGCCATGTCCAGCGCGGCGCGGGCGGGCAGGAAATCGAAACAGGCCTGCGCCATTTCCAACCGTCCTTCGCGCTCAAGCCGCACGATCAGGATTTCCCGCAGGCGGTGCAGATAGCGCACGTCGGACGCGGCATATTCGCGCTGCGCATCCGACAGGGTGGCTGCACCCCAGTCGCTCGACTGCTGCTGCTTGGACAGGTCCTCGCCCAGCAGTTCGCTGACGAGGTTCTTGAGGCCATGGCGGTCGGTATAGGTGCGGGTCAGCTTGCTGGCGATCTTGGTGCAGAACACCGGACCGGCCACCACGCCCAGGTAATGCTGGATCGCCGCAAGGTCGAACCGGGCATAATGGTACAGCTTCAGCCGGGCCGGATCGGCCAGTACCGCCTTCAGGTTGGGCGCATCAAAGGCACTGCCATTGGCAAAGCGCACCAGGTGCTCGTCGCCCTTCCCGTCGCTGATCTGCAGCAGGCACAGCCGGTCACGATGGGTGACGAGGCCCATGGTCTCGGTATCGACCGCCACCGGGCCGGGTGCGAGCACATCGGCGGGGAGGTCTTCTTCGTGGAAATATACTGCCATAGAGGGAAAGCCTTAGGCCGATTGGGGACAGAGGGAAAGAGTGCGCTGGTTGGCGCGGTCGCGCGGAAGTAGGAGGGCGTCATGGCAGAGGCAATTCCCGAAAGCTGGCGCGCGGTCCTGGAGCCCGTTCTAGCCACCCCGGCCGCGCGGCAACTGGGCGGCTGGCTCAAGGCCGAGGAGCAGGCGGGCAAGGCGATCTACCCGCCGCGCGGCAGCCGCCTGCGTGCGCTGGAGCTGACCCCGCTGGAAAGCGTCAGGGCGGTGATCCTGGGGCAGGACCCCTATCATGGCCCCGGCCAGGCCCATGGCCTGTGTTTTTCCGTGCCTCGTGGCGTGCGCCCGCCGCCCTCGCTGGTCAATGTGTTCAAGGAATTGCAGGCGGACCTGGGGATAGCCCCGCCCGCCCATGGCAACCTTGAGTCATGGGCCCGGGCAGGCGTGCTCTTGCTCAACAACGCGCTGACGGTGGAGGACGGGCAGGCCGGGTCGCACCAGCAGCGCGGCTGGGAGGAGATCACTGATGCGCTGGTGGCGGCGGTTGCCGCCCGGCCGGATCCCACCGTTTTTATCCTGTGGGGCAGCCACGCGCAGAAGAAGGCGCAGCGGATCGCCGCACTGCAGGACGGGCGGCACCTGCTGTTGCAGTCCGTCCACCCCAGCCCCCTGTCCGCCCATCGCGGGTTCTTCGGATCTAAACCGTTCAGCCGTGCCAACGCCTTCCTCGAACGGCACGGGCGGGGGGGAATCGACTGGAGGCTGGATTAGTTCGAATGCTAAAGATATAGGTCAGGCTTGGGGGGAGTTCCCATGAACCTGATGATCAAGCCGCTATCGGAACGCTTCGGTGCGGAGGTGTCGGGCATCGACATCACCCGACCGCTCGATCCGGGAACGCAGTCCGCTATCCGGCAGGCGCAGGATACCTGGGGCGTGACCGTGTGGCGCGATACCGGCCTCGACGATGCCAGCCACGTCGCCTTCAGCCGCCTGTTCGGCCATGTCGAACTGGCCCCGGTGCACAAGGGCAAGCCGCCGCGTTATTCCCAGCCCGAGCTGTTCGATGCCAGCAACATCGATGCTGACGGAACCATCATCGACAATGAGCTGCGCCGCCTGATCAATGCCGGCAACCGGCTGTGGCACATCGACAGCTCCTATATGCAGGTGCGCAGCGCGCAGGCGCTGCTGCTGTGCCACGAAGCGCCACCGCCCCAGGTTTCCGCGCCCACCTTCTTTGCCGACACCCGCAGCGCATACGACGACCTGCCGCAGACAATGAAGGACCGGCTGGAAGGCCTGACCGCGCGGCATTGCTACTTCTATTCGCGGATGAAGGCCGGGTACCCGACTACCGAGGAAGAACTCGACGCCATGCCGCACGCCCACCAGCCGGTGGTGATGCACCACAGGGCCAGCGGCCGGCGCGCTCTCTACCTTGGCGGCCATGCCCGCGACATCGTGGGGATGGACAAGCAGGAGGGCCGTGCCCTGATCGACGAGCTCAACGCCTGGGCGACGCAGGACCGCTATGTCATCTCGGTCGAATACCGTCCCGGCGACATGAGCATCTGGGACAACCTATGTGTCATGCACCGCGCCGGCGATTTCGACGACACGGCCTTTCGCCGCGACATGCGCCGCACGACGATCCGCGAGGCCGGTGCTGAGGCGGCGGACGACCATTTCACCACCATGTTCGCGTCTTCCCGGCGGGTGGCGGAGGAGAAGGCCGGGGCGTAACCGCAAGGAAAACCGGGCTCGTTCCCCTTGCCGAAAAGCCTAGACCGCCCGGTAGCCCATGGCCCCGCCGACCGGCACCTTTGGCACGTCCAGCCCCTGCTCGCGCAGGCGGCGGCCATACTCCTCGATCACGCTGGCGGCATCGGTAATGGCAACCGGATTGCCGCTTTCATCGAGGTGCAGCAGTGCGCCGTAGATCACGAACAGGACATCGGTTTCCACGCCTGCATCGTCGGCCACTTTCAGCGTGTGGGTGCTGCCCGGCGGCTCGAACAGGTAGGAACCGGCAATATTGGCCGGGCTGTCCGGATACTCGAGGTAGGACCACTTGCCCGCCAGCGTGATCGCGTGGACTTCGCCTGTATGCTTGTGCGGGAACACCTGCGTGCCCGGCGCAAAGCCCATCCGCACGGCAAAGCGCGCACCTTCGACATCCGCCATCAGCAGTTTCAGGCGGATCGCCGGATCGTCGGCCCAGCTTTCCGCCCAGGGCAGGGCGTCGGTATCGGCGTGATAGCTTTCGGGGATCATGCGCCCTCTCCTCTTGTCGGTGGCGAGAGTGGCGCAGGCGGAAGGCGGACGCAAGCGGGGCGCGGGGCCAGACCGGCACCGCGCCCCGCAATTGGTTCGTCACTAATTGCCGGTCAGCGCGGCAGTTCGGAAACCCCCATCAGCGCCTCGTCCACCGCGCGGGCGCACTGGCGGCCTTCGCGGATCGCCCAGACGACCAGCGACTGGCCACGGCGCATGTCGCCGCAGGCCCAGATTTGCGGGTCCGAAGTCTGGTAGCTGTTCGTATCGGCCTTCACGTTGCCGCGCGGATCGAGCTCCACGCCCGACTGGTCGATCATGCCGGCCTTGCGCGGGCCGACAAAGCCCATGGCGAGCAGGATCAGGTCAGCCTTGAGCACGAATTCGGTGCCCGGCACTTCCTGCAGTTTGCCCTCCGACCAGTCGGCACGCACGCACCTCAGGCCGGTCACCACGCCGCTTTCGCTCACCACTTCCTTGGTCAGCACGGCCCAGTCGCGGTTGACGCCTTCCTCGTGGCTGGTGGAGGTGCGCAGCTTCATCGGCCAGTCGGGCCAGGTCAGCAGCTTGTTTTCCTTTTCAGGAGGCTGCGGCATGATCTCGATCTGGGTGACGCTCTTGGCGCCCTGGCGGTTGCTTGTGCCCACGCAGTCGGAACCGGTATCACCGCCGCCGATCACGATCACGTCCTTGCCGGTGGCGGTCAGCGTGCCGCGCGGGGCGGCGCGCTCCTCGCTGTCGCCGGCCACGCGCTTGTTCTGCTGGGTGAGGAATTCCATCGCCAGCCGCACGCCGGGCAGTTCTGCGCCGGGGATGGTCAGCATGCGCGCGTCTTCCGCGCCGCCCGCCATCACGATGGCATCGAAGTTCTCCCGCAGGCTCTTCATCGACACGTCCACGCCCACTTCGGTGGAGGTGCGGATGGTGACGCCCTCGGCCTCCATCTGCACCGCGCGGCGGTTGATGAGGTGCTTTTCCATCTTGAAGTCGGGGATGCCATAGCGGAGCAGGCCGCCGATCCGGTCGGCCTTCTCGAACAGGGTCACCGAATGGCCGGCGCGGGCCAGCTGCTGTGCCGCAGCCATGCCCGCCGGGCCGGAGCCGACCACGGCCACCGACTTGCCGGTCTTCCTTGCCGGCACCTGCGGTTCGATCCAGCCTTCCTTCCACCCGCGATCGACGATCGCGCATTCGATGGACTTGATCGTCACCGGCTGGTCTGTGAGGTTCAGCGTACAGCTCGCCTCGCACGGGGCGGGGCAGATGCGGCCGGTGAACTCGGGGAAGTTGTTGGTGGAATGCAGCACTTCCAGTGCGTTCTTCCAGTCCCCTTCATAGACCAGATGGTTCCAGTCCGGGATGATGTTGTTCACCGGACAGCCGTTGTGGCAGTAGGGAATGCCGCAATTCATGCACCGCGAAGCCTGCCCGCGCAGGGCACCTTCGGAATGCGGGATCACGAATTCCTTGTAGTGGTGCAGCCTCTCCTTGGGATCGGCATAGCTGCGATCCTGGCGGTCGAGTTCGAGAAAACCGGTTTCCTTGCCCATAGTCCTGATCCGTAATCCTTACTCGGCCGCGACCGAGGCAACGGCCTCGCGCTCGGCCTCGAGCTGGCGCAGAGCGCGCGCATAATCGGTCGGCATGACCTTGACGAACTTGCCAAGGGCATTGTCCCAGTCGTCCAGCAGCGCTGCCGCCCGGGCAGAGCCGGTGTGCAGCTTGTGCCGTTCCACCAGCACGCGCAGCCGCTCGGCATCGTGGTACAGCGGGTCGCCCATGCCGAAGTCGTGGATGCCGGTGCTGCGCTGCTGCGGCCGTCCGGTGCCTTCCACGGACGAAGGGGCCGGGTCGATCGGCAGCAGTTCCACCTGGGCCATGTTGCAGCGGCTGGCGAAGGTGCCGTCCTCGTCATAGACATAGGCCACGCCGCCGCTCATGCCCGCGGCGAAGTTGCGACCGGTCGCGCCCAGAACGCATACCACGCCGCCGGTCATGTATTCGCAGCCGTGGTCACCGGTGCCTTCGACCACCGCTATAGCGCCCGAGTTGCGCACGGCGAAGCGCTCGCCGGCAACGCCGTTGAAGTAAGCCTCGCCCGCGATCGCACCATAGAGCACGGTGTTGCCGACGATGATGTTGGTGGTCGGGTCGCGGTCCACGCCGGTCGGCTGGCGCACGATGATGCGCCCGCCCGACAAGCCCTTGCCGACATAGTCGTTGGCATCGCCCACCAGGTCCAGCGTCAGGCCATGGGCGGCCCATGCGCCGAAACTCTGCCCGGCAACGCCGGTGAAGTTCACCCGCAGCTGGTCCGCCTTGAGGCCGGCATGGCCAAACTTGCGGGCAATTTCGCCCGACAGCATGGCGCCGACCGTGCGGTTGACGTTGCGGACCGGGAAATCGAGCACCAGCGTCTCGCCATGGTCGAGCGCCGGGCGGGCAGCCTGGATGATCTCGTTGTCGAGAGCATTCTCCAGCCCGTGGTCCTGGAACTCGGTATGGCGCAGCTCCTTGCCGGCCGGTACCTCGATCTTGCGGAGCAGGCGCGACAGGTCGATGCCCTGCGCCTTCCAGTGGCGCTCCACCCGCTTCATGTCGATCCGGTCGACCCGGCCGATCATCTCGTCGATGGTGCGGAAGCCCATCTCGGCCATGATCTGGCGCAGCTCCTCGGCCACGAAGAAGAAGTAGTTGATCACGTGTTCCGGCTGGCCGACGAAGCGGGCGCGCAGCACCGGGTCCTGCGTGGCCACGCCCACCGGGCAGGTGTTGAGGTGGCACTTGCGCATCATGATGCAGC
>CAZTED010000115.1:0-8495 GCA_964612175.1 uncultured Sphingomonadaceae bacterium
GACGAGCTGGTGCTGGTCGAGCTCGAGGTGCTGCCGGTGCAGTTCTTCTTGCAGTAGCTGCCCGAGCTGCCGCCCCACCAGCTAAAGGTGGCCGAGGCCGGAACCGACCAGGCCGAAACCGAAGCAATGGCCAGCAAAACGATGGACTTCTTCAACATGGCAAATCCCCTGATAGCAAATATGTCTGGTTACCGAAATGACGGGACAGACATCGCAACAGCCGTGCCAATTGCAGTTTTCTGCGGATCTCAATGGTTAACGGCCCAGGTTACACCGGGGGGCTGTCAAGATTTCCGACGTTTCTCAGGGCTGCTGGCGCAGGGCCACGTCGTTCATGAAGCGGGCGTCGTCCCCCGCTGCCAGCCATCCGGCCTCCGCCCCGATTGCGCCAAGCATTTCAGCAAGATCGTCCTGCTCGGCCTTGGCAAAGTTGCCCAGCACATAGCCGTGGACGCGGTCCTTGTGGCCGGGATGGCCGATGCCGATGCGAACGCGGCGGAAATCGGGGCCGAGGTGCTGGTCGATAGAGCGCAGGCCGTTGTGCCCGGCCGTGCCGCCACCCTGCTTCACCTTGACCTTGAATGGCGCGAGGTCGAGTTCGTCATGGAACACGGTCAGCGCGTCGGGGCCAAGCTTGTAGAAGCGCAGCGCCTCGGCCACCGCGCGACCGCTCTCGTTCATGAAGGTGGCCGGCTTCAGCAGCAGGATCTTCTGGTTGCCGATGCGGCCTTCCTGGACCCAGCCCTGGAACTTCTTCTGCACCGGTCCGAAGTCGTGCATGTCGGCCAGCACGTCGAGCGCCATGAAGCCGACATTGTGCCGGTGCATGGCATAGGAGGGGCCGGGATTGCCGAGGCCGGTCCAGATCTGCATGGCTTGCTTATCCCTGCTGTGGGCCGGAAAGGAAAGGGGCCGGCATTGCTGCCAGCCCCCGTTGTTTCCAGGTGAGGGGGGCGGAAGGGACCGCCCGCTCCATCACTCCTCGCCGGCAGCCTCTTCGGCGGCACCCGAGCTCTTCATGCCCGAGGGCGCAACCACGGTGGCGATGGTGAAATCGCGGTCGGTGATGGCGCTGGCGCTGCCCTTGGGCAGGGTGACGTTGCTGATGTGGATCGAATCGCCCACATCGAGCCCCGTCACGTCGATCTCGATCTCGCTCGGGATCAGGTCCGCGTCGCAGATAAGTTCCAGCTCGTGACGTACCACGTTGAGCACCGCACCGCGCTTGAGGCCGGGGCTCTGCTCTTCGTTGATGAACACCACCGGCACCTGCACGTCGACCTTGGCGTCCTTGCCCAGGCGCAGGAAGTCGACATGGATCGGGCGATCGCTGACCGGGTGCATGGCAACGTCCTTCGCCTGCGTGCGCAGGGTCTTGCCGCCAAGCTCGATCATGATCAGGGAGTTCATGAAGTGGCCGGTCATCAGCTGCTTCATCAGCAGCTTTTCTTCCACGTGGATGGTGGTCGGTTCTTCGTTGCCGCCATAGATGACGGCAGGTACGCGGCCTTCGCGACGCAATGCACGGGAGGCTCCCTTGCCAGCCCGTTCGCGCGCTTCGGCCGGCAGGGTGAGAGCGTCGCTCATGTCACAAGCCTTTCGAATACGTGTTGGTATCCTCCCGCCACGCCTCCAGGGATGACCATGCCGGGGGAGGGGCGCGCATAGCAGGACGCAGCCCAATTGCAACAACTACTGGATACGGGTGACCCTATACCCGCGCGCCGCCAGCAAAGCGGGCAGGCCGCCATCGCCCAGCATGTGCGCCGCGCCCACGGCCACGAAGGGCTGCCGGCCGTTGTCGATTACCGGTACGAGCCGTTCGACCCATTCGGCATTGCGTCCATCGAGCAGCGCGGCACGCAGTTCCGGATCGCCCAGCATCCCTTCCCGAGCCAGTCCTTCCAGTGCGGCCATGTCGCCGGTGATCCAGGGTGCAAGGGCGGTTAGCGGATCGCTCCTCGCCGCCTCGTGCGCGACAGCCACCAGCAGGTCGTCCTGCTCGGCCCGCGGCAGGCCGTCGAACAGGCTGAACTGGTGTTCGAAGCTTTCCAGCGCGATCGCCTGCTTGCCGCGCGACAGGAGAACACGATCGACGCCCAGTTCCGGATCGCCATAACGCACCCCGCCGGCCAGGACCAGCGCGGCTGCCCAGCTCTCCATGGCCACGAATTCGCCTTCGCCCCTGCCTGCCTGCCTGAGCAGTGCCCTGACCGCCTCCCGCTCCTCGCCGGTCACCCGCCTGGTCAGCGGGGGCAGGCCGCTGCTGTAGGCAAAGCGTTCAAAGATCGGGAAGGCGCGGGCATTGTCGCCGAGGTCGGCAATCTCCACCACCAGCACCCCGGCGGCATCGAAAGCCTGGTCAACGGCATCGGTCTGCCACTCGAGACCTTCCGGTAGCGCATGGACGGTGCCGAACAGCCATGCTTGCTGTCCTTCCGGCCCGGTAACCTGCCACAGCGCAGGCGACGGATCGGGCCAGTCCGGCTGCTGCTCACCCGGCCCCCCACAGCCTGCTAGCCCCATGGCCGCGACCAGCGCGCCAATGGAGGCAAGGGCAAGGCGCAAGGCAGCCATCATTCGATGATGCGGGATACCACGTGGCCGCGCTGTTCCAGCTGGTCCTGCACGCTGCCGGCGCCCGCCAGGTGGCCGGCACCTACTGCCATGAACACCGTACCCGGGGCCTGCATCCGCTGCTCGATCCATTCCACCCAGTGGGCGTTCCGGTCGACCAGCAGGCGGTTGTAGAGATAGGCGTCGTCAACCTCGGCGTTCATGATCTCGGCCAGCCTGTCGGCATCGCCTTCCAGCCATTCGGCGACCATCTCGTTCACCATGGGCACCACCTCGTCCATGCTCTCCACGGTGCTGTCGAGATAGGTCAGCTGGTAGGCCGGGTCCATGCCGTCGAAGATGGCGATCTGCTGTTCCATCGTTTCCAGCTCGTTGCGCTGCTTGCCTTCGGCGCGGGCGACCAGCGCCATCTCGACCCCGGCGGAGGGATTGTAGCCGGCCTGCATCAGGGGCAGCACGCTGAGGTTGAGCGCGGCAAACCACGGCTCGAACCCGTCGAGAGCGGCGACCGGCAGGCCCAGCCCGGCAAGCGCCCCTTCATATTGCGCGCGGTCCTCGGGCGTCATCATCTCGCGCAGGTTCGCGCCCTGGCCGAGCATGGCTGCACCGGCAATGAAGCCGGCCATTTCCGCCTGGTTGCTGACGTCGACCTCGGTCACCAGCTCATCGGAAGCCTCGAAAGCGCCCTGGATGCGCGGGTCGTACCAGTCGATGCCTTCGGGCAGGACGTGGACCGTGCCGAACAGATAGATCGTGGTGTCCGCATCGGACAGGCGCCACAGCGCCGGACCCGTCGGGACCGGTGCCTCGATCGCGGCCTGGACGGCAGCCTCAGCCTGGGCCTGGGCGCCGGCGGGACCGGTGCATGCTGCCAGCGAGAGAGCGACAATGCCGCAGGCGGCAACAAGATGGGAACGGAAATTCATGATGGTGCGATCCTAAGGGGTTGGGGGATTGTACAGGGTCAGCGGCTGCGGCGCCAGAACCACACCGCAGTATAGACGGTGAGGACCAGCAGGAAGGTGAGCATGGGCTGCTGTTCGGGCAGGAACCCGCCACGCCAGCCCAGCCACCATGTCGGCTCGACCAGCAGATAGGTGCACAGTGCCGCCAGCGCTCCGGCATTGTTGGCCTGCATCTCGTGCTCGTCGATGCTGCGCAGCCAGACGAAAGTCAGCAGCGATCCGCCGACGGTCCATCCGAATATGGCAAAAGCGGCAAGCCAGCCGGGCAGGGGGCCGTTGGCGAACACCGAACCGCCACCGGTAGAGTCCACGCCAAAACTCATCAGCAACCCGAACACCGCCCCCATGGCGCCACCAAGGATGAGCATCAGCCGGCTCGTCCTCACCCGGGGCGCCTCTGGTTCAGCCGGGCGGGCCGTGTAAAGCTTCCAGCCGGCCCAGGCAGCGCCGCAGCCGAGCGCAAGGATTGCGGCGGCGATCAGCAGCACCTTGGGCGTGAACTCCTCCTCGCGGGCAGCGGCGGTCAATCCGGCCAGAGCCCCTGCCATGAACACCACCAGCAGCGCGCACAGGACCATGAGCAGCAGGCGCAACCAGTCGGGCAGGGACCGGATGGCAGGAAGCGGGCTATCCACAGGATCAGTCATGGAAGATCTCCTCGATCGGCATGTCGAACAGTCGGGCGATGCGGAAGGCGAGCGGCAGCGAGGGGTCGTGCTTGCCGGTCTCGATGGCGTTGACGGCCTGGCGCGATACGTCGAGCCGGACGGCCAGTTCGGCCTGGCTCCAGTTGCGTTCCGCGCGCAGGACCTTGAGGCGGTTGTTCATCTCTCGTGGGTCACGCGGGCCGGGGTGTGGTGAAAGGAAACACTTCGCTGCCTGCCGGTTCGACAGGTTCGCTGCAGCCCGACAGCCAGGCCAGCGCCGCCAGCACGGCGAGGGCCCGCAAGTGGCGCTTGCCCGATGTCGCGGAGGCGATGGTCATGTGCGATGCTCCGTCATGCAGACCTGACGGTATGTCAGGCATACCTGACTATATGTCGCGATTCGATGACAGTGTCAAGTCAACCTGACAAAGCACCCGCTAATCGACCGGGCTGTTGATCCGTTCGGCCTGCAATCCCAGTTCGTTCATCATGACCAGAAGGGAATCGCGCCCTTCGAAGTGGGCCGCGCCAACTGCCAAGAGCACGGTTCCCGGCCGGTCGAGACGCGCGTCCAGCCAGTTCGCCCAGCGGCGATTGCGGTTGGTCATCAGGGCGCGGTGGAAGGCGACGGAGGCCTTGCCGTCCTCAAGGCCCATGTCGATCTCCTCCTGCAGCTGCCCACGGGCCCAGGCATGCTCCAGTTCCCAGTTGCCGCTTTCGCCGGTGGCTTCGCCAACACCGAGAAAGGCATCGGCGTTGCGTCCGTCCCAGCGGATAAGCTCTGCCTCAAGCTCGCGGATCAGCAGGCTGTCGTCGATGCGGTAGAGCGACATCATCACGCGCCCGGTATCCTCGATCGAGGAAATCGGCCGCTCGCTCGCCTTGAATTCGCTCTCCAGTACGGTTTCCACGCCGTATTCGTAGCTCGACAGGACGCTGGGTGCTTCGGTGGGCCCGAAGCCCATCAGCGCCACCATCAGCGGCAGCCTGTCGACCTGGCTGAATGGCAGGCCCTGCTGCTCGACCAGTTGCAGCCATTTTCCACGGGCCGCCGGGGCCAATTGCTGGGAAGTGGGCGTACGGCTCTGGAGGAAGCGTTCCAGCTTGTCATCGACCGCAGCCAGCATGGCCTCGGCATCGGCATCGGAACTTTCCACGACAAGCTCGTCCACGCCTTGCACGATCTCGTCCAGCTGGGGATTGCGCCAGCGGAACCCCTCGGGCAGCAGGTGGATCGTCCCCAGCATGTAGATCGTCGTATCCTCGTCCGCCAAGCGCCACATGGCCGGTGCAGGATCGTAGTCCTGCGCAAGGCCGGGCGGCGGGGAGGCGACCGGCGTATCATCCTGCGCCGCGAGCGGGCAGGGCGTGGCAAGGGCCGCAAACAAGAGAGCGGAAAGGATCAGGCGCATGGGTGGGTGGGTCATCTGGCTGGAACGATGGCCTTATCAGGCTCCCGACGGCGCTTCGTGTCAAGCGTGCTGTTGGACGGTGTGCCCGCGCAGCGCCATTGACGCTCAAACCGGCATGAGCCATGGCCGCGCGCATCATGCATAGCGAAACCGAGCGGAATCCGGCCCGCAATCCGGCCAAGAGCTTCCAGGACATGATCCTCGCGCTCCACGATTTCTGGAGTGCGCAGGGCTGCCTGATCCTGCAACCTTATGACATGCGCATGGGTGCGGGCACCTTCCACACTGCCACCACCCTGCGTGCGCTGGGTCCGGAGCCGTGGAACGCTGCCTTTGTGCAGCCCTGCCGCCGGCCGACAGATGGCCGTTATGGCGAGAACCCCAACCGCCTGCAGCACTATTACCAGTACCAGGTGATCCTGAAGCCGAGCCCGCCAGACATCCAGGAGCTGTACCTGGAAAGCCTGCGCGTGATCGGTGTCGATCCGCTCAAGCACGATATCCGCTTCGTGGAGGATGACTGGGAAAGCCCCACGCTGGGTGCCTGGGGGCTGGGCTGGGAAGTCTGGTGTGACGGGATGGAAGTGACCCAGTTCACCTATTTCCAGCAGATGGGCGGGTTCGACTGCAAGCCGGTTTCGGGCGAGCTGACCTATGGGCTGGAGCGCCTCGCCATGTACATCCAGGGCGTCGACAACGTGTTCGACCTCGATTTCAACGGTCGCGGCGTGACCTATGGCGACGTGTTCCTCGAGAACGAGCGGCAGATGTCGAAGTGGAACTTCGAGGTTGCGGACACCGAAAGCCTGTTCGAAGGCTTCCGCCGCGCCGAGGCCGAATGCCAGCGCTCGCTGGAAGCCAACGTTCCGATCGCCGCCTATGAACAGGCGGTCGAAGCCAGCCACCTGTTCAACCTGTTGCAGGCCCGCGGCGTGATCAGCGTGCAGGAGCGCGCCAGCTACATGGCCCGCGTGCGCGACCTCGCCCGCGGATCGTGCGAGGCGCACATGGCCAAGGAAGCCGCGGGCTGGGCCGAGAAGTATCCGGAGTGGGCATCATGAGCGATTTCCTGCTCGAGCTGCGCTGCGAGGAAATCCCCGCGCGGATGCAGGCCGGTGCGCGGGCGGAGCTGGAGAAGCTGTTCCGCGCCCAGATGCAGGCCGCCGGCGTTGCGATTGGCGCGCTGACCGTCTGGTCCACGCCACGCCGCCTTGCCCTGATCGCCCGCGACCTGCCGGCCACGACCGAGGCCGTGCGCGAGGAAACCAAGGGCCCGCGTGCCGGCGCACCGCCGCAAGCGCTCGAAGGCTTCCTGCGCAAGACCGGCCTTTCCGCAGACCAGCTGGTAGAACGCGACGGCGTGCTGTTCGCCATTGTCGACAAGCCGGGCAGGGCGGTGACCGATGTGCTGGCCGATGCCGTGCCGGCGGTGATCCGCGCTTTCTCGTGGCCCAAGTCGATGCGCTGGGGCGCAGCCTCGATCAGCACCGAGTCCTTGCGCTGGGTGCGGCCCTTGTCCGGCATCGTGGCGATCCTGGGCGAGCAACTGGTGGAGTGCGAGGTCGACGGCATTGCCAGTGGCTATGCCACGCACGGCCACCGCTTCCACTGCCCAGGCGAGATCACCATCGGGTCTGCCGCCGATTACCAGGACAAGCTGCGCGCCTGCCACGTGATCGTGGATCACGAGGAACGTCAGGATACCATCCGCCGCGATGCCGCCCGCGTGGCCGCCGAGGCTGGCCTGACGCTGGTGGAGGACGAAGGGCTGGTGGTGGAAAACGCCGGCCTTACCGAATGGCCTGTGCCGCTGCTCGGCCGGTTTGACGAGGCGTTCCTCGATGTCCCGCCCGAAGTGATCCAGCTGACGGCGCGGGTGAACCAGAAGTATTTCGTGTGCAGCAAGCCGGACGGCAGCCTTGCCAACGCCTTCGTCTGCACCGCCAACATCACCGCCGATGATCCCGCCGTGGTGGTGGATGGCAACCGCAAGGTGCTGGCCGCGCGCCTTTCCGATGCGCGGTTCTTCTGGGAACAGGACCAAAAGAAGACGCTGGCCCAGCATGCCGAGAAACTCAGCCGCATCACCTTCCACGAGAAGCTGGGAACCGTGGCCGACAAGGTCGAGCGGGTGGCGAAGCTGGCTGAATGGCTCGCCAGCGAAGGTATTGTCCCGAACTGCGATCCGGCGCTGGCAAGGCAGGCGGCTGAATTGTGCAAGGCCGACCTCGTGACCGATATGGTCGGCGAATTTCCCGAACTGCAAGGCCTGATGGGCGGCTACTACGCCCGCGCCGAGGGCCTGCCCGATGCCGTGGCCGATGCGATCCGCGATCACTACAAGCCGGTCGGGCAGGGCGACGATGTGCCCACCGCGCCGGTGACGGTGGCGGTGAGCCTGGCGGACAAGCTGGATACGTTGCGCAGCTTCTTCTCGATTGACGAGAAGCCGACCGGTTCGAAAGATCCCTTTGCATTGCGCCGCGCTGCACTTGCTATCATCCGCCTGGTCCAGGACAACCGACTGCGGTTCGGAATTGCGAAGGACGACCTCCTCGAGTTCTTCGCCGACCGCCTCAAAGTCCAACAACGCGAAGCCGGCGTCCGCCACGACCTGATCGACGCTGTCTTCGCTCTGGGAGGCGAGGACGATCTGGTCCGCCTGCTCGCCCGTGTCCATGCCCTGCAGGCCTTCATCGGTACCGAGGACGGCGCCAACCTGCTGGCGGGTTACAAGCGCGCCGCCAATATCCTCAAGAAGGAGGACTGGCGCGGGATCGAGGGTGAGATCGCGCAGACCGGCGAGGAGGACCCGCTGTCGGGGGTGGACGATCCGGATCTCAAGGCCGTGATCGACGCCAAGATGGCCATGCGCCATGCGGCCGAACTGTCCT
>CAZTED010000116.1:0-2006 GCA_964612175.1 uncultured Sphingomonadaceae bacterium
GGTCGTCTTTCCTGGCCTGGTGCCTGTGCTGGATCGATTCGAACACTTTCTTCAGTACGTTGGCAGTCTGCCGCAGTTCCTCGTCCGTCAGGTCCTTGAAGATGGCGGCGCGTTCGCGATCCTTCGCAGGCTGGATCTTTCGTACCAGCGCTTCGCCCTCGGGCGTAAGGCTGACAAGCTTCGACCTGCCGTCTGCGGGATTGCTCGACCTCTCGAGCAGGCCTTCGCGCTCCATGCTGTCCACCAGTTTAACCAGCGAAGGCCATTGCAGGTGCGCCCGGCGCCCGATGTCGGTCAGTGTGGCCGGTTGCGGGGCAAAGGCCAGGGAAAACAGCACCTGCCAGCGCGCGCGGCTCTGCCCGGTCTCGCGGACCAGCATGCTGTCGATGCGGTGGACCCATGCCCTGCCAGCCAGCACCAGCAGGCGTGATGTTCGGAACTCCGCGTCGCTGCGCGATCCTTCCGGGTAGAACAGGTGGTAGAAGCTGCTCCACTCGTCGAAATCGTCGGTAATGTCGTCTTGTCCAACGTGCTGCATCCAAAGCGTCCTTAATGCGACTCTGGCCGGGTCCAAAGACCATCTTGGCAGCTTGAGCCGGTTATGGAAATTTCCTGTTTGCTGAAACTATCTACCAAGATAGATTGTTCCCGTCCCCTTCGGGTCGGGGATCAGCAAGCGGGCCCGGCCGCGACGACCTTCTGGGACTACAACAGATAAGTGCGAAAAAATCGCACGGGGCTGGGCCACCCTCTCCTCGAGATGGTGAGCGCATGCCCGGAAAAGGGAGAGATAAATGGCTAGCAGAGTTGAAAGATTGCGGACGGCCTGTGCGTGCAGCACGGCGCTGATTGCCCTGGCAACGGTCGCTCCGGCGCATGCCCAGTCCAGCGGGGAAGCGGCCGCGGTTTCGAGCGATTCGATCATTGTCACCGGCTCGCGAATCGTGCGGCGCGATTATGAGGCGAACAGCCCCATCGTGACCGTGGGCGATGAACTGTTGCAGTCGACCGGCAGCGCCTCGATCGAAACCAGCCTCAACCGCCTTCCGGCATTCACTCCGGCACAGAACCCCCAGCTGGGCCGTGACACCCAGGCGACGGCCACCAACACGCCGGGCGCGGCCACCGTTTCGCTGCGCAGCCTTGGTACCAACCGCAACCTGGTGCTGATCGATGGTCGCCGCGCGACCCCGGCCAACGCGCTGGGCGTGGTGGACATCAACACCATTCCGGCCGCTGCGATCGAGCGCGTCGAGATCATCACCGGCGGTGCATCGGCCACCTATGGTGCCGACGCCGTTGCCGGCGTCGTGAACTTCATCCTGAAGCGCAATTTCGAAGGTTTCGCCCTTGATGGCCAGGCCGGCATCACCGAGCGCGGCGACGGCTTCCAGTATTCCCTCAACAGCCTGATCGGGACCAACTTCGCCGATGGCGATGGCAACGTCACGCTGGGCATCTCCAAGAGCGTCAGGCGCGCAGCCCGCGAAGGCGAGCGGCCCTGGTTCCAGGACGTCTGGCGGGATCCGCGGTTTGCCGGCAACCAGATCTTCTCTGATTTCTCCGGTTTCCAGGCCAATGGCGGGATCAATCCCACCCAGGCATCGTATGACGCACTGTTCGGCCCTGGTCGCGTAACCGCCGGTTCGCGCCTTTACTTCAACCCGGATGGCACCGCCTTCACCGGCTTCTTCAACAGCTCGCTGAACGGTTCCTCGCGCTTCAACCAGGACACCACCAATGGCCGGTGGAAGCGCACCCAGGATGGCGGTCTGGCGCAGAACTTCCAGGATGCCTACGCGCAGCTGCCGCTGAGCCGTTACAACATCTACGGCCGGGCCGATTTCGAGATCAACGACTGGATCCAGGTCTTCACCCAGGGCACCTTCACCCGCAGCAGTGCCGATACCGTGAACGAGCCTTCGCCGTCGGTGAACGGCTGGTCCGGCTTTGCCCGCGCCAGTGCTCCGGTTCCTGCGGAATTGCGCACCATCCTCAACAGCCGG
>CAZTED010000116.1:2106-8494 GCA_964612175.1 uncultured Sphingomonadaceae bacterium
AACTTCAACGTGGTCGCCGGCTTCGAGGGCGAGATTCCCGGCACCGACTGGACCTGGGATCTTTACACCTCCAAGGGCGAATCGAGCGTCAACACGCTGCTGACCGGCACGGCTTCCTTGTCGCGCTTCCGGGAAATCATCAATTCGCCGAACTGGGGCGCCGGCTTCCGTGCGCAGGGCAACCAGGGTAGCGGATTTGGTGGGTTCGGCGCAGCGGTGGCGACCTGCACCAGCGGGTTCAACCCGTTCGACTACAACCAGGTGGTCTCGCGGGATTGTATCGAAGCGATCTCTGCTGACATCAAGACCCGCTCGATCATGGAGCAGTCGGTTTACGAGTTCAACGCACAGGGTGGCCTGCTCGAACTGCCGGCCGGCCAGCTGCGCGCGGCGGTTGGTGCCACCCACCGTTCGAACGACTATCGCTTCACCAACGATACGCTGACCACGCAGGGACGCTCGTTCCAGGACCAGGCAATCGGGATCTACCCAAGCGGGAACTCCGAGGGCAACATCAAGGTCAGCGAAATCTACGGCGAATTGCTCATCCCGGTATTGTCGGGAATGACGTTCTTCGAAAATCTCGAACTGAACCTCGGTGCCCGTTATTCGGACTATAACACCACCGGTGGAGCGACGACCTGGAAGGCCATGGTCGATTGGGAAGTGAACGACTTCCTGCGGCTGCGCGGCGGTTACAACCAGGCCGTACGCGCACCGAACATTGCCGAACTGTTCCTTGCTCCGCAGCAGACGTTTACGGCCGCAGGCGGCGGTGACGTCTGCCGTAACCCCAACACGCTGGCATGGAGCGTCAACCCGGCCTCGAACCCGACCGGCGCCGCCAATGCCCGGATTGTGTGCCGCACGCTGATGGACCTTCAGGTCCCCGGAACGGCGGATGTGTTCTACGGCAGCCCGGTCTTCTCGGACGCAACAGGCCCTGCCTTTGCTTTCCCGACCGTGGTAGGCAACCCCAATGTCCGGCCGGAATCTGCCAAGACGTGGACGATTGGCGCTGTGATCAGCTCACCGTTTGCAGGTGAGGTTTTCGATCGGCTGCGTTTGACGATCGATTACTACAACATCGCGGTGAACGATGCGATCGGTCCGCTTACTCTGGATACGGCGCAGCGGCTGTGCTTTGACCCGACCTTCAACCCGCTGATTTCGACCAATCCGGTGGCAGCTGCGGCAACTCCGCAGTGCCGGGCAATCGAGCGTGTGGCGGGCACCGGGGCCCTGGGCAACGTGCAGACGACCTACCTCAACAACGGTCGTTTCCGCACGCAGGGCATCGATCTGCAGCTTGACTGGACGGTTCCGGTCGGGCCGGGTGAACTCAGCCTCAACTCGGTGTTCAACTACCTGATCACCTTCAAGTCTGCCCCGCTGCCGATCGAAGCTGGTCCGGCTGGTCAGCTGGTGGAATATGCCGGGACCCTGGGTCCGTCGGGCAACGCGGGTGTGGCCGAGAACGGCCTCAACCCGGGTGCTTTCCGGTGGAAGCTGTTCAGCACGGTTGGCTATTCGTTCGGACCGGCAGACATTTCGCTGCAGTGGCAGCACCTGCCGTCCGCCAAGTCGATCAATTTCCCGTCCACCCCGAACACGCCTTTCGTTGGGTCACCGGCCTACAATCTGTTCAACCTGAACGGATCGTTCCGCCTCAACGACATCGTGACCCTGCGGGGCGGGATCGAGAACCTGTTCGACAAGGCGCCGCCGGTTTCGGATTACAATGCCGTGACCACGACCGGCCTTGCCACCAACATCGGGACATCGCCGATCAACGGCTATTTCTTCGATGTGATCGGCCGGCGCTTCTACGTTGGGGCCAGCGTGCGGTTCTGATACCGTTCGCCAGGCAATGAGAGACACGGCCTGCGGCTTGCCAGTCGCAGGCCGTGTCCTCCCTTGAGAAGATCCGGTAAGATGGGAGGAACGGGAAGATGACAGACAAGGGGCCACGGCATGTCCGGGGGACTGCCCTGAGCCTGGGCAGCCTGATGCTGGCCAGCATGCTGTTGCCGGCGGCAGTCGCCGCACAGCAGGCCGACCTGTCCCGCTGCCTTGCCATCGGCGATATCGAGGAGCGGGTGCGATGCTATGACGCGATTGCCCGGGGCCAGGCGCAGGTGGACGAGGCCCCTGCCTCGGCCGCACCTGCCGCAATCCCCGGTCCCGCAGCACCTGCAACACCCGTCCAGCCTGCACCCCGCGCCCCCGTTGCGCAGGAGCCGGCAGTGCCAACTTTCGGCCTCAGCGCGGCCCAGCGCGAGGCCCTGCGCAACCCGGAAGTGCGCGAACCCGAGGAACTGGCGGCCAGCGTGGTCGCCGCGCGGCAGGTCGGCCCCGGATACTGGCGGTTCGAGCTGTCCGACGGGACAGTGTGGGAGCTGACGGAAACGCGCCGCAGCTTTCGTCCGCCACGGGCAGGCGATGACATCGTCATCCGCCGCGGTTCGCTGGGGGCCTTCTATCTCGATGTGGACAGGCAGCCCGTCATGAGGGTCAGGCGCGTCGTCTGACGGCGCATCCTTGCGGGACGCGGAGCCGCACTAGCGCTAGCGCTGGCGTGGCGCTGACCGGAAGCGGCCAGCGGTCTCTCAGCCGATGTCGGCGCCTTCCAGCTGTTCGCCCAGCGCCAGCCATTCGGCTTCGACCTGCTGCAGCTTCGCGCTTGCCTTCTCGCGCGGGGCCAGCAGGTCGCGCATCCTGAGGCTGTTCGCAGCTTCCCCGCTACCGGCCAGTTCGATCATTGCCCGGTCCAGCCTCTCCACTTCCGCAGCGAGGCGTGCCATCGACTTTTCGGCCTTGGCCAGTTCGGAACGGATGAAGCGCAATTGCGCCTGGTTGCGTGTCGGGGTCGCCGGTTTCGACGGTTGCGCTGCCGCCTTCACATCCTTCTTCGGCTGGTTCCGTCCCAGCACGAAGTCGATGTAATCGCCCATGCTGCCGGGATATTCCCGCGCCGTCCCGTCATCCACCAGCACCAGCCGGTCTGCCGTCAGTTCGACCATGTGGCGATCGTGGCTGATCAGGATGACCGCGCCCGAATAGCCGTTGAGCGCCTGGATCAGCGCTTCGCGGGCATCGACGTCGAGGTGGTTGGTCGGCTCGTCCAGGATCAGAAGGTGCGGCGCGTCGCGGGTGATCAGCGCCAGTGCCAGCCGTGCCCGCTCCCCGCCCGACAGCTTCTCCACACGGGTCTCTGCGCGCGGGCCGGAAAAGCCGAAGCGGCCCAGTTGCGCACGCACCGCGCCGGGCGTCTTGCCCTCCATCGCGCGGGCCATCAGCGCCAGCGGGGTTTCGTCGGCCGACAGTTCCTCCACCTGGTACTGGGTGAAGTAGCCGACCTTCAGCTTGCCCGGCGCGTTCATCCCGCCGTCGGCTGGCACCAGCTGGGCTGCCAGCAGCCGCGCCAGCGTGGTCTTGCCGTTGCCGTTGCGGCCAAGCAGCGCGATGCGGTCGTCGGCATCGATCCGGAGGTTGAGGCGCTGGAGCACCGGCGGCCCTTCGCCATAGCCGACCGCGGCCTTGTCCAGCGTGATCATGGGCGAGCGCAGTTCGCCCGGATCGGGAAAGTCGAAGCTGAGCGAGGGATCTTCCATCAGCGCCGCGATCGGCTGCATCTTGGCCAGCATCTTGGCGCGCGACTGGGCCTGCTTGGCGGTGGAGGCGCGGGCGCTGTTGCGGGCGACATAGTCCTGCAGCCGGGCGCGCTGGGCATCCTGCGAGGCCTTTGCGGCGGCCAGTTGCGCGGCCCGCTCCGCCCGCTGCTTCTCGAAGGCATCATAGCCGCCGGGGTAGAGCGTCAGCTGCCCGCCCTGCAGGTGCAGGATATGATCCACCACCTTGTTCAGGAGGTCGCGTTCGTGGCTGATCACCAGCAGCGTGGCGGGGTAGCTCTTGAGGAAGTTCTCCAGCCACAGCGTCGCTTCCAGGTCGAGGTGGTTCGACGGTTCGTCCAGCAGCAGGATGTCGGGTTCGGAGAACAGCAGCGCGCCCAGCGCCACGCGCATCTTCCAGCCGCCCGAGAAGCTGTCGATCGGGCGCTGCTGCATGGCTTCGTCGAAACCCAGCCCGCTCAGGATCTTGGCGGCGCGCGCCGGGGCGCTGTAGGCATCGATGGCGAGCAGGCGTTCGTGGACCTCGCCCAGCCGGTCGGGATCGGTGCATGTCTCCGCCTCCACCAGCAGGCGCTGGCGCTCCACATCAGCGGCCAACACGATCTGTTCGGGTGTCATGGACCCGCTGGGCGCCTGCTGCGCGATATAGCCGATGCGGGCGCGCGACGGCTTGGAGATTTCGCCGTCGTCCGGCTCGATCTCGCCGATAATGGCTTTCATCAGGGTGGACTTGCCCGCGCCGTTGCGCCCGATCAGGCCCACGCGCGCGCCTTGCGGCACGGTGGCGCTGGCGCGTTCGAGAATGGGCCGGCCGCCAAGCCGGACAGTTAGACCGTCGATGGTAAGCATGGGCGGCCCCTTAGCAGCGCTTCACCGCGCCCCCAACCGAAATCCCCCGGTTGCCCGGGCCCGTCTTTCCGGAACCGTTCACCTGCCCGCATCGACCGAGAAGGCGAAGGGCGTGCCCGTGTCGCGAAACCGGCTTGGCAGGATCTCGCGGCCCATCGGCGGTGCCGAGCGGGCGATGCAGCGCGGACGATGGCAGAGGCGGCAGGAAACCCCGATCCGTGCCGGCTCCGCCTGTTGCAGCGCATCGCCATAGACGACCTGGCCGGCATGGTCTGTCGAACAGACCAGCGCGATGGCGCGCACGGCCTGGGCGGCACCGAAGCTGCGGGCGCCGCCGCGCACCGTGCGGGCCACCGACAGGAAGCGCTCTCCGCCGGGCAGCTCGATCAGCTGGGCATCGGGACTTCCGGGCGAGGTGAAGACCGAGTGGATGTTCCACAGCGGGCATCCGCCGGCATGACGGGCAAACGGAAAACCGGCACCGTCAAGCCGCTTGGAGACATTGCCGGCCTGGTCCACGCGCAGGAAGAAGAACGGCACGCCTTCCGCGCCCGGCCGCTGCAGCGTGGTCAGGCGATGGGCCGCCTGTTCGAAACTCACCGAAAAGCGGGCCGCCAGCAGATCGATGTCATAGCGCAGTTCGATGGCCGCCTTGCGGAACGCATCGTAGGGCATGAGCAGGGCCGCCGCCCAGTAGGCCTGCAACCCGCGCTGGACGAGCTGCCGGGCATCGTCGCTGGCAAACCTGCCCTGTTCAAGCAGGGCCTCGATCGCGTGGCCTTCTTCCAGCAGGGCAAGCTGCAAGGCCAGCTGGAACCGTCGCCCTGCCTGGCCGAGCCATTCTGCCAGCAGGATCCGGCCACGATGATAATCATACCAGCGGACCGCCCCGGCCATCAGGCGATCATCGGCATAGCGCACCTCCAGCCCGTGCCTGTCGGCTATCCGGGCTTCCAGGTCGGACAGGCTGACGGTGCTTGCCGAAAGCCTTGCGGCACTGTCGTCCAGCGCAGGGAAGAAGTTGCGCCGCGCAGCAAGGAAGGCGCGTGCCTCGGCCACCGGGTCGCTGGCGCCGTGGCCGGAATCGTGCGGGCCTTCGGCAGCCCGGTCAGCCAGCGCGAGGCGCTCCTCGCTGAAGGCGGTGTGCAGCCGGATCATGGCTTCGGCCATGCCGGGGAAGCTTGCCGCAATGTCGGCGATGTCGAGCGCCGGCAGGTCGATGTCGGCGAACATCGGATCGTTCAGCACCCCTTGCAGGCGGTTGGACAGTTCCTCGCCGCCCGCAGAGGCAAGCTCGGCGATGTCGATGCGGTAGGTGCTTGCCAGCTTGACCAGCAGTTCCGCCGTCACCGGCCGCTGGTTGCGCTCCATCAGGGCGATGTAGGACGGCGATATCTCCAGGTCCGCCGCCATGTTCGCCTGGGTCAGCCCGAGTTCCCGCCGCATGACCTTGAGGCGCGGGCCGAGATAGGTTGCCTTGCGTGTCATGCTCTGCCCTTCGTTGGTGCACTTGCTTACAACATTACAAGCAAATTCTGTAAAGTTTGACAAGATTACACTGTTGCACCTTTCCGGGGGCGGCGTTCTGTCGGAAGCAGGGGGCGTAACCAGGGAAGTTGGAACGCCATGACCTATTTTGCAGAAATTCATCGCCAGAGCGCCATCCGCCAGAAGCTGGGCGGCAGCTGGACCCAGATCGAGCCCGAGTTCGCTGCGCGCCTGCGGGTGCAGAACCGCTTTGCCACCGGGCTCGACATTGCCCGCTATACCGCCAGGATCATGCGCGAAGACATGGCTGCCTATGATGCCGATCCGGCAGCATACACCCAGTCGCTGGGCTGCTGGCACGGCTTCATCGGCCAGCAGAAGATGATCTCCATCAAGAAGCATTTCGGCAGCACCAAGGG
>CAZTED010000117.1:0-3380 GCA_964612175.1 uncultured Sphingomonadaceae bacterium
TTCAGCACGTGGCTGCCGCGCCTGACGCCGCCATCGAGGATCACCTCCACCCGGTCGCCCACGGCCTGGCAGATCTCGTCAAGCTGGTCGAACGGGGCGCGGCTGCCGTCAAGCTGTCGGCCGCCGTGGTTGGACACCATGATCGCGTCCACCCCCATGTCCGCCGCGCGCCGGGCATCACCCACCGACATGATCCCCTTCAGGCAGAACTTGCCGCCCCAGTCATCGCGCAGCTGCTCTGCCGCCTGCCAGTTGAGGCCGGGGTCGAGCATCGAATTGAAGTAGTCCTGCACCGATATCGACTGGCCTGATCCGGCCGCCACGTGGGTGGACAGGTTGGGCAGGTCGAACTTCTCGCGAAACAGGAAGTTCAGCGCCCAGGCCGGGTGCGTGGCATAGGACAGGAAGCTTGATGGCGTGAACCGGGGCGGGGTGGTGAAGCCGGTCCGCTTGCACCGCTCGCGATTGCCAGAAACGATGGTGTCCACGGTGAGCGTGATGGCATCGAACCGGGCCGCCTTGGCCCGTTCCACCAGGGCTGCGTTGAGGCCGCGGTCCTTGTGGTAGTAGTATTGCAGCATCTTGGGGCCGGCATAGTTCGCGCCCACTTCCTCGATGCTGACGCTGGCAAGGCTGGAGATGCCGAACCACAGGTTGAACTTTTCCGCCACGGCTGCCGTCGCCCGCTCGCCATGCCAGTGGAACAGGCGCTGGAGCGCGGTGGGGCTGAGCATCAGCGGCAGGCCGGTTGTGCGCCCCATGATGGTGACCGAGGGGTCTACGTGCTCTGCCCCGGCCAGCACGTCGGGCACCAGGTCCACCTCGTCGAAGGCGGTGGTGTTGCGGTCCTTCGTCGTCTCGTCGTCCGCCGCGCCATCGATGTAATGGAACACCGGATAGGGCAGGCGGCGCTGCGCCAGTTCGCGGAAATCGGCGATATTCTGGCAATCGGCCAGGCGACGCACGGCATAGGGGAATCTCTTGGACATGGCGCGCTGATAAGGCCGCCGCGCAGCCCTGACCATACCGCCGCATTCAAGGGGTGTTCAGATTACATATGTAGTCCTGAGTTCCGCTCAATGTCGACGAGGGAGAGCCGCGTGGCTTCGCAAGATGCTTCCGCAGAACGGCCGCAAGGGCCGCAAGCCAGTGCCGAGCGGATCAGCGATGCCGAACATGCGGTGATGGAAGCGCTGTGGGCGCGATCGCCGCTGAGTGCTGCGCAGGTTTGCGAGCGTGTGTGCGCGGATCGGGGTTGGTCGATGCCCACGGTCAAGACGCTGCTTGCCCGGCTGGTGGCCAAAGGCGTGCTGGGCACAACGGCAGAGGGGCGCCGCTTCCTCTACACCCCCTTGATCGAGCGCAGCGCCTATGTCGGCAGCGAATCGCGCCGGCTGGTGGATCGCCTGTTCGGCGGCCGCGCCGCGCCGCTGTTTGCGCACTTCGCCCAGAGCGAGCAGCTGACCGACGAGGACATCGCCGAGATCGAGCGGCTGCTGAAGGAGCTGCGGAAATGATCCAGTGGCTCTACGATACCTTCGTCTGGACCGGTGCGCTGATCGTGCTGGTGCTGCTGCTGCGCCGCCCGGTGGCGCGGCATTTCGGGCCGCAGGTGGCCTATGCCCTGTGGGCCCTGCCGCTTGCCCGTTTCCTGCTGCCGCCGCTTGTCCTGCCGGCCAGCCTTGCCCCCGCCGGCGCGCAGCCGTTTGCGGGCGATCCGGTGCTGGCGATCGTTAGCGGCGCTGCCACCCCCGCCGCAGGAGCGCAGGGCGGGATCGACTGGCTGTGGGCAACCGTGCTTGCCCTGTGGCTGGGCGGGGCCGTGCTGCTGCTGGCCCTGCGCGCGCACGATTACCTGCGGATGCGCCGCGAACTGCTGGCCGAGGCACGGCCTATGGGCGAGTCGGGCGATGTGCGGCTGGTGGAAACGCCTGCGGTGACCTCGCCGGTGGCCTTCGGCGTGCGCGACAAGGTGGTGGCCATGCCACCGGGCTTCATGGTGCAGGCGGACTTGGCGGCGCGCGACATGGCCATCGCCCACGAACTGGCGCACCATCGCGGGCACGACCTGCTGGCGAACCTTGCCGCCCAGCCGCTGCTGGCGCTGCACTGGTTCAACCCGGTTGCATGGATCGGCTGGCGCGCCATGCGCAGCGACCAGGAGGCGGCCTGCGATGCGCGCGTTATGGCTGGCCGGGAACGGTCGGAACGGGCCGCCTATGCCCGGGCTATCGCCGGCTTTGCCTTGGGTCCGCGACTGGCCCTGGCGGCTCCCATGGCCTGTCCCGTGCTGGGCGAGAAGTCGATCATCCATCGGCTGCAGAGCCTCGCCAGGGCCGACAGGTCCGCCGCCCGGAGGAAGGCAGGCCTTTGCGCCATCGCCGGGGTCGCCATGGTCGCGCTGCCGCTGACCGCCTCGGTCACCTATGCCCGGCCGGAAGTGCCGGCGGTGCCGCACGCGCCCGACGCGCCGGTTGCCGGTCCTGCCGCGCTGGTCGTGCCCGTGCGTCCGGTCCTTCCCGAGGCTCCTGCGGCTCCAGTCGCGCCGGATCAGCCTCGGGTCGATGGGCGGGCGGACAATACTGCCGCCAAGGCCGGACAGGCCATGCGTGCGCCTCAGGAAGGTTCGCCGCTGGCGATGGACAAGGTGCCACAGGTGGAGATTGCCCACGAGGACGGGGAGATCAATTCACACCGCCAGCCGGACCTCCGGAAGGAAGGGCAGATGCTGTCGTTCGGGCAGTCGCCGGCAGGCGCCTTGCCCGTCCCGCAACCGGTTTCCTTCGTGCACATCCGGATCACGCTTCACTTTCCAGCGGGCCCGGCTGCGCCAGAGGCGGCGCTGGCGCCGCCGGAACCGGTCATGCTGATCCGTACCTCGGTCGTGGTTGCGGCGCCGGATGGTGACTGCGCGGAACCTTTGGCAGGGCGCACGGTCTGACCGGCATTGCCCGCAAGCGCCGGGATCAGCGTCCGGTCGGCTGGATCACCGGGCTGGAGTAGAATCCGTTTTCATCAGTCTTGGGCGCGTCAGCGGCTTGCTCGCGCTCTTCCGTCCGGTCGCCACCTTGCTCCTGCGAGCGCTGTTCGGCGGCAATGGCGTTGAGGCGGGCGACCAGTTCCGGCGTGGCCGGGCTGGCGGGGTATGGGCAGCCAAGGCCCTGGCCCACGCCTTTCAGGTAGGCGCGACGCATCAGCCCGGCGGCGATCGCCTCGCGGAATTCGAACTCGCGGGCGCTGGCCCCGGAAATCTCGCGGATGATGCCACGGAAGGGGATGAAGCTGCCGACCACGCGCTGCGCCAGGTTGGTGACCGAAAGGTCTCGTTCCTCCGGCGGGCTGGTGTCGAAATCGTCGCCCAGCACCGCATCGAGGTTGGC
>CAZTED010000117.1:3480-8442 GCA_964612175.1 uncultured Sphingomonadaceae bacterium
TCATCGGCTGTCTGGATACCTCTTCTCAGCCATTCCATGCGCTGGGCGCTGGAACCGTGGGTGAAACTCTCGTGGTCCACCGACTGGCCAGCATTGCGCATCAGCGTGTCGTCGCCAATGGCGCTGGCGGCCGTCATACCTTCCTCAAAGTCCCCCGGCTCGATTAGGTTCCGGTTGCGGCCCGCCCAGACCCCGGCATAGCAATCGGCCTGCAGCTCCATGCGCACCTGCAACTGGTTGGCCATGCGCGCATCGGACTGCTGCATCTGGCGCACCTGCTGGGCGAGGCCCGTCAGGTACTGGACATGGTGGCCATATTCGTGCGCCATCACGTAGTAGCGCGCAAAATCGCCGCCCGCGCCCATCTGCCGGGCCATCTGGTCATAGAAGCTGGTGTCGATGTAGATGCCCTGGTCGGCCGGGCAGTAGAACGGCCCCATCGAACTGGAGGCATTGCCGCAACCCGATGCCGTGCCGCCGGTGTAGTAGAACAGCGTCGGCTGTTCGAACGGCACGCCGGCTTCGGCAAACAGCGGTTCCCATGTCTGGTTCAGCGAGGCCAGCGCGTTGCAGCCTTCCATCGCATAGGCGTTGTCGTCGCAGATCTCCAAGGCGCTCTCGTCAGCCGCTGCCGGGGCCTGCTGCTGCTGGCCGCCCGCCTGCTGCGCGCCTTCTACCAGCCCGACCATCTGCCCGGGGTCCACGCCGAATACCAGCGCGCCGATCAGCACCACCACCAGGCCGCCGCAGCCAAGGCCGCCGGCACCGCCCATCCGGGTGCCGCCACCGCCGCCGCCGCGCCGTACGCGGATCGATCGCGGATCGAACTGGTTGAGCCGCATTGATGTCCCCCACCTATTGTTGCAGTTGCGAAACAGGCTGGACCTTCCAGCCGACCCTGTGGGAAACCTATGACAGACAATGGAATGGAGTCGAGAATGTTCCTTTCGGGCAAGCGTGCGCTGGTTACCGGGTCCACTTCGGGCATAGGGCTTGCCATTGCGCGGGCGCTGAAGGCCGAAGGGGCCGACCTGGTGCTGACCGGTTTTGGCGAGGCAGAGGCGATCGCCGCCCTTTGTGCGGAGCTGTCCGCCGTCCACGTCAGCGCCGATCTGACATCGGCAGCCGGAGCGGAACGGCTGATGGCCGAGGCAGGCGCGGTAGACGTGCTGGTCAACAATGCCGGGATGCAGCACGTCGCCCCGGTGGAAAGCTTCCCGCCAGACAAGTGGGACGCGATCATCGCGCTCAACCTGTCGGCCGCCTTCCACACCTCGCGCCTTGCCGTGCCGCACATGAAGGCGGCGGGCTGGGGCCGGATCATCAACGTGGCGAGCGCCCACTCGCTCGTCGCCAGCCCGTTCAAGGCCGCCTATGTCGCTGCCAAGCACGGCATTGCGGGCCTCACAAAGGTGCTGGCGCTGGAACTGGCCGAGGCGGGGGTGACCGCCAACTGCATCAGCCCGGCCTATGTCTGGACCCCGCTGGTCGAAAACCAGATCCCCGACACCATGGCCGCGCGCGGCATGACCCGCGAACAGGTGATGCGCGATGTCCTGCTGGCGAGGCAACCGACCAAGAAGTTCGTTTCCGTGGAGGAGGTTGCGGCCATGGCTGTCTACCTGTGCAGCGACGCGGCGCAGAACATCAACGGCGCGAACATGAGCATCGACGGCGGCTGGACGGCGGAGTGAGCGGGCAAGCCGGCAACAGGTGGGCCGCTAACACCGGCTAGTTCCAAGGCCCCCCTAGCGATTGCCACACCATGCGGTTACATGGGCCGCCACGAATCGTCCCGCACGCAAGATCTGGTGGCACCCATGGAAATCGAGACCGGCCTTACCTTCGACGACGTCCTGCTTCGGCCGGGCGAAAGCGATATCGTGCCCAGCCAGGCTACCACCCGCACCCAGCTGACCCGCGGGATCGCGCTCAATATCCCCGTGCTGTCTGCCGCAATGGACACCGTGACCGAGGCCGACATGGCCATCGTCATGGCGCAGCTGGGCGGGATCGGCGTGCTCCACCGCAACCTGACGATCGAGGAACAGTGCGCTGCCGTGCGCCGGGTCAAGCGGTTCGAGAGCGGCATGGTCATCAACCCGATCACCATCCACCCCGATGCCACACTGGGCGAGGCGCAGGCGCTGATGACGCTGAACCGCATCAGCGGCATCCCGGTGGTCGATGGCGGCGGCAAGCTGGTGGGTATCCTCACCAACCGCGACGTGCGCTTTGCCGACAACCCGATGCAGCCGGTGCGCGAACTGATGACGCGCGAGAACCTGGCCACCGTGTCCGAAGGCGTCAGCCAGGAAGAGGCGCGCCGCCTGCTCCACGCCCGCCGGATCGAGAAGCTGCTGGTGGTCGATGCCGATTACCACTGCGTCGGCCTGATCACGGTCAAGGATATCGAGAAGGCCGTGCTCCACCCCGATGCGACCAAGGATACCACCGGCCGCCTGCGCGTGGCCGCGGCAACCACCGTTGGCGACAAGGGCTTTGAACGGACCGAGGCACTGGTTGATGCCGGGTGCGACGTGATCGTGATCGATACCGCCCACGGCCACAACACCGAAGTCGCCCGTTCGGTGGAGCGGGTGAAGAAGCTCAGCAATTCGGTGCAGGTCATCGCCGGCAACGTCGCCACGGCGGAAGCCACCAGGGCGCTGTGCGATGCCGGGGCGGATGCGGTGAAGGTGGGCATCGGCCCGGGCTCGATCTGCACCACGCGCATCGTTGCCGGTGTGGGCGTGCCGCAGCTGACCGCGATCATGGAAGCCGCCAGCGCTGCGGGCGACGTGCCGATCATTGCCGATGGCGGCCTTCGCACCAGCGGCGATGCGGCCAAGGCGCTTGCCGCCGGGGCTTCCACCGTGATGATCGGCAGCCTGCTGGCCGGGACAGAGGAAGCGCCGGGGGAGACGTTCCTGTACCAGGGCCGCGCCTACAAGGCCTATCGCGGCATGGGCTCTGTGGGGGCCATGGCGCGCGGTTCGGCGGACCGCTATTTCCAGCAGGACATCAAGGACCAGATGAAGCTGGTGCCCGAGGGGATCGAGGGGCAGGTGCCCTATAAAGGCCCGGCGCGTGACGTGGTCCACCAGCTTGTCGGCGGGATCAAGGCGGCCATGGGCTATACCGGCAGCGCCACCATTGCCGACCTCAAGCGCCGCGCGAAGTTCATCCGCATTACCAATGCCGGCCTTTCCGAAAGCCACGTTCACGACGTGTCGATCACCCGCGAGGCACCCAATTATCCGACGCGGTAAGCTCCACACCAGGCAAGGGGCGGGCTGTTGACCCCCGCCGCACGCCTGCAATCGGCCATCGCCATCCTCGACCAGGTGATCGAGGCCGCGCGCGGGCAGGGCGCGCCTGCCGACCGTGTGCTGGCCGACTGGGCGCGGGGCAACCGCTATGCCGGGTCCAAGGACCGGCGTGCCATCCGCGATCTTGTCTATGCCGCGATCCGCGCCTGCGGGTCGGTGCCGCAAAGCGGGCGTTCGGCCATGCTGCTGCTGGCGCAGCGCGATCCGCAGCTTGCCGCGCTGTTCGATGGCTCCCCCTATGGCCCGGCACCGATCGGTGATGCCGAGGTGCCGGCCATGGCTGGCATCGCGCCGCCCTGGCTGGTGGAGCGGCTGGCAGCATCCGGCATTGCAGGCGCGGAGGGCGAGGCCCTGCTGGGCCGCGCCCCGCTCGATATCCGGGTCAACACGCTCAAGGCTGATCCGGCCACGCTCGACCTGCCGGTAGCAGGCGAGACGCTGCCGCTGCCCAATGCCCTGCGGCTGCCCGCAGGCACCATGGTTGAACAGTGGCCAGCCTATGCTGAGGGTCTGGTCGAAGTGCAGGATGCCGGCAGCCAGGCCGCCTGCCTTGCTGCCGCCGCCCGTCCGGGCGAAACGGTGATCGACCTTTGCGCCGGGGCCGGCGGCAAGACCCTGGCGCTGGCCGGGGCGATGGAGAACCGGGGCACGCTGGTCGCCTGCGATACCGATCGCCGCCGGCTGGGCCAGCTTGGCCCGCGCAGTGAACGGGCAGGCGCACGCATTGCGGCCACCGTGCTGCTCGATCCCGGCCGCGAACTGGCCGCGCTGGATCAATGGCAGGGCAAGGCCGACCTCGTGCTGGTCGATGCGCCCTGTTCGGGCACCGGCACATGGCGGCGCAACCCGGAAAGCCGCTGGCGGCTGACCCCGCGCGAGCTGGAGCGGCTGTGCGCCATCCAGCAGCGCCTGCTGGGGATCGCTGCCGCGCTCGTCAAGCCGGGCGGTCGGATCACCTACATCACCTGTTCCCTGCTCGACGAGGAGGGTGCGGGTCAGGTGGCGCGGTTTGTTGCCGACCACCCGCAATTCGTCCCCGCCACTCCGGTCCTGCCCTTTGGCATGCCACATGGGCCCGGCCTGCGCCTGACCCCGCAGCACGACGGGACCGACGGATTTTTCATCGCCAGTTTATCTGCGCCGTGATAATTCCGCTTCCCATGGACCGACTGCCCGCACTCAAGGAGTTCGTGATGCGTTACACCCCCGCTGCCGTGGCCCTGTCGATGCTGGTCGCGGTCAGTTCCAGCGCGGGCCTTGCTGCTGGCGAAGAACCCGATCCGCGCGCGGTGGCGCTGGTGGACGAAGGGCGCGCGCAACTGGATGCCGGCGATACCCAGGGCGCGATCGACCTGTTCGAGGCGGCGCTGGTGGTCGATCCGTCCTATTCCACGGTCTACATCGAACTGGGCAATGCTTCGCGTGCTGAAGGGATGCAGGGCAAGGCGATCCACTATTACCGCGAGGCGCTGGAGCGCGATCCGGAGAACCTCGCCGCCATCTCCGGCGAGGGGGAGGCGCTGGCCGAGAAGGGCGCGATCGCCAACGCGCGCGAGAACCTGGCCCAGCTGGAAAGCCTGTGCGGGGCCGATTGCATGGAAGTGCTGGACCTTGCCGCCGCGATCGAGCG
>CAZTED010000118.1:0-8336 GCA_964612175.1 uncultured Sphingomonadaceae bacterium
GGCCGCGCGCCATAGACCGGGTCATACCCCACCCGGCCCAGCCACGCGAGCGCGCTTTCGGTCAGGTCGAGCACGATCTTGCGGTCCTTCAGCAGCTTCTGCACCCGGCCCACCTGTATCCGGACGATCGGGGCCATGTGTTCCTGCGCCAGGCGGTGGAACAGGATGATCTCGTCCAGCCGGTTCAGGAATTCGGGCCGGAAATGGGCGCGCACCACGTCCATCACCTGCGGTTCCACCTCGGACACGCTCTGCCCGTCGGCGAGGCTGGCGAGGTACTGGCTACCGAGGTTGCTGGTGAGGATGATGAGGGTGTTGGAGAAGTCCACCACCCGGCCCTGCCCGTCGGTCAGGCGGCCGTCGTCGAGCACCTGCAGCAGCACGTTGAACACGTCGGCATGGGCCTTCTCGACCTCGTCGAACAGCACCACCTGGTAGGGGCGGCGGCGCACGGCCTCGGTCAGCACCCCGCCCTCGTCATAGCCGACATAGCCCGGGGGCGCGCCGATCAGGCGGGACACGGCGTGCTTCTCCATGAATTCGCTCATGTCGATGCGGACCATGGCGCTGTCATCGTCGAACAGAAATTCCGCCAGCGCCTTGGTCAGTTCGGTCTTGCCGACGCCCGTGGGGCCGAGGAACAGGAAGGAGCCGAGCGGTCGGTTGGGATCCTGCAAGCCGGCACGGGCGCGCCGCACCGCCTTGGATACGGCTTCCACCGCCGCCGCCTGCCCGATCACGCGGGCACCGATCACTTCTTCCATGCGCAGCAGCTTCTCGCGCTCGCCGGCCATCATCCGGTCGACCGGGATGCCGGTCCACTTGCTGACCACGCTGGCGATGTCGTCCTCGGTCACTTCCTCGCGCAGCAGGGCGTTCTCGGCCTGCCCGGCAGCTTCGGACAGCTGCTTTTCGAGCGCCGGGATGGTGCCATAGGACAGCTCGCCGGCACGGGCGAGGTCGCCCTGCCGCTGGGCCTGCTCCAGTTCGATGCGGGCGCGGTCCAGGTCTTCCTTGATCCGCGCCTCGGCATGGATCTTGTCACGCTCGTTCTGCCAGCGGGTGGTCAGCTCGGCGCTCTGCTGTTCGAGGTTGGCGAGTTCGGTGCGCAGGGCCGCAAGGCGGTCCTTCGATGCCTGGTCGCTTTCCTTGCCGAGCGCCTGCTCCTCGATCTTGAGCTGGATGATGCGCCGGTCGAGGTTCTCGATCTCCTCGGGCTTGCTTTCCACTTCCATGCGGATGCGGCTGGCGGCCTCGTCCATCAGGTCGATCGCCTTGTCGGGCAGGAAGCGGTCGGCGATGTAGCGGTTGGAAAGCTGGGCAGCGGCCACGATCGCACCATCGGTGATGCGCACGCCATGGTGCAGTTCGTACTTTTCCTTCAGGCCGCGCAGGATCGAGATGGTGTCCTCGACGCTGGGTTCGGGCACGAAAACGGGCTGGAAACGGCGCTGCAGGGCTGCGTCCTTTTCCACGTACTTCTGGTATTCATCCAGCGTGGTCGCGCCGATGCAGTGGAGTTCGCCCCGGGCCAAGGCCGGCTTCAGCAGGTTGCCGGCATCCATGCTGCCTTCGCTGGCGCCGGCGCCGATCAGGGTGTGCATCTCGTCGATGAACAGGATGATCTGGCCTTCTGCGCCCTTCACCTCGTCGAGCACGGACTTCAGCCGCTCCTCGAACTCGCCACGGTACTTGGCGCCCGCGATCATCGAGCCGAGGTCGAGGCTCATCAGCGTGCGGTCCTTCAGGCTGTCGGGCACGTCGCCATTGGCGATGCGCAGGGCCAGGCCTTCGGCAATCGCGGTCTTGCCGGTGCCGGGTTCGCCGATCAGCACGGGGTTGTTCTTGGTGCGCCGCGCGAGGATCTGGATCGTGCGGCGGATTTCCTCGTCGCGGCCGATCACGGGGTCGAGCTTGCCGTCACGCGCCGCCTGGGTCAGGTCGCGGGCGAACTTCTTCATCGCGTCATAACTGGCCTCGGCATTGGCGCTGTCGGCGCTCTTGCCCTTGCGCAGGGCCTCGATCGCGGCATTGAGGGCCTGCGGTGTGACACCCGCCGCCGCCAGCGCCTGCCCGGCCGCCGTGGTGGTCGCCAGCGCCAGCGCGGTGAGCATCCGCTCAACCGTGACATAGGCATCGCCCGCCTTGGCCGCCAGCTGTTCGGCGGAATCGAGCACGCGCACGGCATCGTTGTCGAGGCCCGGAGTCGCCTGCGCGCCGGAGCCAGAAACGGCGGCAATCTTCGCCAGCGCCTTGTCCACTTCGGCCAGCGCCATCGGTGCCGCGCCACCGGCACGCTGGATCAGGCCCGAGGCCATGCCCTCGCCATCCTCGAGCAGGGCCTTCAGGATATGGTCGGGCGTGATCCGCTGGTGGTTCATGCGGATTGCCACGGTCTGCGCAGCCTGGAGGAAGCCCTTGGCGCGGTCGGTGAATTTTTCCAGGTTCATTGTCAGCCCCTCGGTTCGGTTTCGCCACAGATAGTGTTGCAATATTGCAACACAAGTCCCTGTCGTTCCGGCAGGTGTATTAACCCCATAAATCGGACTTCCCGCACGCGTTGCAAGCCCTGCAAGGGAAGTCGCCGGAAGAGTGATGGTGCCCCCTCTTCGATCCGCGCACCATGATCGCGGTCAAACGCGCCATGACGAAGCTGGAGCAACCCTTTTCATGAGCCGTGCCCGGTACTTGCCGGTGCTGGACAGGCGCGCTGCCCGTGCTAGTGGATACAGATGAAACCGCTTCACATTCTCTCCGCCAGGGTTCTTTCGGGCCTCGCATCCACCGCGCTGCTGCTGGCCGTGCCTGCGCCGCTGCTGGCACAGGAAGCGCCCGTTGCCGCCGCTCCGGAGATGGACCTGCCGGCGCTGGTTGCGCAGGTCGACATCCCCTACGAGACCTTCACGCTGGCCAACGGCCTTACCACCATCGTCCATACCGATCGCAAGGCACCGATCGTGGGCATTACGGTCTATTACCGGGTCGGTTCCAAGCACGAGCCGCGTGGCCGCACCGGCTTTGCCCACCTGTTCGAACACATCATGTTCACCGGCAGCGAGAACGTGGAGAACTTCGACATACCGCTGGAAGCGGCAGGCTCCACGCCCACCAACGGCTCCACCTGGTATGATCGCACCAATTACGTCGAGACCGTGCCCACCAGCGCGCTGGACCTGGCGCTGATGATGGAGGCAGACCGCATGGGCTACCTGCTGGGCGCGGTGTCGCAGGAGCGGCTCGATGCCCAGCGCGGCGTGGTCCAGAACGAGAAGCGGCAGGGCGACAACCAGCCGTTCGGCCTCGTCGACTATCGTATTTCCGAAGTCCTGCTGCCGGTCGGCCACCCCTATCGCCACGCCACCATCGGTTCGATGGCGGACCTGTCTGCCGCCAGCGTTCAGGATGTGCAGAACTGGTTCCGCGCCAATTACGGCCCCAACAACGTGGTCCTGGCCCTGGCCGGCGATATCGACGTGGAAACCGCCCGGGCGGCGGTGGAACGCTGGTTCGGCGACATTCCGCGCGGGCCGGACGTGGCACCGGTGGACGCACCCGTCGTCTCGCTGGCTGCCCCGGTGCGCGAAGACATGGTTGACCAGGTCAGCCAGGTGCGCGTGACCCGCAACTGGCCCGGCCCCGGCCTCAACGATCCCGATGCCGTGCCGCTGCAAGTGGGGATGCATATCCTGGGCGGGCTGCTTACCAGCCGCCTCGACAACACCATGGTCTATGGCGAGGAACTGGCGACCAGCGTCTATGCCAGCTTCCAGCCGTTCGAGCAGATCGGCTTCCTTTCGGCCCAGTTCGACCTCGTGCCCGATGCGGACCGGGCCGCGGCAGAGGCCCTGTTCGACGCCGAGATCGCCCGGCTTGCGGCCGAAGGCCCGACCGAGGCCGAAGTGCGCCGCGCCGCCACCCAGATCATTGCCGGCACTGTCGGCAGCCTGGAGAACGTGGGCGGCTTCGGCGGCAAGGGCATGGTACTGGCCGAAGGGCTGCTCTACTCGGGCGACCCGGCCTTCTACCGCACCCAGCTGGAGCAGGTGGCGGCGATCACTCCGGGCCAGATCCGCGATGCCCTGCAGCGCTGGCTGACCCGCCCGGCCTATACGCTGACCATCGTGCCGGGCGAGCGCACTCTCGATGGCGCGGCCATGGGTGGCTATGGTGACGAGGCGGATCATCCGCCGCCCGCTCCCGATGCCGGGGGCGGCGTGGTCGCGGCCCGGTCAGGCCCGGCACGCGCCCTGCCTGCCGTGGGCGAGGTGCCGCCGCTCGATTTCCCCCAGGCCGAACGTGCCATGCTGTCGAACGGCGTGCCTGTCACGCTGGTCCAGCGCGATACGGTGCCGATGGTCACCATCGCCCTGACGCTGGATGCCGGATCGGTGGTGGATGGCCCGGGCGAAGCCGGCCGCCATGAACTGATGGTCGACATGCTGGCCGAAGGCACGACCAGCCGCGACACCATGGACATCCTGATCACACAGGAGGAACTGGGCGCGCAGGTCAGCGCATCGGCCGGGATCGATGCCACCAACATCATGCTCACATCGCTGACCGGCAACCTGCCGCAGTCGCTTGGCCTGATGGCCGACATCACGCTCAACCCCGCCTTCACAGAGGATTCCTTCGGCCGTGTGCAGACGCAGCGCATGGCCGAGATCGCCGAGGAGCTGACCCAGCCTTCGGCACTGGCAAGCCGCGCGATCGACCGGCTGCTGTTCGGCGAAGACAACCCCTATGCCATGGCATCGACCATCGGCAGTGCCCAGGTGATCAAGCGCCTGACCCCTGCCGACATGCAGGCAGAGCATGACGAATGGTTCCGCCCGGACCTCGCCCGGTTCACCGTGGTCGGCGACATCTCGATGGACGACCTCCTGCCGTTGCTCGAAGGCGCGTTCGGGAGCTGGCGGGCCCCCGCCACGCCGCCGACCGCCAAGCAGACAGACCTGCCGCTGCCGCCGGCAGCATCTCGGCTGGTGGTGATCGACCGGCCCAATTCGCCGCAATCGGTGCTGGTGCTGGGCCGCCTCCTGCCGCTGACCGGCAGGGACCGGGGGACCGAACCGCTGGAACTGGCCAACGAAGTGCTCGGCAACGGCTTCCTCTCGCGTCTCCAACAGGACCTGCGTGAAACTCGCGGCTGGACCTATGGTGTGCAATCTTCTCTGCCTGCACGGGTCGGCCCGCGGGCCTTCACGGTGGGCACTTCGGTGCAGGCGGACCGGACGGCGGATTCGATCCGGGCCATCATCGACCAGATGCAGGCCTTTCCCGCCACCCGCCCGGTCGATCCCGTGGAGCTGCAGCGCGTGACCGATGGCAACGTGCGCGGCCTGCCCAACCGGTTCGAAACGAATGGCCAGCTGCTTGGCGCCCTGCTCGGAAACCAGCTGTTCGCCCGCCCGGACGATTACCAGGAACGCCTGCCCGAGATCTACCGGGCCATCGATGCCGAGGCGATCAACGCCGCCGCGGCGCAGCACCTCCACCCGCGCGACATGGCGATAGTGGTGGTTGGCGACAGGTCGGTTATCGACGAACAGCTGGCGACCCTCGGCATGGAGGTCGAATACCTCGACGCAGAGGAGCTGTAGGCCCCCTGCCGCAAGGCCATCCTGCCCGGCTTGCGCAGACCCGCCAGATTTCCTAATTGGCAGTCATCGGGCACACGCGGACGCCCGGTCAGGCGGGCAATCGCCCAAGCTCCGCTCCACGAACGGCGCCCTTGCGCCCGAAGGAGCCTGCATGACCGATACCCAGCCGACCCTCCCCGCCGCCCCGCCCAGCCTCTCGCTTCCGGCACTTTTCGCGAAGTTCCTGCGCTTCGGGTGCCTCGCCTTCGGCGGTCCGGTGGCGCAGATCGCCATGGTCAGGCAGGCTCTGGTCGTCGAGGAACGCTGGATCGCGCCCGAGCGGTTCAACCGCCTGCTGGCGGTGATGCAGGTCCTGCCGGGGCCCGAGGCGCACGAACTATGCGTCCACATGGGCATGATCGCGCGCGGCAGGATCGGCGGCATCCTTGCCGGGCTGGGCTTCATGCTGCCTGGCTTCCTGCTGATGCTCGCCTGCGGTTTTGCCTATTCCACCCTGGTCGAAGGGCGTGGCGGGCTGGAAGGCGTGCTGCTGGGCGTGCAGGTTGCGGTGCTGGCGGTGATTGGCCGCGCGGTTCATCGGATCGGCGGCCATATCCTGGCCGACCGGTGGCTGTGGGCGCTGGCCGTGCTGGGCGCGGTGGCAACCCTGGCGCAGGTGCCGTTCTGGGTCCCGCTGGTTGCGGCGGCCTATGCCCACGCACACCCCGGCAATCCGGGTGGCCGGTTCGCGCTGGCAGCGCTTGCCGTGCTTGCTGCCTGGCAATTCCTCCCCATGGATGGAGTGCCCCCGCTGCTGGGGGATGCGCAGGATCAGGATAACCAAGCTGCCATGCTGGCGCTGTTCGTGGCCGGGCTCAAGGGTGGCTTGCTGACTTTCGGGGGCGCCTACACTGCGATCCCCTATGTCCGCGCCGATACCGTAGGGCGGGGCTGGCTGGGCGACGGGCAGTTCCTCGACGGGGTGGCGATTGCCAATGTGCTGCCCGCACCGCTGGTGATCTTTGCCACTTTCGCCGGCTTCGTGGCGGCCGGGGTACCGGGGGCGCTGGCGATTACGGCAGGCATGTTCCTGCCGGCCTTCGCCTTCTCGCTGGTGTTCTTCGAGCGGCTGGAGGCGGTCATCGAGAACCCCCGGCTGCACCGCACGCTGGATGGCGTGGCGGCGGCAGTGGTGGGGATTATCGCCGCTACGCTGGTGCAACTGGGCATGGCCGCCTGGGAGCGCCTGCCAGATCCCCTGCCGGCCATCCCGCTGTTCATGCTCGCACTGCTGGCCGCCTTCCGGCTGAAAGGCGCGTGGACGGCCCCGGCAATACTCGCGGCAGGTGGTGCGGCCGGGTGGCTGGCGCTCAGCTAGAGCTTACCGCGCAGCGCCTGATAGGCCGCTGCCGAGACCGTGTTGGCAAGGTTCAGTGACCGGATCACCTGCGAACGCATCGGCAGGTGGAACAGCCTGTCCGGATGGCGCTGGATGATGGCGGGCGGGATGCCCCTGGTCTCCTGCCCGAAGACGAGGATCGCGTCCTCCGGGTACTCCGGCTCGTAGAAGCTGCGGCTGCCGAATTCCTCGAACAGGAACAGCTGCTCCTCGCGCGGACACCTTTCCGCAAGGAAGGCATCCCAACTGGGAAATTCGGCCAGCCGCACGTGCGGCCAGTAATCAAGGCCCGATCGCTTCACCCGCTTGTCGGTGATGGTGAAGCCCAGCGGGTGGATCAGCACCAGCTCCATGTCCAGCGCCACGCAGGTCCGCCCCACCGCCCCGGTATTGCCGGGGATTTCGGGCTGGACGAGGACGATGGTGGGGCGCTGCCGTGTCAGCCCAGCTTGTCCTTCAGCACCTGGTTGACCAGCTGCGGGTTGCCCTTGCCCTGCATGGCCTTCATCGTCTGGCCCACGAAGAAGCCGAACAGGGCTTCCTTGCCGCCCTTGTACTGTTCCACCTTGTCGCCATTGGCGGCGAGGACAGCATCGACCGCCGCCTCGATGGCGCCGGTATCGCTGGTCTGCTTCAGGCCTTCGGTCTCGGCAATCTCTGCCGGATCGCGGCCGGTCTTGAGGACGATTTCGAAGATTTCCTTGGCCTGGCCGCCGCTGATTTCACCCTTGGCCTGCATGTCCAGGATCGCAGCCTGGGCTTCCGCCGTGGCATGGGCGGGGTTCGCTTCGTCACCCAGCGCCTTCAGCACGCCCGGTGCGATGGACAGGGCCCAGTTGGCAACCTGCGTGGCCACTTCCTTCTCCGGCTTGCCGATGCCGCGCGCGGTGGCGGCCAGAAGCGTTTCAAACCGGGCGAACACTTCCACGTCCGCCGTCAGTTCGCGGGCGTTGTAGTCCGACAGGCCGAGCTCGCCGGTATAGCGGGCGCGCTTGGCATCGGGCAGCTCAGGCAGGCTGGCGCGGCAAGCTGCCAGGAAGGCATCGTCCAGTTCCAGCGGCAGCAGGTCGGGATCGGGGAAATAGCGGTAATCGTGCGCGTCTTCCTTGCTGCGCATCGACCGGGTGGTGCCGGTGCCGGGATCGAACAGCCGGGTTTCCTGCACCACCTTGCCGCCACCCTCGATCAGGTCGACCTGGCGACCGGCCTCATACTCGATGGCGGCCATGACAAAGCGCACGGAGTTCACGTTCTTGGTCTCGGTACGGGTGCCGAATTCCTCGCCCGGGCGACGGACGGAGACGTTGACGTCGGCGCGCATGGAGCCTTCCTCCATGTTGCCGTCGCAGCTTCCG
>CAZTED010000119.1:0-3723 GCA_964612175.1 uncultured Sphingomonadaceae bacterium
ATCATGCAGCTTGCGCAATACCCATACGAATTCCTGTTCACCCCGGGCCGCGTCACCATCAACCAGGAAGCCTGGATGCAGACCCGCACGATCTGGACCGACGGGCGCTCCCATCCGGCACCGGAGGACCTGACGCCCAGCTTTCATGGCCATTCCATCGGCCACTGGGAAGGCGACACGCTGGTGGTCGACACCATCGGCATTTCGGATAGTCTGGAAGTGGGCGAGGGCGGCAAGCATTCGGACCAGTTCCGGCTGGTCGAGCGAATTGGCCTGTCGCCCGATGACCCCGACGTGCTGGTGAACGAGATGACCATGACCGACCCGCTCGCCTTTTCCGGCCCTTACCAGGTGACTGTCAGTTACCGCCGCGACCGGCACGGCTCACTGATCGAGTTCCAGTGTTCCGAGAACGACCGCAACCCGGTCAACGAGAACGGCGAGACGCTGTACCTGTGACGACAGATACCCCCACCGCGCCGCCGCCGCTCGACAGCCTCGTGAGCATGAAGGTCGTCCACCTGTTCGGCCTCATGCGGCGCCGCATGATCGAGCAGCAGCGCCGCGATTTCGACCTTTCCGAGATTGAATGGCGCATCCTCACCCGCCTGACCGGGAATGACGAGCTGTCGCTGAACGGCCTTGCCGACCTGCTGCTGCAGGACCGCGGGCAGCTGAGCCGGGCGGTCAAGTCGCTGGTGGAGCGCAGATTGCTCACCCGTCGGCGCAGGCCCGGCGGGCCGGAAATCGCCATTGCCCTTTCGCAGGACGGACGGACGCTGCGGGTGGAAATGGAACAGCTCGCCCTTGCACGGGACCGGCACCTGACCGCAGGTATCGACGAGGGCGACCTCGCGGCCGCTTGCCGCGTGCTCGACCGGATGATCGGGCAGTGCGGGACCACGGGATAGCTGCTGGCGGTGGCTCGCGCTGGCGCGAAGGCTGCGCTAGGGATGCCGCCAGATCGGACAAGGGTTGGAAGGACAGGAATGCTGGGGACGACCGGGGAACGCTACAGCCGCGTGGCGATGCTGCTGCACTGGATCATCGCGGGCGCACTGGCGGTGGAAATCGGCATAGGTTTCGGGATGCCCAAGGACATCAGCGGCTTTGCCCTGGTCCAGTTCCACAAGAGCCTGGGCATTACCATCCTGGTGTTGACCGTCCTGCGCATCGTTTGGCGGCTGGGGCACAAGCCGCCGCCGGCGGTGGACAAGGGCCCGCTGGGGCTGCTGGCGAAGCTGGTCCACGTGGGGCTCTACGTCTTCATGCTGGCCGCCCCGCTGACCGGGTGGATGCTGGTCTCCACGGATTCGCTGAAGGTGCCGACGGTGATCTTCGGCCTCATCCCCTTGCCGCACCTGCCGCTCGACCCTGCAATCAACGAGGGTGTCGGCGAGGTTCACGAGCTGCTCGCCTTCTTCGGCATCGCCCTGTTCGTGCTGCACGTGGCCGGCGCCCTGAAGCATCACTTCATCAATCGCGATACTGTGCTGTCGCGGATGTCTCCCGGCGGATCGGCGGCGGCGGGCCTCGTGCTGCTGGGCGCCGTGCTGGTCGCCCATTTCGGCACGGTCATGGTCCTGCCCGGCCACGAGGAAGGGGAAGAGGCTCTACAAGCCGCTGCTGCATTGCCCGTGGCAGGCGAGGCCGAGGCTGACGCTGGGCCAGACGCTGGGCCAGACGCTGAGGCCGCCGCGCTGGTTGATGAGGAAGCGCTGGCCGGGGAGGAAGCGGCGAGCGCAGATGATGCCGCCGCTGAGGCCGACGGGCCGCCGCCGGCATGGGCCATCCAGCCGGGCGGATCGCTGCGTTTTACCGCCGACAATGGCGGCTCGTCGATCAACGGCACCTTCCGCCGCTGGGACGGCTCGATCACGATGAACCCGGACGATCCGGCAGGCTCGCGCATCGCCATCGAGATCGACCTTGCCAGCGCCAGCCTGGGCGATGCGACGCAGGACCAGATGCTGGCGGGCAGTGATTTCTTCGCCGTTGCGGCCAATCCCGTTGCGACGTTCCGCTCCTCCGATGTGGAGAAGACCGGGGCCAGCTCCTATCGCGCCCGTGGCACACTTTCCATCAAAGGGGCCAGCCGGCCGCAGTCGATCAGCTTCACCCTGTCGGGTTCCGGCAATCGTCGGTCGGTCAGGGGCAGTGCCACGGTGGACCGCAATGCCTTTGGCGTGGGCACCGGGGAAACTGCCGCAGGGATCGCGCCCAATGTGCGGGTGGAATTTGCCTTTGACGCGGTGAGCGGGGGCTGAGCGGCCGCAAGGCCCGCAGCAGGGCTTCCGGTAATCTCTCTTGCACCTGATAACCATTCGCAATAGTTCTGCTGCGAACGATTCGCAGTCCCGTTCCATTCATGCTTGCGGCCAATCCGCAAAGGGGGAGGGGATTGCGGTTGCAGCATTGCAAGGAGAAGGCCGGTGGTGAAGACCAAGTTGTTGTTGGCGTTGGCGGGCGTGGCCCTGCTTGGCGCCTGTTCGGCCGAGGAGAGCGGGGCTGACGAAAGCCAGGTCGTCAACCTCTATTCAGCTCGTCACTATGACAGTGACCAGGCGCTCTACGACCGCTTCACCGAGGAAACCGGCATCACCGTCAACGTGATGGAAGGCAGCGCAGACGAACTGGTCGCCCGCATGACGAGCGAGGGCGAGAACAGCCCGGCCGACCTGTTCATCGCTGCCGATGCCGGCGCCCTGTGGCGCGCCCAGCAGGCCGGACTGTTCCAGCCGGTCAGCTCGACCACGCTCGACGAACGGATCCCCGCCAACCTGCGCGAGCCGGAGGGCAACTGGTACGGCTTCACCCGCCGCGCCCGCGTGGTCGCCTATGACCCGGCCAAGGTGCAGCCCGAGGAAATCGACGACTACGCCAAGCTTGCCACTCCGCGCTTCCGCGGCAAGATCTGCGTGCGTTCCAGCGACAGCATCTACAACCTGTCGCTGGTCGGCGCGCTGATCGAGGCATGGGGCGAGGAACGCACCGGCGAGTGGGTGCGCGGCATCGTTGCAAACATGGCCCGTCCGCCCGAAGGCGGCGACCGCGACCAGATCCGCGCCGTTGCCGCCGGGGTGTGCGAAGTGGCCCTGACCAACAGCTATTACTACATCGGCATGGCCGCAGGCGACGATGCGGCTGACCGCGAGGTGACCCAGAAGGTTTCGCTCGGCTTCCCCAGCCTCGACGGGCAGGGTTCGCATGTGAACATCTCTGGCGGCGGCGTGGCCCGCAATGCGCCCAACCGCGACAATGCGCTGCGGCTGCTCGAATTCCTCGCTTCTGCCGAATCGCAGACCCACATCTCGGCCAACAACAACGAGTACCCGGCCTCGCCCGATGTGCCGGCACCGCCGCCGGTCGATGCCTATGCGGCCTTCACCGCGCACCCGATGGCGGTGTCCGCCTTCGCCGCGCGGCAACCGCAGGCACAGTCGTTGATGAGTGCGGCGGGCTGGCGCTGACCACTGCAAGCCTTCCGCTGACTGCCCGGCTCCGTTGGCCATCACCCCTTGCGGGGATGGCTGCGGTGGCCGGGTTTGTCGTTCTGCTGCCGCTGGCGGGGGTGGTGCTGGCCGCCTTCGGGACAGGAACCGCCGACATCGCGGCGCGCGACATTGCCCGCTATGCCCTGACATCGGTCTGGCTGGCGCTGCTGGTGGGCGTGGCCACCGCAGTAACCGGGACAATCGCAGCCTGGCTGGTGGCCATGCACCG
>CAZTED010000119.1:3823-8328 GCA_964612175.1 uncultured Sphingomonadaceae bacterium
TTCCTCAACCAGTCGATCAACGTGCTGGAGGCTGCCGCCATGCTCGGCTGCACCGGCAGGCACGCCCTGTGGCGCGTGGCGCTGCCCATGGCGCGGCCCGCGCTGGCTGCCGGAGTGGCGCTGGCGATGATGGAAGTGCTGGCCGATTTCGGCGCGGTCCGGTTCCTCAGCGTCCAGACCCTGACAACGGGCATCGTGCGGGCCTGGACGGTCTATGGCTCCACCGTCAGCGCCGCCCGCTTTGCCCTGCCGCTGCTGGCCGCCGCGGCCTTGCTGCTGTGGCTGGAACGGGCAGGGCGCAAGGGCCGCACGCACGAGAGCGGGAGGAGCCGCTGGCGGCAATGGGAGCCGCAGCGCCTGCCCGGGGTGCAAGGGTGGCTGGCCACGGCCTATTGCCTGTTCCTCCTCACCGCCGGGCTGCTGCTGCCGGTCGGCTGGCTGGCATGGAACATGGTTGAAAGCTCGCCCGACTGGGGCCGGCTGGCGGATGCCTTGCAGAACAGCCTGCTGCTGGCGACAGGCGGCGCCCTGCTGACCGTCCTTTTGGCCACGATGCTGGCGCTGGGGACGCGCCGCCTGCCACTGGCCGCACGGGTGGCCAGCCTTGGCTATGCGACGCCGGGGGCGGTCATGGCGATCGGCCTGCTGGCCCCTGCCGGGGTGATCTGGTCGCTCAGCCCGGGCTCGGGCATGGGCATTGCGATCATGCTGCTGTTGCTGGCCTATTCCGCAAGGCTGATGGCGGCCGCCCTGGAACCGATTGACGCAGGGCTGGCGCGGGTCACGCCATCGATGATGCAGGCCGCCCGCACGCTGGGCCGCAGCGAGACCTCGGCCGCCTTTGCGGTGGACCTGCCGGTGGCGCGGGGCGCCATGCTGACCGCCGGACTGATCGTGTTCATCGACATCCTCAAGGAACTGCCCGCCACGCTGATCCTGCGGCCGTTCAATTTCGATACCCTGGCGGTGACGGCCCACCATTATGCCATCGATGAACGGCTGAACCAGGCCGGCCCGCCCTCGCTGCTGATCCTGGCCCTGTCGGTGCCGGTGGTGATCTGGCTGACCAGGCGAATTGCGCTGGCGCGTCCGGGCAACTAGAGCCGCCAGATGCCAGCCTCACCGATCCTGTCCCTGCACGATGTGACGCGCCGCTATGGCCTGCGCGAAGTGGTGAGCGGGGCCGGCTTTACCCTGCAGCCGGGCAGGATCGCCAGCTTGCTGGGGCCATCGGGCTGCGGCAAGAGCACGGTGCTGCGCATGATTGCCGGGCTCGAGCCGATCGATGCGGGCGAGATTGCCCTTGGCGGCGAAATCGCTTCGCGTCCGGGCCTCACCGTCCCGCCGGAGCGGCGCGGGGTAGGGCTGGTGTTCCAGGACAATGCCCTGTTCCCGCACCTGACAGTGCGCGACAATGTCGGCTTCGGCGTGCGCGACCTGCCCGATGCCAGCCGCCGCAAGCTGGTGGACGGCCTGCTCGCCCGCTTCCACGTCGGCCACCTTGCCGAGGCCTGGCCGCATACGCTTTCCGGTGGGGAGCAGCAGCGGGTGGCGATTGCCCGGGCGCTGGCGCGCGAGCCTGTGCTGCTGCTGCTGGACGAGCCGTTCTCCGGCCTCGACGGCCACTTGCGCGCGCAGATCCGGCGCTCGCTGATCGCTGACCTCAGGGCGGCGGGAACGACGGTGCTGATTGTCACCCATGATCCGGATGAGGCGATGTCCTGCGCCGATGACCTGATCCTGATGGCCGAAGGGCGGATCCTGCAGACCGGGGAGCCCGGGGATTGCTACGACAATCCCGTTTCGCTGGTCGCCGCGCGGCTGCTGGGCGAGGCGCTGGAGGTTCCGGTGCAGGCCGACGGCGGCCTTGCCTCCACTCTCTTCGGCCCCCTGGCGGAATGCCCGCTGCCCGATGGCGAGGCAGCGATGATCGTGCGCCCCGGGGACATGGTCGTGGCGGACACGGGGTTGCCGGCAAGGATCCTGGCGGCGCGGCGGCTGGGGCATGAGACCATGCTCGAGGTGACGACCGAATTCGGCGATCTGGCGATCCACACCGACCAACAGGGCCTTGCAGCGGGCCAGGCGATCAGGCTGCAACTGCGCGATGCAGCCCCGCGCCCGATAGTGCGCGCAGGGAAGGGGCGGGCCTGAGGCCGGTGCTGCGGGCAGGTTTTGAGGGGAATTCCACTGGTCGGGACGACAGGATTCGAACCTGCGACCCCCACACCCCCAGTGTGATGCGCTACCAGGCTGCGCTACGTCCCGTATCCAGTGGAGTGCGGGCCTATAGGCACCGCTTTGGCAGATGGCAAGCGGCTGTGTGACCCCTCGATTGCCCTGTTGTTGCAATGCTGCTAGGCGGCGTGGCGATGTGGCTGGCCGGCGGGCGAAAGGGGGTTGATCCCCTGTTGCAAGCGGCCATCTATGCGCTTGATGAGAGGGGCCATCGCGCCTCATTGCTGATGGATTTTTGCCATGCTTGATTATCTCGCCGCCGGTGCCGCTCCTGCAGGTGGGGGCCTGATCGGTTTCATCCCCATCATCGGCATGGTCCTGATCTTCTGGTTCCTGATCATCCGCCCGCAGATGAAGCAGCAGAAGGCCCACCGGGCCAAGATCGGCGCGGTCAAGCGGGGCGACCAGATCGTGACCTCCAGCGGCATCGTGGCCAAGGTCACCAAGGTTGATGATGAATACATCGAAGCCGACATCGCCCAGGGCGTGAAGGTCAAGATCGTGAAAAGCATGATCGGCGATGTCGTCAACCCGGGCACCACGCCCGCCAACGACTGACCCCCAACATGCTCGATTTTCCGCTCTGGAAGAGGAACTTCCTCTGGGCGATCACCCTTATCGGTATGCTGGCAGCGCTTCCGTCGCTGGCTTCTCTTGCCAATGTCCGGTGGCCCGATTCCATTCCCAGCCCGACGGTCAACCTCGGCCTCGACCTTGCCGGCGGCAGCCATATCCTGCTCGAAGCAGACGAGGCCCAGGTTGCCAGCCAGCGGCTGGAAAACATGGAAGAGGCTGTGCGCGGTGCGCTCGACAATGCCCGGCCCGAAATCGGCTATGGCGATGTCTCTACCGCCAATGAACGCCTTTCTGTAACGCTTGACGACCCCTCACAGGTCGATGCCGCGCGCGAGGCGATCCTGCCGCTGATGAACGGTACCGGCCTCGTGGCCGAATGGGACCTGCAGGTATTCGATGAGAACCGGCTGGAACTGACCCAGACCCAAAGCGGCGTGCAGGTCGCTGTCACGACCGCGATGGACAGCGCGACCGACGTGGTCCGCCGCCGCATCGACGCGCTGGGCACGCGCGAGCCGACGATCATCCGCCAGGGCGACACCCGCATCGTGGTGCAGGTGCCCGGCCTGCAGGACCCTGACGAGCTGAAGGAACTGCTCGGCCAGACGGCCCGCCTCGAATTCAAGATGCTCGATACCCAGGCCACCCCGGCGCAGATCGAATCGGGTGTTCCGCGCCCGGGCAGCGAACTGGTCCCCGGGGCAGAGGGCGGCGACTATGCCGGCGCGGTGGTTGCGGTGCGCCGGCTGGGCGGCGTTCGCGGCGACAGCCTGGTGGACGCGCAGCAGACCTTCGATCCGCAGACCAACGAACCCGCCGTTTCGATTACCTTCGACACCGTGGGCGCGGAACGTTTCGCCCGCCTCACCACCGAGAACGTTGGCCAGCAGTTCGCCATCATCCTCGATGGCGAGGTGCTGTCGGCCCCGGTGATCCGGGAACCGATCCTTGGCGGCACGTCACAGATTTCCGGTGGCTTCTCGGTCGAGAAGGCGACGCAGCTTTCCCGCGCGCTGGCTTCCGGTGCGCTGCCGGTCGACCTGACCGTGATCGAGGAGCGGACCGTCGGCCCGGACCTTGGCGCGGAATCGATCCGCAGCGGGATCATCGCGATGACCGTGGGCACCCTGCTGGTGATCACGCTCATGGTGATGACCTACGGCCGTTTCGGCGTCTATGCGACGCTGGCGCTGGTCATCAACGTGCTGATGATCCTGGGCATCATGGCCTTGTTCAGCACCACGCTGACCCTGCCCGGCATCGCCGGCTTCGTGCTGACGATCGGCGCCGCGGTGGACGCCAACGTGCTGATCAACGAACGCATCAGGGAAGAACGAAAGCGCGGGCGTCGCGTCATTGCGGCGGTCGAGACCGGCTACAAGGAAGCGAGCCGCGCGATCTATGACGCCAACATGACCAACTTCATCGCCGGCGTGTTGCTGTTCCTGTTCGGTTCCGGCCCGGTGCGCGGCTTTGCCGTGGTGCTGATCATCGGCCTGTTCACCAGCGTATTCACCGCCGTGACGCTGACCCGCATGTGGGTGGCCGGTTGGCTGCGCCGGACGCGCCCCACCGATATCCAGATCTGAGCAGGAGAGACAACCGATGAAACTGCTCAAGCTCGTCCCCGACGACACGAACATCAAGTTCCTCAAGTGGCGCCTGCCGTTCTACATCGTCAGCACCCTGCT
>CAZTED010000120.1:0-1492 GCA_964612175.1 uncultured Sphingomonadaceae bacterium
CGGATGCGGACATGGCCGGGGCCGGGCGCGCCGATCTCCATGTCCTCCACCACCAACTTTTCGGGGCCACCGGTTTCGTGAAAACGCACTACCCTGGTCATTTACACTGTCTCCCCTGGCGCTTGGCCTGGCCGAAGCGTTGGCCCGCCGGTCCAGCGCGTGTCTCTCAAAAGAAAGGGGCCCCTCCCGAAGGAGAGGCCCCGATCTTGTTGGCAATCTGCCGTAACTGTCCGGATCAGAACTGGAAGTTCGCACCCAGGTAGAAACGACGGCCATTGGTGTCGTAGTTGGCAGCGTTGAACGAACCACCAGCCAGCTGGCCGAGGGCCGGGTTGGCTGCGGTGTTCACGTTACCAACCGGGGGACGTTCGTTGAACAGATTGTCCACGCCGAACCGGATGTTGACGTTGTCGGTCACCGCGTACTGGGCATTGAGGTAGAAGATATTGTACGACGGGTAGCCGGTGGTGGCCGTCACGGCACCAAAGGTGGCTTCAGCCGTATCTTCAATGCTCGGCTTGTGTTCCCACTGCAGGCCAACATTCAGCGCGCCGAGCGTGTAGGACAGCGAGCTGAACAGGCGATACTCGTATGCAGTGGCGTTCAGACCATTCTCGGTCGTGCCCAGGGTACCTACATAATCGATGGTTGGCAGGGTCGAAAGGGCCCTGGATTCGAAGTCGATCAGGTAGTTGGCGTTCACGCTGAGGCTGACCGAACCTGGACCGGCATCAAAGCCCCAGTTCAGGGCTGCGTCGACGCCCTGCACATGAACAGTCCCGTTGTTAACGTAGGTACGGCTGACGTTGCCAAGGGCACCGGTGGCGTTACGGGGAACCAGCTGGCAGAACTGCGATGCAGCCACTGCCGCCGCGCCACCCGAGAATGCCGGATTGAGCGCCGGATCGTAGCACTGCTGCAGTGCAATGGCCACGGTCTGTTCACCGATCGCGTCGTCGATCTTGATATCGAACCAGTCGATCGACAGGCGCAGGCGGTTCAGGAGCGGGCTCTCGAACGGCGAGGACAGGACCACACCGGCCGTCCAGGTGCTACCCTTTTCAGGACGCAGGTTCGGGTTGCCGACCGTGGTCGGGAACGCGAAGCCGAACGTGCCGGCACCTTGCGCACCGGCGTAGTACTGATCGTCGGCATCGGGATTGCCCGAAGCCTCCATCTGGATCCGGCAAACAGCCTGAACGACCGCACCGTTGGCGTTGCCGCCGGCGAACTGGTCACCCACCTGGTTGGCCGAGAACGGCAGCGGGTTAGCCAGCGAGCAGGGGTCACCGGCGGTGTTCACGCCGAAGGTCTGCTGCGCCGCCAGGAACAGTTCGCCGATGTTCGGCGCACGTTCTGCACGGTTGTAGCCACCACGGAAGCGCATCCAGTCGGTCACTTCCCAGTCACCCAGGATCTTGTAGGTGTAGCTGGTGCCGGTGGTGCTGTAGTCCGACATACGGCCGCCGACTTCGAGGTTCAGCTGCTGGAT
>CAZTED010000120.1:1592-8158 GCA_964612175.1 uncultured Sphingomonadaceae bacterium
GTCGGCCCGGATGGCTTCAAGGCAGTCTTCCGAGAACCCGCCCACAGGGGGCGCAAACAGGTTGAGACCCGAAGTACAGGTAGCGCTCGATGCACCGAAACCGAAGTTCGGCGGACCCTGGTTACCCTGAGCAAAGAAGCCAGCGCCGAAATTGGGTGCGCCGACAATCGTCTGGAAGCGGGTCAGCGAGTTCACACCAGTCTGCTTGGTCTGCGTGGCAGAGATGCCGTGGCTGACGAAAGCTTCCCAGGTGAAGCTGGTGCCCGGGATCGAACCTTCAAGACCGGTCGTCATGTTGTAGGTCGTGACGTCGGAGAAGGTTTCACGGTCGTCGAACAGCAGCGCCTGCAATGTGAAGACACCGTCCGGATTGGGTCGGCTGTTGAGCAGGGTGCGCAGATCGGCCGGCAGGAGGTTCGGGTTGATCCTGGTCGGATCGAGGTTGACCGTCCAGCCGTTGACCGCAGGCGAAGGTTCGTTGCGGGTGTAGGTTTCAACGTGGCTGAAGCTGCCCTGGGCGAACACGCCGATCCAGTCGTTCAGCTCGTAATTGCCGCGCATGAACATGTTGTAGCGGGTCAGCGGCAGGATCAGGTACAGGTTGGTGTTGTTTGAACCAATCGCCCCGTTGATCGAACGCTTGTAGCGCGGATCATCAAGCGGTGCCGTGCTGGTGCCGAAGTTCGCTGCAGTGCCATTGGCGCCAATGGTGAAGGCTTCACCATCCGGACGGAAATACACGGTTGTGCCTACGGCAGGAGCCGCTGGGCCATTGGCGAACACAGTGGAATAGTTCGGCAGGTTGCCGGGGACAAACGCCGCACCCGGAGCCGGGATGAAGAACTGCGTGCCGCCGATGTTGGGATCGGCCCACAGGTCCTGGTACCACGAACGGTCACGCTGGTAGTTGGCTTCGCGGGTGTTCATCGACATCGCGATGGACACGTTGCCGCGGCCGTCTGCGAAGTCGGCACCCATGATGCCGCCCAGCTGGTATTCGAAGCCATCACCTTCCTGGGTGATGCCGACCTGGCCATCAAGCTCAAGCCCTTCGAAGTTGGACTTCAGGATGAAGTTGGTCACACCGGCGATGGCGTCGGCACCATAGGTGGCCGAGGCACCGCCCGAGATCACTTCGACGCGCTCGATGGCGGAGGTCGGCAGGGTCGAGATGTCGACCACGCCCGAAGCGTTGATCGGGGTGCCGCGACGACCGTCGATCAGCACCAGGTTACGGTTGGAGCCGATACCACGCAGCGAGATCGTTGCCGCGCCGGGGGTGTTGGTCGCGGTCGGCTGGATGTCGCCGCCGGCGGTCGGGGTCTGCGCAGGAACGAACTGCGGCAGGCGGTTGAGGTTGGTTTCGATCGCGGCGGTCGACGAGTTCTCCAGGAAGTCTTCGTCAACGGTGACGAACGGGCTGTTGGCCTCGAAGTCCTGACGCTGAATGCGCGAGCCGGTGACCACGATGCGGTCTTCTTCCTCGGCACCGGTATCCTGCGCCACGGCCGGGGCGGCCATCGCGATGGTGCTGGCCCCACCGGCCAGCAGCAGGGCCCTGAAGACCCGCTTGTTGCTCAAACTCCTCACTTGGTGCTCCCTTCACAGTGAACGTGAGCCGCCGGAAGACGGCACACGATTTTCTATCCTTCGACCGGGGTCCGGCAGCGGCCATTGCCGCCTGCCATCGCCAGAGCCCGAAGGCCCGGTCGCTGAATCATCCGGGGTGTTGATGAAAGGCTCGGCCGGGATTCCCGGCTGAAAAAGGCCCTGTTGGCCTAATACCCTCTGCTCTCTCCCCCGTCGGCTAGGCTGTTGAATCGCCACCACCGCACAACCCCTTCATATTGTCTGTAGTTGATTGTGTCCATACGATGCTCTCCGGCAGGAATGGATATAATCCACTCCAGACCTCGCAATGAGCCTGGTGATCGGTGGGGAGTGGATCAGGGCAGCGGTTTCGTTGGAAATCAATTTGCCCCATAATTGCGTAAAAACAGAGGTCTAGGCCTATCCGCGTTGTGGCTGCCGACATCTGGTGTTGCTTGGGTGCATCGCTGTTCAGCCTTATGCTAAAGGCTGTGCAGATCGTTGACTGTCTCCGAGTCGTTGATCCCGTCCCACGCTTTTCATGGCCGGGCGCGGGCAGATACAAGGGCAGCCGAACCGGGTGGCAGCTAATTCCGCTTGTGTTGGCAAAGGATTTGATCAACCTCCCGGATTGCCTGCGGGGGCAAAGAAGGATGAGTCATGGCCGGGGCACGTAAAGCCAGGACCGATAACGAGGAATTGCAGGCGAAGGCCCCCTGGCATCGGGCGCTAGCCGATCATGCAATGGCCCTGTGGCAGGAGGCGCTCGGAGGCAATTTCGAACCCTGCGGGGCGCAAAAGCTCGACACCTCCTCCCGCGCCATTGTCGACGAGGCACTGGGTCCGCTCGCGCAAGAGGCGATCTCGATCGTCGAGGCTTTTGCGGTTGGCGCGGGCACTGTTGCCAGGAGAGCCGATGCCCGCAAGGATGGCGAGGCCTCAAGCCGCGGTGCAATACAGCCCGATATCGCCCGGTTCCGTTCGCGCCTCAACATGGTAATCGGCGCTATCGAGCCCGATCCGTCCCATGCAGCGCAGGCTGCTGTACGCTCGCCCACGGTCATCCAGAGTGACCTGTGGCAATTGCTCTACAAGGTCCGCGAAAGCGCGGAGCTCGCCTATGCCCGCGAACTGGACCTCATCGAACTGGACCGTCGCATCCTGTTCCTGTTGTACAATGTGGGCCCGCTCGTGCCGGCGGACGTTGCCAGCGCGGTCGGGGTGGACAAGGCCCAGGTCAGCCGCTCGATCAAGCGCCTGCTCGATATCGGGATGATAGAACGGGGGCAGTTGCGCGCCCCGCTTAAGCTGACCGGGCGCGGTCAGGCGGTCAGCACGCGGTTGCTGAAGCTGGCCGACCTGCGCAATCGCGAGCTGACCTTCGACGTCGGTGACGAAGAGCTGGAAGCATTCTTCGCCGCAATCGAGAAGCTGCTCGACCAGTCCGTCCTCCTTTACGAGGAGGAGCGCCGGCTGGGCAGGGTGGCTGAAACAGCGCAATACCCGCGCCCCGGTGCCGCGGTCGAAAGCGAGAGTGGATCGGGCGAACGGATCGTGCTCGACCGGACCCGGATCATCTTTCCACTGATGACGCTGAGTTCCTATTTCAGTCGCAGCGGATCGCTTGCGTTCAAGCGCCTTACCGGCCTTTCCAGCTTCGAGGCCTGGGTTCTCAACGAGATCGGGATGGATGCTCCCATCTCATGGAATGCGTTGGTGGAGCGGATCGACAGGGACCACAGCCAGGCCGGGCGCACGATCAATGCCCTGGTCGATCGCGGGTTGGTCCGGCGTGATGGCAAGCCGGGCAGGCGCAATGGTCATTTCCAGCCGACCGCCGAAGGCATGCGGCTGTATGAGGTCATCCAGGAAGCCGGTCGCCAGCGCAGCGCGTCCCTGATGTCGACCTTGTCGCAAGAAGAGCGTGAGCAGTTCCTGACGACATTCGACAAGATCAAGCGCAACGCGCTGGTCCAGCTGGAACGTGAACGGGCCTTCCGGGAACTTGCCTAGAGGGCCTGCGGGTCAGCGTGTGCGGCGGACCCGGACGGATTCCTGTCCATCGTAGCGCATCAGGAAGCTGCCCAGCGCACCGCGCTGGATCTCCACTACCGAACCTGGTTCAGGTATGCGATACGAAGACGGCGCCCCCCGCGTGAGGAGCCATTCGGCGCCATCTTCCAGCGTGAATGCGAAGATGCCCGGTTCGCGCGGTGATACGGCGGTGATGCGTGCGGCAATTTCGACCATCTCGCCGGGAGGGGCGGCATTGAACCGCTCGGGGCTGCGGATGTCCTCACGCCCAAAGCCCGACGGGCCGCCGGCTGCCACATTGCTTCCTGCTGCTGCGCTGGCGGCGCTCCCGCCGCGCAGGCCGAACCCGGTAGTGCCGCGTGGCACGGCCACGGCGCCGCCACCCTCGGCGCGCACCTCGCCCGGGATGGTGCTCCGGGGTGCGGCGGCGTTGCGGATGTTGTTGTCATAGCAGGCCAGGCGCGAAGTCGGATCGTCGATCCGCGCGCATTCGCGCATGATGTTCAGCACAACGTCGTCAGCCACTTGCGCCGCAGCGGGCATGGCGATGACGACGATCGAGGCTGCTCCGGCAAGCAGGCCGGAATACAGGTAGGCGGCGCGCTGCGCGGTCATGATGCGATTGAACTCCCTCTCGTTCCCTTATGGTGGCGATGTGGCGCCCTGCGCGCAAGAGGCTTGCGGCGTGCTGAACACAGGATTGATCTCAGGGCAGCGACTGGCCGCCGATCGGGCTTTGGCTATTGTGGATTATTCTGCACAGTTCGGGGAAAGAGCTTGAACAGGCACGGCAGGTGTGATTCTGTCAGCCAATGAAGGCACCATCGGAACGTCGGGAAAAGCGGATACAGGTGCTGGCCCTGTGCTGGCTGCTGCTGATCGGCGCGCTTGCACTGGCCGGCCCCTATGGGCTCCTGTCGTGGGGCGAGCAGAGCGCCCAGCTTGAAGCGAGGCAGCAGCAGATCGATCGCCTTGAAGAAGAGCGGGCAGTGCTGGAGAATCGCAACACCCTTCTCGATCCCGACAATGTCGACCCGGACCTCGCCAGTGAGCTGGTGCGGGAAAACCTGAATGTCGTGCATCCGGACGAGTACGTGATCGACCTTGAAGAGCAGCCGTAACGGCACCACGATTCAATCAGAATAACCAATCAGGTTAATTGCTCGACTGGGCCGTTGCCAGTCTCCCCCGGTTTTGCCTATAGCCGTCGCGACAAGAGGCACCGCCCCCCATGGTGCACAGAGGGACAGACTGTTTTGGCAAGAAATTCCGTATCTTCCCCCGCTAAGCCCGCACGTTCCTCAAGCCCCAGAACGAAATCGAAATCGACGCCCGAAGGTGAAGGATTCGAGCTGCGCAGTCTCCAGCAGCGCCTCGAAACGGATCGGCGTTACAAGGCGAGCGACGAAGAACTGCTGGGTTTCTACCGCAAGATGCTGCTGATCCGCCGTTTCGAGGAACGGGCCGGCCAGCTTTACGGCCTTGGCCTGATTGGCGGCTTCTGCCACCTCTACATCGGCCAGGAGGCCGTTGCCGTGGGCCTGCAGTCGGCCCTTGAGGAAGGCAAGGACAGCGTCATCACCGGGTATCGCGACCATGGCCACATGCTGGCTTATGGCATCGATCCCAATGTTATCATGGCCGAACTGACCGGGCGTGAAGCCGGCATCAGCCGTGGCAAGGGCGGCTCCATGCACATGTTCAGTACCGAACATGCCTTCTACGGCGGGCACGGCATCGTGGGTGCGCAGGTTTCGCTGGGCGGCGGGCTGGCCTTCGCGCACAAGTACCGTGGCGATGGCGGGCTGTGCATGGCCTATTTCGGCGACGGCGCGGCCAACCAGGGCCAGGTCTACGAGACGATGAACATGGCCGCCCTGTGGGACCTGCCGATCGTCTTCGTGGTCGAAAACAACCAGTATGCCATGGGCACCTCGGTCAAGCGGTCGAGCGCGGAGACCGAGTTCTATCGCCGCGGCACCGCCTTCCGCATCCCGGGCATGGACGTGAACGGGATGGACGTGCTGGAAGTGCACCAGGCTGCCCGTATCGCGGTAGAGCATGTGCGCGGCGGCAAGGGGCCGGTGCTGATGGAGCTCAACACCTATCGCTATCGCGGCCACTCCATGTCCGATCCCGCCAAGTACCGCACCCGCGAGGAAGTGCAGGGCGTGCGCGAGAAGAGCGACCCGATCGAGATGGCCAAGGCCGAACTGCTGCAACGCGGCGTATCCGAGGCCACGCTCAAGGACATCGAGAAGGACATCCGCACGGCCGTGACCCAAGCCGCCGAATTTGCCGAAAAGTCGCCCGAGCCGGCTCCTGCCGAACTCTACACCGACGTGCTGGTGGGGAGTTACTGACATGGCCATCGAACTGAAGATGCCGGCGCTTTCCCCCACGATGCAGGAAGGCACCCTGGCCAAGTGGCTGGTGAAGGAAGGCGACAGCGTTTCGGCCGGCGATGTCCTGGCAGAGATCGAGACCGACAAGGCGACCATGGAATTCGAAAGCATCGATGAAGGCGTGGTCGGCAAGATCCTCGTCCCCGAAGGTGCGGAGAACGTGAAGGTCGGCACTGTCATCGCCGTGCTGGACGGAGAGGGCGAGGAAGCCTCTTCGACCCCGGCAGCCCCGGCCCAGTCCGCGCCGCCGGCTGCGTCCGTGTCCACTGCCGCACCCGAACGCCCGGCACCGGTCGCGCGTGCTGCCGATCCGCAGGTGCCGGCCGGTACCAACATGGCAAAGCTGACCGTGCGCGAAGCCCTGCGCGATGCCATGGCCGAGGAAATGCGCCGCGACGACCGCGTCTTCGTGATGGGCGAGGAAGTGGCCGAGTACCAGGGTGCCTACAAGGTAACCCAGGGCTTGTTGGAGGAATTCGGCCCCCGCCGCGTGATCGATACGCCGATCACCGAATACGGCTTTGCCGGCATCGGCAC
>CAZTED010000121.1:0-8136 GCA_964612175.1 uncultured Sphingomonadaceae bacterium
CGGGCAGAGGGGATCGGCAATGTCTCCACCGCGCGGGAGCTGTCGGCGCTGAAAGGCTTCCTTGCCTTCGCCCGCGATCAGGCGGGGCTGGCCGATGCCGCCGCGCCGCGATTGCGGGGGCCGCGCATCAAGAAGGGCCTTCCCCGCCCTGTCACGCCCGACGATGCCACCAACATGGCAGACCTTGTGGAAGTCAGTGCCGCTGAAGGCTGGATCGGCGCGCGCGACCGGGCGGTATTGCTGCTGATGTATGGTGCGGGCCTGCGCATTGCCGAGGCGCTGTCACTGACCGCTGCCGACCTGCCGCCGGCGGAGACGCTGCTGGTCACCGGCAAGGGCGGCAAGCAGCGGGTCGTGCCGCTGATCCCGCTGGTGCGCGAGGCGGTGGCCGATTACGCCCGCCAGTGCCCCTGGCCCTTGTCGGGACGCGAGCCGCTGTTCCGCGGCGCGAAGGGCGGCCCGCTGTCGCAAGGCATGGTGCAAAAGGCGATGGCGCGGGCACGGATCGCGCTGGGCCTGCCCGCTACGGCCACGCCCCACGCCTTGCGCCATTCCTTTGCCACCCACCTGTTGGGTGCGGGGGCAGACCTGCGATCGCTGCAGGAACTGCTCGGCCATGCCAGCCTCGGATCGACGCAGATCTATACCAAGGTCGATGCGGCAACGCTGCTCGACACCTATCGCAACGCCCACCCGCGCGAGCAGGACTAGGGCGCTAGTCCTTGTCCCGTGGCGGGCGTTCCTGCCAGGTAACCACCCGGTAGACATAGCCAATTGCGGCCAGGCCCACGAAGCCGATGATGATCCAGGCCAGGGTGTCCTGCGAATCCTGCAGGTAATGGCCCAGCCATTCCCCGCCCTTGATCAGAAGCGCGTTCCACAGCAGCGATCCGGCGAAAGTGAAGATCAGGAACTTGCCCTTGGGCATATGGCACAAGCCCGCCGGCAGCGAGATGACGGTGCGCAGGAAAGGCGAGAAACGCAGGAAGAACACCACCCAGTGGCCATACTTCACGAAGAAGAGTTGCGCCCGTACCAGATCCGCCCATTCGACCGTCAGCCAGCGGCCCCAGCGATCGACGAAGGGTTCCAGCCTGGCAAAGCCCCACTTGTCCCCGATCCAGTACCAGAACCAGTTGCCCGCCGTGGTTCCCAAAGTGGCGATCAGCAGAAGCGGCACGAATTCCATTGACCCGCGCGAGACCAGCACGCCGCCCACGCCCATGATGACTTCCGAGGGTATCGGCGGAAAAATGTTTTCCAGCATCATCAGGAAGAAGATGCCGAGATAGCCACCCTGTTCGATGGCATCGATGATGAACTGGTCCATAAGGGCCCGATGTTAGAGTGAGGGGGGTGTACTAAGGGTTTTCCACGTATGCTCTAGTTAACTTGAGGTTAACGCATTTCGGCGTGGCGACGCTCCAGCGCATCCCATATCCGGGCGGGCGTGTCGGTGCCGTTGAACTGGTCGATGGCAACGATCCCGGTGGGGCTGGTAACATTGATTTCAGTCAGCCACTTGCCACCGATAACGTCGATGCCCACGAACACGAGGCCCCGGCGCTTGAGCTCCGGACCCATCGCGGCGCAGATTTCCTCCTCGCGCTGCGTCAGGGCGGTCGCTTCGGCATAGCCACCCTGCGCCAGGTTGCTGCGAAACTCGCCCTCGCCCGGACGGCGGTTGATTGCGCCGGCAAACTCGCCGTCCACCAGCACGATCCGCTTGTCACCCAGCGCCACCTCGGGGATGAAGGGCTGCACCATGTGCGGTTCGGGCCAGGTCTGGTTGAACACTTCGAACAGGGCCGACAGGTTGGTGCCTTCGGCATCGACCTTGAAAATCGCCTTTCCGCCGTTGCCGTGCAGCGGCTTGACCACCACCGCACCATGCCGGGCATGGAATTCGCGCACGTCATCAAGGCTGCGCGCCACCAGCGTGGGCGGCATGAACTGCGCGTAATCCAGGACGAACATCTTTTCCGGCGCGTTGATCACCTCGCGCGGGTCATTGGAAACGAGCGTCTGCCCCTTGAGGCGGTCGAGCAGCAGGGCCGCGCTGATGTAGCCGAGGTGGAAAGGCGGGTCCTGCCGCATCAGGATCACGTCGATATCTGTCGCCAGATCAACCTTGCGCCGTTCGCCCATGGTGTAGTGGCTGCCCGCCACCCGCTGGACCGTGACGGGTGCGGCCCAGGCAGTGATCCGCCCGCAATCATAGGCCAGCGTGCCCACGTCATAGTGCCACACCTCGTGCCCGCGTGCCTGCGCGCTCAGCATCAGGGCAAAGCTGGAATCGCCGGCGATGTTGATGCTTTCCAGCGGGTCCATCTGGACGGCAACGCGTAGGGGCATGGCTTCGGGCTCTTTCTTGCCGGGTCGGGTTTGCTTCAGGCGAACCTCAGGGCTGCCAGGCGTTGGTGATGTGGCGAGGGAAAGCGCGCGGCGCAAGGAGGATCACGTCGATCCGCAAGTCCTCGCCATCGCTGGCATACCTGTGCGCCACGGCTTCGGCGGCAGCGGCCACGCGGCGCAGGCGGTATTCGTCTATCGCGAGGTCGAGGTCAGCCACCTTGCTGCGCCACTTCACCTCCACGAAAGCCACCAGCCCGCCGCGCCGAGCCACGATGTCGATCTCGCCGACCGGGGTCTTCACGCGGGTGTCGAGGATCTGCCAGCCCTTCAGCCGCAGCCATGCCGCCGCGCGCGCCTCGCCTTCCCGGCCGCGCTGTTCGGCCTGGCGGCGAATCATCTGCCCTGCAGTTCCATCGCCCGGGCATAAAGGGTACGGCGATCAAGTCCCGTGGCCTTTGCGACCTGCCCTGCGGCCTGGCTTGGTTTGGCGTCGGCCATGGCCGCCAGCAGCAGGGCATCGGCATCCACTTCGCCCGCAGGCTGGTCAACCGGCGGACCGACCAGCAGCACGATCTCCCCTTTGGGATGGTGCGCCTCGTAATGGGCCAGCAGGTCCTGCGGCGAACCGGTGCGGCACTCCTCGTGCAGCTTGGTCAGCTCGCGCGCCACGGCGACCTCGCGGCCCGGCATGGCTTCGGCAATCGCCGCCAGCGACCGGGCGATGCGAGGCGCGGTCTCGAAAAAGACGAGCGTGGTTCGGACGGGGGCCAGTTCCTGCAGCACGGCAGAACGGGCAGCTTCCTTGGGCGGCAGGAAACCGGCGAACAGGAACCGGTCGCTCGGCAGTCCGGACAGGGCCAGCGCGGTCAGCGGCGCATTGGCACCGGGCACCACGGTGACCATGGCCCCGGCCTCTCGTGCGGCACGGACCAGGCGGTAACCGGGATCGGAGATCAGCGGCATCCCGGCATCGCTGACGAGCGCCACCGGCTGTGTCAGGGCCATGTCGACCACTCGCGCCCGGTCCGCGTCGGACGCATGGTCGTCATGGCGCAGGAGGCGGTTGGACAGGCCCAGCAGCTTCAACAGCTTGCCGGTGACGCGGGTATCCTCGCACGCAATCACGTCGCAGCGCGCCAGAACCTCCCTTGCCCGCAATGTGATATCGCCAAGATTGCCAATCGGGGTGGCAACGATGTAGAGGCCGGGAGAGAGTTTGTCGGGTTCGGTGGCGGTGGTCACCCGCGCTTCATGAACCAGATATAGCGGAGGCAGCAAGCATGTTCGGCAATTTGCGGCGCGGGTTGGCCCTCGCCCTACTCACCATCGTGCTGGCCGGGTGCCGCGTGGTGCCAGATGCCGGCGATGGCGGGCCTGTAACCACAACCCCCGTGGAACAGCCGACCGCTGCACCATCCGATACCGCCCTGCCGCAGGATGAAGGGCGCCACCGGGTGGCCCTGCTGGTACCGCTGTCGGGAGAGAACGGCGCTGTCGGCCAGTCCATCGCCAATGCCACCACGATGGCCCTGCTCGATACCAACGCCGAAAACCTGCGCATCACCACCTACGATACCAGCGCCGGTGCCGCGCGCGCTGCCAGCCGCGCCATTGCCGATGGCAACCGCCTGATCCTGGGGCCGCTGGTGCGCGACGATGTGTCCGCGGTACTGGCCCAGGCACGGCCCGCCGGAGTGCCGCTGATCACCTTCTCCAATGATGCCGGGATCGCTGCTGCCGACGTGTTCGTGATGGGCCTGGTGCCTGAACAGTCGATTGAGCGGACCGCGCGCTTTGCCATCAGCCAGGGTGCTCGCCGGTTTGCCGCGCTTGTCCCTGAAGGCGAATATGGCCAGCGCGCCGTCACCGCGCTGCGCAGCACGGCCGAGCGTGCCGGGGCCAGCGTCGTGGCTGTGGAGGAATATGCCCGCGGTAACACCTCCATCGTCAGCGCTGCTGCCCGGCTCAATGCCCGCGGCGGGTTCGATACCGTGCTGATCGCAGATGGCGCGCGCCTTGCAGCAATGGCAGCAAGCGAGCTGAAGGTAGCCGGGGCGGACCTTCCTTCGCTGATCGGGCCGGAGCTGTGGAGCGGGGAAACCACGATCACCCGCGCCGGCGCAATGCAGGGCGCGTGGTTCTCCTCTGTGCCCGATGCCCGCTTCCGGCAGTTCTCCACGTCCTATGAAACGCGGTTCGGCAACCAGCCCTACCGCATCGCAACGCTAGGTTATGATGCCGTGCTGCTGACCTTGCGGGTCGCGCGCGATTGGACGCCCGGGCGCCCATTCCCGACCGGGCAGATGCTCGATCCGGGCGGCTTCCTGGGCCTCGACGGTCCGTTCCGCTTCCGCAGCGATGGCGTGGGCGAACGGGTGTTCGAAGTGCGTGAGGTGGGCGATGGTGGCTTCACCGTGGTCGATGCCGCACCCCGCCAGTTCTAGCCGGGGGTTCGGCAACCGCTTTTGTTCTGGCGATAAGTCGAAAGCCCATGCTTGAAGCGGCGGATTCGCCGAGCCTATAGCATGGGCATGAGCCAGGACCTGTTCGATGCCTTGCCCGCCGGTGGCGGGGATTACGATTCTTCCGCGATTGAAGTGCTGGAGGGGCTGGAGCCCGTCCGGCGGCGCCCCGGCATGTATATCGGCGGCACCGATGATCGCGCCTACCACCACCTCGCCGCCGAGGTGCTCGACAACGCCATGGACGAGGCCGTTGCCGGCCATGCCAGCCGGATCGAGATCGTGCTGGAGGAAGGCAACCGCCTGACCATTACCGACAACGGCCGAGGCATGCCGGTAGACGAACACCCCAAGTTCCCCGGCAAGTCGACCCTCGAAGTCATCATGACCACGCTGCATTCGGGCGGCAAGTTCTCCGGCAAGGCCTATGCCACCAGCGGCGGCCTGCACGGCGTGGGCGTGTCGGTGGTCAACGCCCTGTCCAGCCTCACCCGGGTGGAAGTGGCGCGCAACAAGGAAGTCTACGCCCAGGAATTCTCGCGCGGGATGCCGCTTGGCGGGCTGCAGAAGCTTGGCCCCACGCCCAACCGGCGCGGCACCAGCGTGACCTTTGTGCCCGATACCGAGATTTTCGCTGACCGTTCGTTCAATCCCCGGCGGCTGTTCAAGCTCGCCCGGTCCAAGGCCTACCTTTATGCAGGGGTGGAAATCCGCTGGAAATGCGCCGCCAGCCTTGCCTCTGACGATGTCCCGGCAGAGGCGGTTTTCCAGTTTCCGGGCGGCCTGACCGATCACCTGCGCGAACAGATCGATGGCCGCGAATGCGTGACCGCCGAGTTTTTCAGCGGACGGCAGGACTTCCCGGAGGAACAGGGCCGCGTCGAATGGGCGGTGGCCTGGCCGCTGTGGTCGGACGGATCGACCAGCTGGTACTGCAACACCGTGCCCACACCCGATGGCGGCACCCACGAACAGGGTCTGCGTACAGCCCTCACCCGCAGCCTGCGTGGGTTTGGCGAACTGGTCGGCCAGAAGAAGGCCAAGGACATAACCGCCGACGACGTGATGACCGGTGCCGAGATCATGCTCAGCGTCTTCATCCGCGACCCGCAGTTCCAGAGCCAGACCAAGGACCGCCTCACCAGCCCCGAGGCTGCCCGCCTGGTGGAAAACGCGGTGCGTGACCATTTCGACCACTTCCTGGCCGACAACATGGAACGCGGCCGCGCCTTGCTGGGCAGTGTCATGGAACGCATGGACGAGCGCCTCAGGCGCAAGGCCGAGCGCGAGGTCAAGCGCAAGACCGCGACCAACGCCAAGAAGCTGCGCCTGCCCGGCAAGCTGACCGATTGTTCCGGCGAAAGCGATGCCGAGACCGAGCTGTTCATCGTCGAAGGCGACAGCGCCGGCGGCAGCGCCAAGCAGGCGCGCGACCGCAAGAGCCAGGCGATCCTGCCGATCCGCGGCAAGATCCTCAACGTCGCATCGGCCAGCGCCGACAAGATCCGCGCCAACACCGAGATTGCCGACCTTGCCCTCGCCCTCGGCTGCGGCATCCGCAAGGACTGTGATCCGGCGCAGCTGCGCTATGACCGGGTCATCATCATGACCGACGCCGATGTCGACGGCGCCCACATCGCCACCCTGCTGATGACCTTCTTCTTCCAGGAAATGGCCGAGATCGTGCGCCAGGGGCACCTCTACCTCGCGCAGCCGCCGCTCTATCGCCTGACTGCCGGGAAAGAGAGCGTCTATGCCCGCGATGACGCGCACCGGGCGGAACTGGAAGCTACCGTGTTCAAGGGCCGCAAGGTGGAAGTGTCGCGCTTCAAGGGCCTTGGCGAGATGAACCCCAACCAGCTGCGCGAAACCACCATGAACCCGGCGACCCGCAGCCTCATCCGCATCACCCTGCCCGCCGAGCATGAACAGCGTTTTGCGGTGAAGGAACTGGTCGACCAGCTGATGGGCAAGAACCCGGAACACCGTTTCAACTTCATCCAGAACCGCGCAGGCGAGATCGACCGGGAGATGATCGACGCATGATCCGCCTCCTCCTCTGCGTGCTAGGCGCGCTGGTTGCCATGACGCAGCCCGCCCGCGCCCAGAGCGACGAGCAGGTCCGCCAGCGTGCCGAGGATGTGGTGGCGGTTATCCGGGGCGACATGCCCTATGCCGATGTCTTCGCACAGTCTTTCGTTGCCGCAGTTCCCGAGGGGCAATTCGCCATGATCGGGCGGCAACTTGGCGCACAGGTCGGTGCGCTGGTGGGGCTGGAGTACGTGGAAAGCGGCAATGATCCGGGCGCCGCGACCATCGCCATCCGGTTCGAGCGTGCCATCGTCAGCGGCCCCATGCGGCTGGAGCCAGCCCATCCCTATCGGGTTGCCGGACTGCTCCTCAACAACCTTGCCCCGGTGAACGATGCCGGCCTCTCCGTGGTGGAGCAGGTGCAGGCCCTGCCCGGCGAAACCGCCATGCTGTTTGCCCGGATCGATGGCAGCGAGGTGATCGCATCGCACAATGCGGATCGGCAGTTCGCCATCGGATCGACCTTCAAGCTCTATGTCCTTGCCGCCCTGTCACGCTCCATCGCGCGCGGGGAGCGGCAATGGAATGACGTGGTGGCACTTTCGGAGAAGAGCTTTCCCAGCGGGCAGATGCAGGACTGGCCGCAAGGCTCGCCGGTGACGCTGCACACGCTCGCCAGCCTGATGATCTCGATCAGTGACAACACTGCGACCGACCAGCTCATCCGCGTGCTGGGGCGCGACACGGTAGAGGCGGAACTCGCCTTGTCGGGCCATGCCGATCCCGCCGCCACACTGCCTTTCCTTACCACCCGCGAGCTGTTCCTGCTGAAGCTGGGCGAGGATGCCCTCCTGCGCGAGTACAGCCGGGCCGATGAAGAAGATCGCCGTGCGATCCTGGCTGGCCTGCGTGACCAGGAACTGGACATGGGCGATATCCAGCGGGTCTTTTCCGGCGGACCGCGCTTCATTGACGTGGAATGGTTCGCCAGCGCGCAAGACATCGCCCGCCTCTATGCCGGCCTTGCCGCCGATCCGGTGGCGCTGGATATCCTGGCGATCAACCTTGGCGTGGATCCCGGGCGCTTTTCGGCGTGGGACTATGCCGGGTACAAGGGCGGGTCCGAGCCCGGCGTGCTCAATTTCAGCTGGCTGCTGCGTGATGCGGATGGTGCTTGGTGGGTACTGGCGATGAGCTGGAACAACCCCGATGCGGCCGTGTCCGAAGCCGAGTTCCTGGCGCTGGCCCAGGCCGCGCTGGCAGAGCACCAGCGGGCAGCGGACTAGCG
>CAZTED010000122.1:0-8113 GCA_964612175.1 uncultured Sphingomonadaceae bacterium
TCGTGCGCTTCCTGTGGTTCTGGCTCAACGGCCAGGGCGATGGCCACGTGCAGTCACTGGTCATCGGCGGTGCACTGCTGATGCTCGGCACTATCACCGCAGTGATGGGGATCCTGGCAGACCTGATCGCCACCAACCGCAAGCTCCTGGAAATGAACCTCGCCAAGCTCAGGCAGATCGAGGAAGCGCTGGCCGAACAGGCCGGGCCTGTTCCCGTGGAGCAACCAGTGGACCTGTCCCGCCGGAAGCGCGGCTGACCATGGCCAGCCTGCCGGACACGGCACCCGCCGGCCTGACCAGCGCTGCCCCGCTGGCAGATCGCAGCAGCCTCGCCTGGCCGCTGGGCGCGCTGGCCCTGCTGTTGGTGCTGCAGTTCACGCTGGTATTCACCCGCGCGATCAACTGGGACGAATATTCCTATTTCCGAGAAGTCGCCTGGTTCGCCGAAGGACGGCTGGACCGACCGCTGCAAACCATCCACGCGCGGCTGTTCGCCTGGCTGCCGGGCCTGTTTGCCAGCAGTACCGACCATATCGTCGCCGCCCGCGTGGTGATGTTCGGTTGCGAGCTGGTGACGCTGGCCTCGATCTTCGCCGTGGCCCGGCGGCTTGGCGATGCCCGCACCGCAGCCTTTGCCTGCCTGGCTTACCTTTCGGCCGGTTTCGTGCTGCAGCACGGCACCTCGTTCCGCGTCGACCCGCTGGCGACCGCGCTGCTTTCATCCGCTCTGGCGACCCTGTTCCTCACCCGCCTGCGCCTGCCCCAGATCGCCGCTTTCGGCCTGCTGGCCGGGCTGGCGGCGATGGTTTCGATCAAGGCGGTGCTGTTTGCCCCGGCCTTTGCTGGGCTCGCACTCGCGCGGCTGGTGGAGCAAGGCTGGCATCGGGACCTGCTGTGGCGGATCGCCGGCTGCGTGGTGGCGGCGCTGGTGGCATTTGCCGCGCTCTACCTGTTCCATGCCGCGGGCGTCACCGCGCAGGAAGGCGCTGCAGCGCGCGGCAGCGGGGTGCTCGCCTCGTCCGGCGGCTGGGCCTTCTTCCTGGGCGTGCCGCCGTACTGGAAGATGATCGGCAAGGCGCTGCTGACCGCGCCGGTGATGACCGCGATCATCCTTATCACCCCGGTGCTGCTGTGGCGGCAGACCATGCCCTTGCCGCGAAAGCTGGCGCTGGCCGGCCTGTGGCTCCCAATCGCCTCGCTCGCCTTCTACACCAACACCGCAGCCTACTTCTATGCGTTCATCTTTGCGCCGGTGGCCATGGCTGCCGGGCCGGTACTGGGTCTTGCTCTGGGCCGCTATGGCGCGCGCACGGTGGCTCTGGTGCTGTTGCTGGTGGGCGGCGGGCTGTGGCTGCAGGAAGACCGCGCCATGATCGACCGCCAGCGCCAGCTGGAAGCAAACGTGGCCGAGGTGTTCCCTGCACCCGTCACCTACTTCGACCACAATTACATGCTGGGCGGCTGGCCCAAGGCCAACAACCTGATGACCCCCTGGGGCCTCGACAATTACCACCGCCGGGGCGAGCCTGCCTACAAGCAGGCGATGGAGCAGCAGGTGGTGCCGCTGTTCCTGGCCAATTACCCGGACCTCGACGACATGATCACCGGGCGCGCCGACGGCCTGCTGCTGCCGGAAGACGAGGCGGCGCTACGCGGCAATTACGTGCTGCATTCGTGGCCGATCTGGGTGGCGGGCAAGGATTTCGCGGGCCGCAGCGGCAGCTTTCAGGAGCATTTCCTGGTTCCCGGGACCTATACCGTCCACGGAAGCGGCCTGACCCTAGGCGGACGCCTGCTGGCCGATGGCGAGACTGTGGACATCGTGCGGGGCGATCATGCGGTGGCCCTTGCGCCCGGCGCGCAGGTCAGGCTGGTGTGGGGCGATCACCTGCCCCTGCCCGCCACACCGCTGGTGCCCGGCCCGCTGTACACGGAGTTCTGACCGCCATGGGACGCCCGCCAAGCAAGGTGTTGCTGACCGGCACGTACAACTCCCGCAACAAGGGCGATGCGGCGATGCAGTTGTCGATGGCGAGCGCGCTGTCACAGCGTTTCGGGCGCGCGGTTGAAACCACCGTGCTGTCGCCGTTCCCGGACATCGACCGCGAATTCTACGCCCCGCTGCCGGTGGAGCTGGACGAGCGGCGGCGCATCGTGCGCGCGACGCTGGACCTGCTGGGCGGCCATGCGGTGCAGCGCTTCGCAGAGGCCGACCTGGTGATCGACCTGTCGGGTGACATGCTGACCGAGGATTACGGCCCGCACGTTGCCTGGTCACACTTCCTGCCGCTGCTGCGCGCCCGGCGCGCCGGCGTGCCCTATATCCTGTGCGCGCAGTCGATCGGGCCGTTCAGCCTGACGCGGCCGGTCGCCCGTTCCGTGATTGCCCATGCCGCGCAGGTGACGGTGCGCGATCCGCTGTCGCTGGACTATGTGAAGGGCATGGGCTTTGCCGCCCCGCACCTGCGACAGACGGCCGACATGGCCTTCCTGCTGCCCACGGGGGACGCGGAAAGCGCCGCCAGCGCGATCATGCAGGCCGGGCTCGATCCCGTGCAGCCGATCCTCGCCATGTCCGCCAGCCGCCTCGTCGCCCGCCGGTTCGACAAGCGCCACGGCCAGGGCGCGTTCGTAGGCCTGATCGCGGCCGAGGCCCTACGCCTGTCGCGCGCCCACGGCCTGCAGGTGCTGTACGTGGCCCATGTCACCGGCCCGGGTGCGGCCAAGGACGACCGCGTGATCGCCCGCGAGATCCTCTCCGCGATGGGTGAAGGGCCGTTCGCGCTGTTCGATCGCGATGCCCGGCCGGAGGAACTGAAGGGCGTAATCGCCCGCTGCGCCGCGATCATCGGCTGCCGGATGCATGCCAACATCGGGGCGCTGTCCAATTGCGTGCCCACGCTCGCCATCGCCTACAGCCACAAGACGCCCGGCATCATGCAGGCCTGCGGCGTGGCCGACATGGTGCTGGATGTCGACACGATGACCGCGGCCGACCTTGCCGCCATGGCTGACCGGCTGATCGGCAACCGCGCCCAACTGAGCGCGCGCCTTGCCGCCCCCGTCGCCGCGCAGAAGGCGAGCGCGGCCACCAATCTCGATGATGTGGCGCGGCTGCTGGGGCTGGACGCATGAACAGCCTGACCATCGCGCTGGGGCCCAATGCCGCTGCTGTTGCCGATCGGGCATCGCAGGTAATCGCGCAGCATCATGGCACTACCGCGCAGGCTACCACGCTTCCCGGTGGCAGGCTGGTCAGCGCCAATGCCGGCGATTTCCTGCTCCACTGCGCGCAGGACGGCGACATGCGCCTGTGGTTGCTCGGCACCCTGTTCGGCGATACGCCGGGCTGGACCGGCGACCTGTCCCCGATGGACGATGGTTCAGCTGCCGCCCGCTGGCTGCTGGAGCGGTACCGCGCGGCAGGCCGCACCTTCCTTGACGGGGTGATCGGCCAGTACGCCGTGATCGTCAGCGATCCGGCGCAGGACCTGTTGCTGGCGGCAGTCGATCCGTTCGGCGGACGCGGGCTGTTCGCGGTCGAGGCGGATGGCATGACCGGCTTTTCCACCCGGCTGGACCTTGCCGCAGCGCTGTGCGGCGATGCCCTGGCGGTTGACCGCGAATGGGAGGATTTCTTCCTCATCCACGGCTTCCACCCCCACGGCCGCACCGTTTACCAGGGCGTGCGTGCGCTGGCAGCGGGGGAACTGCTTGAACTGCGCAGCGGGGAGCAAACGCGCCATACCGTGGCCCAGCCCGACTGGAGCGGGCGCGACCCGGCACAGGTAGCCGCATCGCTCACCAGCGAGGGTGCCGCCGCAGCGGAACTGGAAACGATGTTCCTCGATGCGCTCGCCAGCCAGTTGCCGCGCCGCAAGCAGGCGGTGGGCGTGCTGCTGGGCGGGTTCGATTCCGCGCTGGTGGCCGCTGCCATTGCGCGGCTGGGCTACCCGGTGGTGTCATACAGCTTCCGCTATGCCGCCGCCGGCTACAACCAGCCGCACACCGATACGCTGGCCGAACACATCGGCTGCGACCACCGCTGGATCGATATCGACCAGGCGATGATCGAACAGGGGCTGGAGCAGTTTGCCCACCTGTTCAACCAGCCGACCAACTGGCCGAATTACGTGATCCAGACGCTGCGGGTTGTCGAACGGATGCGGGCTGACGGGATCGCCTTCTGCTACAGCGGCGATGGCTGCGATGCGGCCTTCCTCGGCTATCCGGGCACCTATGCCCGGGCACGACTGATCGGCCGCCTGCCCTCGCTCCCGCGCCCGCTGCACCGGCTGCTGCTGGGGCTGGCGGCGCGGCCTGTGCTCGAGCGGCTGCTGGGCCATCCCTGGCGCGTGGCGCTGGGCCTGCTCAGGGCCATGGGTCGGCCTGCCTTCGCCCGCGATTACCTGTCGTTCCGCATCCTCGATGAAGTGTCGCTGCGGCAACTGAAGCCGGGTCAGCCGGTGCAATCCCCTGAAGCCGAGATCGCGGCGCTCAGCCGCCCGCACGCCGGGTTGTCGGGCGTGCGGCGGACCTACCTGGGCAAGGCGGCGGTCTCCCCCAACCGGTCCAAGATGATCGCCAGCGCCGATGCCACGGGCGTGCCGATCCTGGCCCCCTACATGCACCCTGCGCTCAAGCGCTTTGCCCTCGCCCTGCCGCTGGACCTGCTGCGCCCGGAAGACGGCGGCCCGGCAACCGGCAAGGCGGTGCTGGGAGCAATGGCGATCCGGTCAGGCCTGCTGCCCGCCAGCATCGTGAACCAGCCAAAGATGGCTGCGGTCGATGCCCCGGTGGACGAATGGTATGCAGGCCCGCTGCGCCAGCGGATGACGGCTTTCCTTGCCGACCTGCCCTTTGCGGCGGATCGCGGCTACCTGGCCCGGCTGCTGGACCTGAAGGCGGCTGAGGGGCAGTTCAAGTCGCGCGTGATGACCGACAAGGTCATCTCCCACGCCGCCTCGCTGCTGGCCACCTACGCCCGCTTCGCCGCCCTGGCAAAGCGCTGAGCCGGGTTCGCCTCAGGCCGGGCGCAGCATGAAGATGTGGCTGGGGAACAGCGGCCGGGCGAGCTTCAGCAACGGGCGCGGGACATGGCGCGACCAGGCGACCTCGCCGGCGAAGCGATCGGGTTCGGCAGCAACATCCAGCGCATATTCGGTCACGGCAAAGCCGCTTTCCCGCAGCAAGGGGCCCATCTGGCGATAGCGCAGCACCTGCTCGTTCCCCACGTGGCCCTCCATGATCGGGGAGCTCCTGTTGGGAGTGGCGATATAGCAGCAGCCATCGGGTTTCAGCACGCGGCGGATCTCGGCCAGGTGCAGCCGCTGGTCCCCCACGTGCTCGATCACGTGGTTGGAAACGACGAAATCGAACATGGCATCGGGATAGGGCAGGCGCTCGTCCGCAACTTGCGTGAAGGCAAACCCCTCGCTGGTGTTGCGCAGGTCGGCAACGTCCACGCCGTAATGCTCGTTATCGGCAGCCAGCCAGGCGGAAATGCCGCCGTTGCCGCAGCCGATGTCGAGCGTGACCATGCCGGCCACCGGGGCACCGATGAAGTCCTGCGAAACCGCTGCGATCTGGCGCGCCTTCTTCGAGCGGTCGAGCTTGTACACCGGGCCGCGCCCGCGCGGTTTCATCGATCGTTGCATCAGCATGGCAGCACCCTGTTTTCCTGCGCCCGCGGCCGGCGCAGCACGCGCCAGCCCTCAAAAGCCGCACCCGCCAGCGCGATCGCCACCTGGAAGGCAAAGTTGACCGCGGAAAAGGCCAGCGCCGGCTCTTCGGCAACGCCGATCAGGCCCAGCAGGCCGACAAAACCCAGCTCACGCACGCCGATACCGCCAACGGTGATCGGCACCAGCGTCATCAGGAACACCAGCGAACGGATCCAAACGAGCGACAGCAGCGAAATCTCCAGGCCAATGGCCCGCGCCGCGAACCAGGCGCTGCCGTAGAACAGCAGCGTTGCCACCAGCGACCAGCCCATCATCGCCAGCGCCGGTCCACGCGGCAGGGTGCGGAACACGGCGGCAGCGCTCACCAGCCGGCCCAGCCGCGCCACGAGGCCTGCGGGAAACACAGGCGCCGCAAGCCGGAGCAGGCCATTGGCCCAGCGCTCCGCCGCAGCGCTGGCAAAGGGCATCAGCACCAGCAGCGCCAGCGCAGTCCCCGCCGCCGAAGCCAGCGTGAACGGCAGGGCGAGCGGGCCGAGCGCTGCAGCATCCAGCGCAATCGCCACCAGCGACAGCAGCATCAGCGCGGCGAGCTGGATGCCGCGCTCGAACAGCATCAGCGCCAGCGCCGGCGCGCCCAGCCGCCCTTCGCCATAGCGGTACCAGCGGATCGCAACCGCCGCCGCACGCGGCAGCACAAGGATATAGAAGCGGTTGGTCAGGTTGATCTCTACCAGCCTGCCGAGCGACAGGGGGCGATCCTGCACCTGGCTCGCCAGCCGGGTAATCACCGCCGGCAGCCAGATCGTCCCGGCAAAGTTCAGCGCAAGGCCCGCCAGCAGCAGCAGCGGCGCTGCACCGGCAATGGCGCGCGCGGATTCGCCCACATCGATGAAGGCAAGGGCCAGCGCCACCAGCGTCAGCGACACCGCCCAGCGCGCGGCAAAGGCCAGGCGTCCGCGCGCGGACGCCTGCGGCGGCTGCGAAGGCGGTCCCAGGACCGGTTGCGGGGCGTCTTCCATGGGGCCTGGCAATAGAAGTTTAACCTTAACAAGTCCTCAACTTCAGGGCGCTAACAGGGGCCTGCTTGCCGGGGCAGTGCAGCTTGTGCAAAGCCCATGGCAGGCAGCAAGGAAGCGGGCCGCTACGCATGAAGATTGCCGTCATCGGACCTGTCGAGCCTTTCCGCAGCGGCATCGCCCGTCACACCACTGCGCTCGCCCGCGCGCTGGCGCAGGAGCCGGGGTGCGAAGTGCGCGCCTGGTCCTTTTCGCGGCAATACCCCGCGCTGCTGTTTCCCGGGGAGGAACAGGTCGAACCCGGCGCCGCCGCGCCGGCAGACTTCGCTTCGGCCCGGACGCTCGACACCCTGTGGCCGCCCAGCTGGCATGCGACCGCAAGCGAGGTTACGGCATGGGGCGCGGACCTGGCAATCATCCCCTGCTGGACCTTCTTCACCGCCCCGTCGCTGGCCCAGGTGGCCCGCGCACTCCGGCGCAAGGGCGTGCGGGTGGTAGCGCTGGTGCACAATCCCAACGATCACGAGGCCGCCGGCTGGAAACAGGCGCTGTTCGCCCGCCAGCTGCGCGCCGCCGATGCCGCGGTGGCCCACAGCTTGCCCGTAGCGGAGGAACTGGCGCGGATCGTCCCGGAGTTGGCGGTCCGGCGCTACCCCCACCCGCTGTACGATACGCACCCGCCGTCCACCCGCACGCTGCCGCGCCGTGCGGCGCTGGAACTGCTCTTCTTCGGGCTGGTCCGGCCTTACAAGGGCCTCGACGTGCTGCTCGATGCCCTGCCGCATGTTGGCCATGCCGACTGGCACCTTACCATCGCGGGCGAGGTGTGGGGCGATGCCGCCGCGCTCGGCCGCCGCATTGCCGCCCTGCCCTGCGCCGGGCGGATCGAGTTTCGCCCCGGCCACGTTCCCGATGACGAGGCGGCGGACCTGTTTGCCCGTGCCGACATCGTGGTCGCACCCTACCTTTCTGCCACCGGATCGGGGGTGGTGGCGCTGGCCCATCACTATCGCCGACCGGTCATCGCCAGCGACCTTGCGGTGATGCGCGAGGCGATCGAGCCGGGGCGCACCGGCTGGTTGCCCCCGGTGGGCGATGCGGCTGCGCTGGCCCGGCTGCTGTCCGATCCGGCGATGACCGCGCAGGCAGCCGCCATGTACGGCCCGATTGCCGGCCTGGCGGACAACCGCAGCTGGGCCGGCCTTGCCCGCACCGTGCTGGCAGCCGCCGCCTGAGGGTCCGACAACCTGCCAATGCGCCCTACCGGGGCCATTCTTTGCGATTTGTTCACCAAGTTAGGCGATGGAGGGTGCCGATGGTGGCCGCTTGGTCGCCCTGCCCCCGTGGCAGCCAAGGATGATGAGGTAAGGCGACGATGAGCGCATTTGGACGCAAGCCCGGTATCGGAGGCAT
>CAZTED010000123.1:0-5059 GCA_964612175.1 uncultured Sphingomonadaceae bacterium
CCTGCGACCCTCTGCTCCCAAAGCAGATGCGCTACCAGGCTGCGCTACTCCCCGAGCCGAACAAGCCCTTAGGTTCGCCGCCTTGCCAGTGCAAGCCGGTTATGTGAAGCGCAGTGTGAGGCGCTGCATGACGCACGACATTACGCCCGATCGATAAGTTTGGTGCGGGCAATCAGGCTGCCATTGCCCCTCACATCACGGCGTAACGATATTGAAGTCGGGCGTGAAGCGATCGAACAGGGTGAAGAATTCTGCCGCACGGGCAGTGTCCCCTTCCACCGATACCATGCCTTGCTCCATTGCTTGCGCAAGAGTGATACGCCTTGTCAGCAACTGGTCGAATGCCAGCTTGCTCAATACCACGTTGGCTTCGGCCCGTTCATTCGTACCTTGCGAGTAACGCAACAAGCCGCCAGCGATCTGAACCGCAAATACGCCATCGCTCCCGCCAAAATCGAGTGTGAGTTCGATCATGCTTTCGCTCGATCGTGTGGGGGACAAGGCAATCCCGGCAAAATCCAGCAGCATTTGTGGTGACATGTTGGCAAGGAAAGCTTCTGCTCGGGCGCCAGCCGGTATCGGCACCACGCCATGGCGCAATTCGCGCGCCGCGGTGAGATAGACGTTTCGTGATATGGCGGAACTCTGCTGGTAGCCTAGCTGGGTAAGCGTCTGTGCCTGTAATTCGCGCGCCTCGGCATTGGCCGGATCAGCAAAGATCAAACGGTCGAGCACTTCGGCAACCCATTGGTAGCGGCCTTGCTCAAAATCGGTCCGCGCTCGCGCCAGGATCGCTTCCGCACCGCCCATGTATTCCACGTAGTGGACAGCACTCTGGCTCAATGGAAGCGGATTGAAACGCGCTGGATTGCCATCATACCAGCCAAGGTAGAACTGGTAGGTCGCCCGAGCCGCTGAACTGTAAGTCCCATAAAGATCCTGCGCCGCCCAATCGCGGGCGAGTCCTTCAGGACGCTCGATATCTGCACCGATCTCAGTCATGGTGGCACCAGAATTGGCCATGTGCAGCGTGCGGTCATGCACCGATTTGTAGAGGTCGCGCTGGCTGGCGAGATGGGCCTGCGCCGCCTCCTGCCCCCACGTCGGCCAATGATGCTGGCCGATCAGGGCCTCGGTCTCGCCGCCAAACTCGGTAATCATCCTGTCAATGGTTTGCCACCACAAGGCCGCATCGCGCACCTTGGCGCCGCGGGGGGTGAGAATGTTATGCAGGCTTCGCACAGCAACTTCCGAAACGTTCAGCACCCCGAACTGAGGCAGGAAGAACACGAATTCAGATGGCGCCTCGGTGCCGTGGGCCGACATGAAGACAAACCGGACCCCGTCAATCTCCCGTTCGACCAGATCTTCCTGTATCTCCTCGGTGGGCGGGATGAACGATTGCCTGCCGTTGGAAAAACCCGCGCCCAGTCCTGCACCAAGGGCCCCCTCGGGCCCTTCGGGCAGCATAAGGCCGGCAAAGTAGATCGCACGGCGCAGCATCGCATTTCCCGCGTTGACGTTCTCGCTCACGGCTTCGCGGATGAAATTGCGTGGCGCGAGCACCTGAAGGCGACCTGCCGCAACATCGTCGTGTGAAACTACGCCTTCGGCACCACCGAAATGGTCGGTGTGGCTATGGGTGTAGATCAACGCCACAACCGGCCTCTCGCCCCGATGGCTGAAGTATAGCTGCAATGCCGCCCGCGCGACTTCGACCGTGGTCAGCGGATCGACCACGATGATGCCGCTGTCACCTTCGATGATCGTCATGTTGGCGGCATCAAAGCCACGCAACTGCCACACCCGTTCAGACACGCGGAACAGGCCGTGGATGGCGTTCAATTGTTGCTGACGCCAAAGCAGCGGGTGGACGGTTGCCGGAGCCGGCGCATCGCGCATGCCCACATCATCACGGAAACGCCATGCAATCTGGCCGGCATCGCCGATGATCACAGGTTCCGGATAGCGCGCCTCCAGCCCCCGCAGAGCCGCGTCGAAATCGCTGCGATCGGTCCAGTCGAACCCCTGGAGCGCGGATTCGTACACCTGCGCCGTGGCTTGGGTCGCATCAGATTGGATGGCGGGCTGCGCGTTTGCCGTGTGTGACCAGATGCCAACCGCCAGCATGGCGACCAGCAAGCGACGTGATTTTTCCGTTTTTGCCATGGCAATACTCCCCCTGATCACGACCTTGGTTCAATGCGGGTCTATGTGCCAGCGCACCCTGTGACAACCTGTGCTTGGGCACGAAGAGTTTGGCGACAATGAGCCTTCCATTTGGCCGCAAGATTGCTCCTGGAGGCTTTTCACCGTGAGAATCTCAAACCTTCCGGTTCGCGCTGGAGGTATTCCCGGTCGCAGGATGATTGTCACAAGCCGCCGGAGAGTACTCGTCCCGAAGACTTTGCCCGGCGCGCAAACTCCGGAAGGCGGCTGGTGGGCCCGGCAGGATTCGAACCCGCGACCTAGCCGTTATGAGCGGCCAGCTCTAACCGCTGAGCTACAGGCCCGCACCAGTGGGGTTTCCCCCGACTTTACCGCGCCGGGGGACCTAGCTGGCCGGGCGCGCGCTGGCAAGCGGTGCTGCGGTGCCCTTGCCACGAACCACCTGGTCCATCACGTCAGCCAGCGACGCCGGCTTCACACCGCGCCGTTCGAGGTAGGAAAAGATCGCCCGCCACCAATCGTACAGCGCGTTCACGTCGCCATCCTCGCGCACATAGGGCGTATGCCCCGGGCGCAGTGACGGCGAATGGAACGAGAAGACCAGCAGCGGAAGCCCGCTGTCCAGAGCAATGTCGATACCGCGGATCGCCTCGTCCACGCTCACGCCTTCCGGGGTCAGCGGAATTCGTTCCAGCAGGCCCAGCCGTGCCAGCACGCCGCGCAGGCTGGGCATGCGCCACATGCGCGGGAAGATCGCATCGCCCTGCTGGCGCAGCATTCCCCAGTAGACCGTGGTCAGCGGCAGTTCGAGCAGCGTCTGGGCATCGTCGAGCCAGTAGGGGCTGAGCGGGAAGCCGCGATAATCAGGCCCGCCGGCGCTGGAATAGTCGAACAGCGGCCGCACCGATGTGTCGATGGCAATGCCGTGGCGTGCCAGGATGGCGGAGCTGTCTGGCCCCAGGCCATAGCGACCGGCACGGTAGACGAGCGGGGCGATACCGAAGTTCTTTTCGATCGCATCGCGCAGCTTGGCGAATTTGGCTTCCTCCAGGTCGGGTGGCAGGTTGCCGGAATAGGAATTGGCCTGGGTCAGTTCCTCGGTGAAGGGTGGATTGACCCACGGGTGCAGCTGGACCCCGATCTCGGCCCGGCGGGCGGCAAGCGCGGGCTTGAGGATATCGGCCGCAATGCCGGAATTCGCGACCGGCCAGTCAATAAGCCAGACCGGAACGACCCCGTGGGTTTCGCAGAACTGCTGGAACTTGGCGAGGCGCGGGACATGGTCGAGCCCCCAGGTATCGCGCCCCAGCGGCTGGTCCCAGTCAAACTCCTCCTCGGTGTCGACGGTCAGGAGGAAGCGCTGGCCAAAGCCTGGCGCGAATTGCGCCATCGCCTGGCGCGGTGGCCGCTCCACCAGACTGCGCACACTTGCTCCCCTTCTTTGTCAGCACCCGGTACGCAAATCGCAAAGGCCGGGGATTTGCGAAGGTGGCCTAGGCCATCCGGCTGTCCCCAGGGGGAACGCTATGGGCAGTGTCACTGCCGGTCAATAGCGGCAGGGTTAATGCCAGATTACCCTCGACAATTTCCATCGTTCCGCCTGCCGATTGCACCTCTGCACGGGCCAGTCTCAGCGAAAAACCGCTGCCGAACATGCCCGCCGTAATCAGAGGCTGGCGTTCCTGACGGCCCGGCGTGAACGGATCGGGGCTGGCCGCTATGGTATCGGGTAACCTGCAATCGAGGCGGATCTGCGTGCCGTCGCCTGCCAGCCGCGCCTCGATTGTCTCGCCCGGGGCAAGTGATCCGGCCAGGGTGCCGAAGATGCGCCAGGCCATGACCAGCAGCTCCTCGCGGGCGATCGCGGTGGTGAAGGGGGAGCCTTCCACAGCAAGGGTGATGCCGGCATTGCGCGGGCGCAGCACGCCGTCAAGCCGGCGGATTGTCTCGGCCAGCACCTCGCGCAGGTCGCCGTCGCCCTTGGCCATGGCCAGCGCGCCGGTTTCCAGCCGCGCCAGCCGGTCGATCTCCTCGAAGGCGGCGAGGAGCTTGGCGGCATCCACGGCAATCGCTGCGGCCAGTGCGCGATAGGCATTGGGGGCAGGACCGAAGACCTGCTGCTGGATGATCTCGGCAAAGCCCTGGATCGCGTTCACCGGCGTGCGCAACTCGTGCAGCGCCTGCCGCATCCTGTCGCCCGGACTGTCGGTCGTTTCGGCTCCGGCAGTGCCGGTTTGGGCGAGCGGGGCGAAGACGGGGCGGCGCAGGCGGCCGCGATAGCCGGCGAACTGCCCGGTATCGGGCGCGAAGACCGGTTCCGCATCGATCCGCCATTCGCCCGAAACGGCCGGTGCAGCATCGATCGACAGGCGCGCCGATACCAGCGGCAGGCGCAGTGTCAGCGCCTCGAAGGCGGAATCGTCGAGCACGGCAAGGGTGCCCGGCGAGTGCGGACCCAGCCGCATTCCCACGACCAGCGGGGCCAGGTCCGGCTCTGCCCAGGTGATGCGCAGGTCCGGGCCTGCCAGGAAATCGAACCGGTCGGGAACGGCGGCTTCGCCTTCTGCGGCCATGTCGCCAAGCGGCAGGCGCGCTTCGCCAGCGGGCGGGCGGCGGCCCTCGCGGAAGGCCTCGATCCGGCGCAGCAGGGCTCGGATGCCGTCGCCTTCGGGAACCCCGCCGGCACCAAGGGCAGGGGACTCCTCCACCGGAGCCGGTACGCCTTCCGGTTGCGGCAGCACAAGGTCGCCCACGCCGAGGCTGGCGAGCTGGTCGCGTACGGCGGGCGGCAGGTCACGGCGGTGACGCAGGAAGCCGCGCGCCATCACTGGCAGACGAGGGATCAGGTCGAGCCATTCGGCCTCCTCCAGCCGCGCCGTAGCGACGGCGG
>CAZTED010000123.1:5159-8062 GCA_964612175.1 uncultured Sphingomonadaceae bacterium
CGAGGGATCAGGTCGAGCCATTCGGCCTCCTCCAGCCGCGCCGTAGCGACGGCGGCCGCAGCGGGGCGCGCCTCGCCATCTGCCAGGAAGGCAACCAATTGCGGATTGCGCAGCCGCTGGCCCGGTTCACGCAGGATGCGGCTGCGCTCGTCTGCCGGGATGCGCGCTGCCAGAAGGTCCAGACGCTGCCAGCCAAGGAATGCAAGAAGCGCGGCGTTCTGCCCGGAAAAGGCCGGGCCTTCGATAATCCGCTCGCGCTCTGCCGGCGGCAGGGCGGCGGCCTGTTCGGCCAGCCGGCGGTAGCGTTCGGGCGTGAGGTCTCCGGGCGAGGCGCCGCGGCTGCCGAGCAGGTCGAGCAGTTGCCGGTACTGCGTGCGCGCGGCCGTCTCGCCCCCCACGGGGGAGCGCAGCACAGTGGCCAGGCGATCGTCGAACAGCATTTCCTGCGGGCGAATCCGTCAGCTTCCACGGGCAGTATTGCCCGTATCGTGGCAATAGCGGGTGGGAGGCGCAGGCACATGCTCGCCGCGAGCTGCGTTGCAAAGCGGGACAATTACCGCCATACACAACAATATTTCCGCACACGGTCACATTGCGCGCATTTCGTGTCGCATGCGACCTGCAGCTTAATGATTTGATGCAAGGACGGGCAATGGCCACGCTTGACGCGATAGACAGGAAGCTGCTTGCCGAACTGCAGGCAGAAGGGCGCGTCACCAATGTCGACCTTGCCAGGCGCGTGGGCCTCACTGCGCCGCCGTGCCTGCGCCGCGTGCGTTCGCTGGAGGAGGAGGGCGTGATCCGCGGCTACCACGCCGATCTCGACCCTTCAAAGCTGGGCTATGCCATCATGGTGTTTGCCATGGTCTCCCTGCGCAGCCAGGCCGAGGAAGACCTGCGCGCTTTCGAAAACCACATCAAGGCGCTGCCCGAAGTGCGCGAGTGCCACATGCTGAATGGCGAGATCGACTTCATCCTGAAGATCGTTGCCCACGACCTGCAAAGCTTCCAGGAATTCCTCACCAGCCACCTGACGCCGGCGCCCAACGTGGCCAGCGTCAAGACCAGCCTGACCATCCGCACCGCCAAGCACGAACCCGGGGTGCCGCTCGGCTGAGCGCCTTTTGCCGCATGGGCGGTTGTCCCGTCCGCAAGCCCCTGATAGTTTCCCGGCATAACGAAGCGGGAGTGGGCGGGTGACATCGAAAGCCATGGCGAGCCCGATGCTGGCTACAGTGCTGGCTACGGGGCTGGCCGCAATCCTTTTCGTACCCCTTTCGGCTGCGGCGCACCATTCCTTCGCGGTGTTCTTCGACGAGACGCGGCATGTGCGCGTGGAAGGCGTGGTGACATCGTTCCGCTTTACCAATCCCCATGCCACCATCGTGCTGGATGTAGCAGGACCGGATGGCCGCATGCAGGAATGGCGGGTGGAAACCAATGCGCCGGTGGTGCTGCAAAGGCGCGGCTGGTCGCGCAATTCCCTGCGCGCGGGCGACCGCGTTACTGTGGATGGCTGGCCTGCCCGGGACGGCCGGCTCTACATGCGGCTGCGCAGCGCCACGGGGGCTGATGGCCGGGCGATCGGTTCGGCACCGTTTGGCACCAATGATGATTAGGCTGCTTGCCACCTGTGCGGCGCTGGCCGTGGCAATGCCTGCCGCAGCGCAGGATGCCGTGCCCGATATGTCCGGCTTCTGGGGGCCGGACTTCGTGACCGATACCGCAACCCGGATGCCCGGCCTGCTCGAACAATTGCCCGCCGATGCCGTGCTGATCGAGGATACCGGCGCGGCGGAATTCCCGCGCGGCGAGTTCGGCGGGCTCGTACTCACGCCCGAAGCGGCGGCCCATGCCGCCACCTGGGATGCAAGCCAGGAAATGACCATCCAGCGCGTCTGCCTGCCACCCAGCATCGTCTATGCCGTGCAGGGGCCGTTCCCGTTCGAGGTGTTCCAGACGCCCGAACTGGTGGTGTTCAAGTACGAGTATTTCGACCAGGTGCGGCTGATCTTCATGGATGGCCGGTCTGCGCCGGAAAACCAGCCGCATTCGAAAATGGGCTTTTCAACCGGGCGCTGGGAAGGGCAGGACCTGGTGATCGAGACCAGCCACATCGCCGCCAGCACCATCACCAACAATGGGCTGGACCATACCGACGGGATCGTGATGGTGGAGCGCTATCGCTTGTCGGACGACGGCACGCGTCTGCACGCAACCCAGTGGTTTTCAGACCCCGCCGTGATCGAAACCGACGGCGCGCGCTACATCACCTGGACCGCGCGGCCGGGGGAGCATGTCTATCCCTACGAGTGCGATCCCAGCTTTGCGCTGGAATATGCGCAGGTGGGCGGGGAGTAGCTATTCCCCGTCCAGCTTGGGGCCCCGCTTGGCCAGGTAATCCTCCAGCCACTTGATCGAGTAGTCGCCGCTCAGGATATCGGGCTGGCGGATCAGTTCGGCGTGCAAGGGGATCGAGGTTTTCACACCTTCCACCACCATCTCCTCCAGCGCGCGCTTGAGGCGCATGATGCAGCCTTCGCGGGTGCGGCCGTAGACGATCAGCTTGGCGATCATGGAATCGTAATACGGCGGGATCGTGTAGCCGGCATAGAGCCCGCTATCGACGCGCACGTGCATGCCGCCCGCCGGGTGATAGGCGGTGATCCTGCCCGGGCTGGGGGTGAAGTTGAACGGGTCTTCCGCGTTAATGCGGCATTCGATAGCGTGGCCGGTGAAGCGCAGTTCCTCCTGCGTCACGCTCAATGGCTTGCCCTCGGCAATGCGGATCTGTTCGCGCACCAGGTCCACCCCGGTGATCGCTTCGGTGACGGGATGTTCCACCTGCAGGCGGGTGTTCATCTCGATGAAGTAGAACTCGCCGTTTTCCCACAGGAACTCGA
>CAZTED010000124.1:0-5212 GCA_964612175.1 uncultured Sphingomonadaceae bacterium
CGCGCTTCAGGTCCATCGGGTTCATGCCGGCGGCAACGGCGGTCATGCCTTCGCGCACGATCGCCTGGGCCAGCACGGTGGCGGTGGTGGTGCCGTCGCCGGCAGCATCGTTCGCCTTGCTGGCGACTTCGCGCAGCATCTGCGCGCCCATGTTCTCGAACTTGTCCTTCAGTTCGATTTCCTTGGCGACGGTGACGCCGTCCTTGGTGATGCGGGGAGCGCCGAAGCTCTTGTCGATCACCACGTTGCGACCCTTCGGGCCGAGGGTCACCTTCACCGCGTTGGCGAGCGTATCCACGCCCTTGAGGATGCGTTCACGCGCATCACGCCCGAACTTCACGTCCTTGGCAGCCATTGTCTTGTTCCTTCTGTCTGTTCCTGCGCCCCTGCGAAAGCAGGGGCCTGGTGCAATCTCGATGGAGGTCCCGGCCTGTGCCGGGACTCAGGTGCTGGATCAGCCCAGCACGCCCATGATGTCGCTTTCCTTCATGATGATCAGGTCTTCACCGTTGATCTTCACTTCGGTGCCGGACCACTTGCCGAAGAGCACGCGGTCACCCACCTTGACGTCGAGCGGGATGCGGTCGCCATCGTCGTCGCGGGTGCCTTCACCCACGGCCACGATCTCGCCCTCGCTGGGCTTTTCCTTGGCGCTGTCGGGGATGATGATGCCGCCGGCGGTCTTTTCCTCGGCTTCGATGCGACGGACCACGACGCGGTCGTGCAGCGGACGGAATGCCATGATAATGACCTCTTCCTGATTCGGGGTTGATTGTGTTCTGGCACTCTCCCCATGAGAGTGCCAACGCGGCGGCATATGGTTGGGGGCGGCCTTCGCGTCAAGGATTCCCGCCTGCAAATTTTTTCGCGCGGATTTTCAGGCAGTCCGGGCAAAGGTGCCCGGCGGGCGTCAGGCCGGCAGCGGATCTCGCATGACAAGGCCCAGCGCATCGCGCCTGTGCCAGCGCCAAAGCAGCAGGCATGCCGCGCACACCAGGCCCGCCGCCAGCCCGATCCACACGCCGGTCCCGCCCAGTTCCGGCGCAATGCCCAGCCCGAATCCGAACCCTGCCGCCAGCCCGAAGCCCGGCACCCAGTAGGAGAAGATCGCGATCCACATCGGCATACGGGTATCCTGCAGCCCGCGCAGGGCCCCGGCCGTCACCACCTGCGTGCCGTCGAACAGCTGGAAGGCCGCGCCAACCAGCAGGAAGGTGGAGGCCAGCGCGACCAGCCCGGCATTGGCCGGGTCCCACGGATCGATGTAGATCGCCAGCAGCCATTCGGGCACCAGCAGCATGGCAAGGCCGGTCATCGCGGTGAATCCCACGCCCATGGCAAGGCCCGTCCAGCCGGCCCGCCGCACGCCCACCGGCTCGCGCGCGCCGAAATAGTAGCCGACCCGGATGGAGGCAGCCTGCGCCACTCCCATCGGCACGGTGAAGGCAAGGCTGGCGATATTGAGCGCCAGGGTGTGTGCGGCCAGTTCCGCCGCGCCGATCCGGCCCATCAGGAAGGCCGCCGTGCCGAACACGCCCGCCTCGGCCAGGATGGTCAGCGCGATCGGCAGCCCGACGCGCAGGAGCTGCGCCAGCCGCGCCCAGTCGGGCCGCCAGAAATTGCCGAACACGTGGTAGCGCGCCAGCCGCTTGTCGAGGCGGATCGCCACGGCATAGGCGGCGAGCACGAACAACGAGGATATCAGCGTCGAGATCGCCGCGCCTTCGAGGCCGAGCGCCGGCGCGCCCCAGTTGCCGAAGATCAGCATGTAGTTGCCCAGCGCGTTGACGAGGATCGCCAGGCCGGTGATCGCGGTGGCGAAGTACGGGCGTCCCAGCGCGGACACGAAGTTCCTGAGCACGCTGGCCATCACCATCGGGATAATGCACCACAACAGGACGCCCATGTATTCCTGGGCCAGCGCAATCACCACAGGATCCTGCCCGGTGGCGTGCATCAGCGCGGGGCCTTGCGAGCAGACCACCATGGCCAGCGCGCCGCTGCCCGCCGCCAGCCACAGCGCCATCCGCACCGAGCGGCGCACCGGGCGCAGCGCCGGTGCCCTTGCGCCCAGTTCGGCGGCGATGATCGGCGCGACCGCGCCCGCCAGCCCCTGCAGCGCCCACACCGACATGCCCAGAATGGCGATGGCGAGCGATGAGGCGGCCAGTTCCGCCGTACCCAGCCGGGCGATGAAGATCACGTCCACCGCGTAGGTCAGCATCTGCAGCAGGTTGGCGATCGCCAGCGGCCCCGCCAGCTGCAGGGTTTCCTTGCTTTCGGCTTTCCAGCTGAGCGGTCGGGGGTGGGCGACTGGGTGCATGGTCAAGGTTTCAGGGTGGTCAAATGGCGTATTGTATAAGGTGATCAGAACAGCCGGCCCGGTTAGCCGCGCCCGGTTAAAGGGGAAAGACCGGATTGGTTGCAGGTGAAATTTGGCCAGGCACTATGGCGCGGGGGATACAGGCCCTTCCCCTCGGCGGGCAGGAAAGCTAGGAGCCGGACGACTTCCACCGCCAGGGAAAGACTCGCTCCATGCGCCATACCTACCGTTTTGCCACCGCTTCGGCCCTTGCACTCGCCCTTGCCGCCTGCGGCCCCGCAGAGGAACCCGCCGGGGAAGATGCCGCTGCCGCTCCCGCCGGGGAAGCCGCCGGGGTGCCCGCTGCCGGCGCTGAAACCCCCGCTGCCACGGAAACTCCGGCTGGCGACGAAACCGCCAGCCCAACCCCCACTCCCACCGCATCTGCCAGCGCCGCTGCAGCTGCGCCTGTCCCTGCGCCGACGCAGGTTGCCGCAGTGGCGCGACCGGCCGCCTTCACCCAGTGCGTCGTCTGCCACTCGGTTGAACCCGGCCAGAACGGCATCGGCCCCTCGCTTGCCGGCATCCACGGCAACCGCGCCGGCCAGGTCGCCGGCTTCAGCTACACCGCTGGCATGCGCTCCTCGGGCCTGACCTGGAACGATGCCACGCTCAACCGCTACCTGACCGATCCACAGGGCGTGGTGCCGGGCACCACCATGGCTATCGGCCCGCTCGATGCGGCCCAGCGCCAGGCGATCATCGCCTACCTCAAGACGCTCTGAGCCAGCCACCCGCAAGGCGAATAGAAAAGGGCGGCGCCTCGCAGGAGGCGCCGCCCTTTGTTGTTTCCTGCCGAGGCAGGCGAAGGATTACTTCAGTTCGACGGTGCCGCCGGCTGCTTCGATCTTCGCCTTGATGTCTTCGGCTTCGGCCTTGTTCACGCCTTCCTTGACGGCGGCGGGAGCGCTTTCGACCAGGGTCTTGGCTTCGGTCAGGCCCAGGCCGGTGATGGCGCGGACTTCCTTGATGACCTGGATCTTCTTGCCACCGTCACCGGTCAGGATGACGTTGAATTCGGTCTGCTCTTCGGCAGCCGGGGCAGCGGCAGCAGCCGGGCCGGCAACGGCCACGGCAGCAGCGGCGGAAACGCCCCATGCTTCTTCCAGGGCCTTGGCGAGGTCGGCGGCTTCCAGGACAGTCAGCTTCGACAGTTCTTCAACGAGCTTGGCGATATCGGCCATGTTATTTCACTCCATCATAGTGCTTGGCACCCGGGAATTGTTGTCCGGGCGAGTTCGGAAAAATCGAAAAAACAGTCTTACGCGGCTTCCTTGGCATAGGCGCCAAAGACGCGGGCCAGCTTGCCGGCCGGGGCCACGACCACCTGAGCGATCTTCGTCGCCGGGGCCTGGACAAGACCGATGAGCTTGGCGCGCAGTTCGTCGAGCGACGGCATCGAGGCGAGCGCCTTGATCCCTTCGGCATCGAGCATCTGCGTACCCATCGCACCGCCGACCACTTCGAGCTTGTCGTTGGTCTTGGCGAAGTCGACGATGACCTTGGCGGCAGCAACCGGGTCGACCGAAGTCCCCAGTGCCACCGGGCCGGTCAGATGCCCAGCGAGCTGGGCATAGTCGGTGTCGGCGATGGCCAGCTTGGCAAGACTGTTCTTGGAAACCTTGAACGACGCACCTGCTTCCCGCATCTTCACGCGCAGGGCCGTGGTCTGTTCCACGGACATGCCGAGGTTGCGGGTGATCACCACCACGCCGACCTCCTTGAAGGTTGCGTTCAGAGCTGCGACCGCATCGGCTTTCTGCGAACGATCCATGCTTACTCCTTCACAAATGACCGCGACGGCAGGGCCGCGCGGCCGGCTACGTTTGTCCATGCTGCACAAGGCAACACGGGCGAGTCCGTTGATGGGGAAGGAGGCGCGCCCGCATGATGGAGCGCATGGCGGCGAAAGGAACGCCACCGGAATGTCTCTGTCCCCGTCTAGGCTGGAAATTAAGACCGGGCGAACCCCGGCCACCAACTGTCTCGGACGGATGACCACCGGAGTGGTCGGGGCGGGCCTTTAGCCTGTTGGTGCAAGGAGTCAACGATTCAGTCGTGCTTGCCGGACGGGTAGAGGGCCAGCGTATCGCCGCAGTACCATGCACCAATGCCCAGCACAGCGCCCGCGGCAAGATCGACAGGTTCAGGCAGATCGTGGTGCACGACGCTCCAATGCGCAGTGCTCGGCTCCCCGGTACCTGCCTTGGGCGCGCCTGGCGCATTCTCATAGACCAGGCCGTTGCCGAAGTCGATTTCCAGCCATTGCGCCACTCCGCTGACCCGGCCGCCGGTGCAGGTAAGGTCCACTTGCGCGTGCCCCTCTGTCGGAATGGGGCGGTCCGCAGCAAAGGCAAACCGCAGCAGTTCGGCCGGCTGACTGCGCAGCACGAGCCGGGCATCGTCCTGCGTGAAGCTCGAGATGGTGTGCACATGGCCGGCAAAGCCGGACAGATCGAAGCCCTCGACCTGGTCGAGGAAGGCGAACGCGTCTGCAGTCTGTGCCAGCGCTACGCGGATTGCCGCGCTCTCGGGCAGGAAGAGGGCACCTGGCGCGCACAGTTCGGCGCGCGCGTGTTCCAGCGATCGCAGCACGCCTTCACTCAGCAGGTCGTCGGCAAAGACTTCCGATACCACCAGGTCCACGCCCATGGCGGCAATGGTTGCCCGGTCAAGGTCGGTGGAATGGCAGGCGTGCACCTCGATCCGGTCGGACAGGCCATTGGCTGCGATGATGGCGCGGGCAGTCTCGGCCACGGCCGGCATCGCTTCGCAGGCGATCACCCGTGCCGCCCCGGCGCGCGCGGCGATCATCGCCAACAGTCCGGAACCGGTTCCGATATCCAGCAC
>CAZTED010000124.1:5312-7943 GCA_964612175.1 uncultured Sphingomonadaceae bacterium
GCGAAATCGCGCGGCGCGTCGAAGGGGTGGTAGAACAGCTCCCAGTGAGGGTTGCGATCCGGGCCGGGCGCGTTCTCGTAGACCAGGCCATCGCCGAAATCGATGCGCAGCCACTGGAGGATTCCGGTGGCCGTGCCGCCGCTTGCCAGGAGATGCGTCGTCGCATGGCCCACCTGGGCAATCGGCCGGGCCGCATCGTAACCGAATGCGAACAGGTCCGCCGGTTCGCTGCGCAGGACAAGGTCGGGATCCCAGGCTTTCACCCGACGCATCGGATTGAGGTGGCCGGCAAGCGCCGACAGGTCGAGACCTTCGGCCTCGCGGACCGGGCCACGCTCGTGCGGATCGAACGCCAGCGCCACGCGCGCCTGGGCGACCGGGGGGACGAACAGCGCATCTGGAGTGCACAGGTGGGTGCGCGCATGTTCCAGCGAGGACTGGATGGATTCGCCAACCACGTCAGAGGCAAAGAGCTCCGACACCACCAGGTCCGCACCGCCTGAAAGGTCGCGCATCCGGTCAAGCCGCGTGGAGTGGCAGTCGTGCACGGTGATCCGGTCGGCCAGGCCATTGGCTGCAATGATCGCGCGGGCGGTGGCGGCCATGGTCGGCGTTGCCTCGCAGGCGACGACCCGTGCGGCTCCGGCCCTCGCCGCGATCATCGACAGCAGGCCGGAGCCGGTGCCGATGTCCAGTACCACGCGCCCTTTGGTCACCCGCTCGATCGCCTGCCGGTACAGCCTGTTGCGCGGCTGGTCGTGCAGCATGCCGGCGTGATAGTCGTACATCCCGTGCGACAGGATCAGCCGCCCCAGTTGGCGGTGCAATGAACTGTCCGGCAAGGTAGCCTGGGCTGATTCGACCAGCTCGCGGGCGGCTTCGCCCTTGCCCTTGGCAGCCAGCCCGGTGCCTATGGCGAGGAAATGCTCCGGCGGCTCGAAGAAAGGTGAGCCCTGCGATGCCATTCTCACGAGGTCAGATCCTGAAAGAGTTGATCCCGGAAGAAATGGTTAACGGATTCGATAACGGATAGCTAACTGTTTTTGCGTGATTTCCCGGTGCGGGACAATTCGGCGGAGGCGGCCGGAGCGGCGCTGGCCGTCCGCGCCGCCCCTGTTGAGTGCCGCCTCTAAGCCCCGCCGCTTTCAGGCCGGGCCCGGATCATAGCCCAGCAGGTCCCCCGGCTGGCAGTCCAGTTCGCGGCAGATCGCCTCCAGCGTGGAGAAGCGGATCGCCTTGGCCTTGCCGGTCTTCAGGATCGACAGGTTGGCAAGGGTGATGTCCACCCGTTCGGCCAGTTCGGTCAGCGTCATGCGGCGGGCGTGGAGCAGGTCGTCCAGCCGGACCACGATGCGGGTGCCTTCGGTGTCGGTGTCGCTGCCCATCACACGGTCCCTTCCAGTTCATCGCGCATCCGGGCGCCTTCGCGGAACACGCGGGCCAGGATGAACAGGACGAGGGCAAGGGCGATGCCCGAGAACGAGAAGTCGCTCGAGAATTCGACAACGTCTTCGCCAAGCTGCCGCTCGGCCCATGCGCCCAGCCCGCTGATGAGCAGCGAGGCGATCTCGATCCCCACGATCAGCCATGCCATGTGGGTGAGGCGACCGGCATTGGCGAGGGTGAAGACCTCGTTTGGCGCGACCGTGTCGATCATCTGGCCCAGCTTGGTCGCGAAATCGAAGCTCAGGCCCAGCACCACCATGGCCGCGATCATCGGCGGCAGCGCCATCCAGAGATCTCGCGGGTTGAAGGCGCCATCGGATTCAATCGTGACATGGGTGAGCCACTCTTCCGGGAACCAGCCGAAGGTGGCGATCGACAGGGCGACAATGCCGATCCCCAGCGCAAACATGCCCAGCGCCAGCACCACGCGGGCGATGATCGTCATGACCTTGGCGGTCGTCAGCAGTGGGTCTTTCCTGGTGGTGTCCATGATCGGGCTCCCTTCCTCTTGCGACCGGTCAGGCCAGGATCGTGGTGCCGATGCCCGGCGCGAAGGCCGGGACATCGGTTTGCGGAACGGTCAGCGCCTGGCTGAACGCGGCGGCGGTGATGAACAGGGCCATGCACATGGCCAGGGCATTGTCGATGAAGCGGGTCATGATTCGTATCTCCGTTGTGTTTATCGGATCACGATGCGTCCGATATCGACAATCAATAAACCGAGTCGCGCATATTGTCAAACGATAATATTGAAAAACAATATCCCCCTTATCGTTTCACGAAATCTGGCGGATTCCCGAGGGTTTGAGCGGGCTGTCGGTCGCCTGCCTGTTTGACTCGGGCCTGCCTGGCACCTATATGCGCGGCCAGCCGGCTGCTTCGAGCAAGGCGCGCCTTTCGCGGGGGCGTGCCACAGGATGGAAGCCCGGCCTCCGTGAGACTTGTGACAGGGCTGTGGGTCCGGTGCGCTGCGCATCGCGACAACCGCGGCCTTTTGCGCGTCTCTGCGGTCCCCCTCCGCCAGCATATTTCTCCCGCCGGCGCGCCCAGTGCCGGCCCAAGGCAAGAGGCACGTTCCTTTCATGGCGACCAAATCCAGGCCCGAGCAGACTGCTGCCGGAACCAAGAGCAAGCGCATCCGCAAGATCTTCGGCGATATCCACGAAGTGGTGCAGATGCCGAACC
>CAZTED010000125.1:0-2061 GCA_964612175.1 uncultured Sphingomonadaceae bacterium
ACGCCGTTCAGGTGGTCCATCTCGTGCTGGATGCACACGGCCATCATGCCGTCCATCTGCTCTTCGTGCAGATTGCCCTCAAGGTCGTGCCAGCGCACGCGGCAGGTGGCCGGGCGATCGACATCGGCATAGATGTCCGGCACCGACAGGCAGCCTTCCTGGTAGCTCTTGGTCTCGGCCGAAGGATCGAGGATTTCCGGGTTCACGAAGACCCGCGGCTCCCGCTTCGTCGGCTGATGGTGATGGTGGTGGCCGTCATGGTCGCACGGCTCGGGCTCGGCATCCGGGTCTTCCGGCTGCAGGTCGATAACCAGCAGGCGCAGCGGAACGCCCACCTGGATCGCGGCAAGGCCGATACCATGCGCGGCGTACATCGTCTCGAACATGTCATCGACAAGCAGCTTCAACTGGTCGTCAAAGGTGTCGACCGGCTTGGAGACGGTCTTGAGGCGCGGATCGGGCGCTTCGAGGATTTCAAGGATGGCCATGGGCCGCATTTAGTAGCGGTTGGGCCCGCTCGCAAGGCCTCACCCCACCGGCCTTCTTGCCCGCAGCGCCTGCGCCAGTGTCCCCTCGTCAAGGTAATCCAGCTCGCCCCCCACCGGCAGGCCATGGGCCAGCTGGGTAATGCGCACCGGGAAGCCCTCCAGCTTTTCGGCGATGTAGTGGGCGGTGGTCTGCCCTTCCAGCGTGGCGTTCATGGCGAGGACCACTTCGTCCACTCCGCCTTCGGCCACGCGGGCAATCAGGCGGTCGATCGAAAGATCCTCGGGCCGCACCCCTTCCATCGCGGAAAGCCTGCCGCCCAGCACGTGGTAGCGGCCGGTGAACAGCCGGGCGCGATCCAGCGCCCACAGGTCGGCCACGTCCTCCACCACGCAAAGCTGGCGCGCATCGCGGCGCTGGTCGGTGCAGATCGGGCACGGGTTGCTGGTATCGACATTACCGCAGGTGTCGCATTCGGCCAGCCGGTCCCTGACCGCCACCAGCGCCTCGATCACCTGCACCAGAGCGGTCTCGCGCCGCTTGACCAGCCACAGCACCGCGCGCCGCGCCGAGCGCGGGCCCAAGCCGGGTAGCTTGGCCAATGCGCCTGCCAGCGCCTCGATCTCTTGCGATGCCATGGGCGGACAGATAGGGCGAGGCCCGAAGAAAGGCAAAGCCCCGCATGCGGATCATCTACATGGGAACCCCCGATTTCGCTGTCCCGGCGCTGAAGGCGTTGGTGGCGGCGGGGCACGAGGTCCTGGCTGCCTATACCCAGCCCCCCCGCCCCGGCGGCAGGCGCGGCAAGGAACTGACGCCTACGCCGGTGCATCGCGCAGCACAGGAACTGGGCATCCCGGTGCGCCATCCCGCATCGCTGAAGGGTGCGGAAGAACAGGCCGCATTTGCCGCTCTTGATGCCGATATCGCCGTGGTCGCCGCCTATGGCCTGATCCTGCCGCAGGCGGTGCTCGACGCGCCAAGGCTGGGCTGCGTCAACATCCACGGCTCGCTCCTCCCCCGCTGGCGAGGTGCCGCCCCGGTGCAGCGGGCGATCCTGGCGGGAGACACGGAGACCGGCGTGGGCATCATGCAGATGGAAGCGGGCCTCGATACCGGGCCGGTGCGGGCAGAGGCGCGCACGCAGGTTGATGGCAAGACCACCGGCGAACTGACGGCAGAACTGGCGCAGATCGGCGCAAACCTGGTGGTGGATGTGCTGGCGGATTTCGAAGGCCACCCGCCCCTGCCCCAGCCAGCCGATGGCGTGACCTATGCCCACAAGATCGACAAGGCAGAGACGCGGCTGGATTTCAGCCGGTCCGCGGTGGCGGTCGAACGGCAGGTCCGCGCCTTCCACCCGGCGGCGTGGTTCGAGTTGAATGGGGAACGGCTCCGGGTGCTGGCTGCTGAAATTGCGCGCGTTCCCGGACTTGCCGTCTATGGCGCGGGATTCACGATTGATGACAGCCTGACCATCGCCTGCGGCTCCGGCGCGATCCGTCCCACGCTGGTCCAGCGCGCCGGCCGCCCGGCCATGCCCACGGCAGACCTGCTGCGCGGCTTGCCCATCCC
>CAZTED010000125.1:2161-7906 GCA_964612175.1 uncultured Sphingomonadaceae bacterium
TCGGTGGAGATCGTCGCGCCCTGCTGGTCGATCCGCAGCGTGGTGTTGCCGTCCTCGGTCAGCGGAATGTTGTCCAGCCCGTCGACGTCGAGCGGCTGGACAGGTCCGCCCGGGTCTGCCGAGGCGGTGGGGCGCGGTGCCGGGCGGGTACGCTCGCCCAGCGCCCCGGCCATGAAATCGCGCCAGATGCGCGCCGGCAGCCCGCCGCCCGAAGCACCGGCGAGCGGGGAGTTGTCATCGTTGCCGATCCACACGCCCACCACCAGCCGGTCCTCGCCCTCGCCCGCATAGCCCACGAACAGCGCGTCGCGGCTGTCCTGCGTGGTTCCGGTCTTGCCGAAGTTGGCGCTGCGCAGCATCGCCGCGCGGCCGGTGCCGCGGTTGATCGCCTGCCGCAGCATGGCCTCGACATCCTCGTGCGTGCCCGACGAGAAGCTGTCCGGCCCGTTCCACAGCCAGTCCCACCAGCCCTGTTCGGGCCGGGCAAAGGCGTGCGGCTCCACCGGATACTGGTTGCCGGCAACCCCGGCATAGGCGGCCACCAGTTCCATCAGCGTCATGGTCGAGGTGCCGAGCGCAAGGCTGGGATCGCCACGATCGAGCGGCGCGGTCACCCCCAGGGCGCGGGCCATGTCGATTACCGCGTCGTCACCCACTTCGGCCTGCAGCCGCACCGCCGCCACGTTGGAACTCTGCGCAAAGGCATCGGCCAGCGTGATGCTGTCGGAATAGCGGCCACTGGCATTGCGCGGGCGGTAGGAGCCTTGGGTAATCTCGGTATTGGCGATCAGGTCATCCGGCTCCCACCCGGCATCCAGTGCGGCGAGGTAGACGAACAGCTTGAAGGTGGAGCCGACCTGTCGCCGGGCCTGGGTGGCGCGGTTGAAAGGGCTGGCGGCATAATCGGTGCCGCCGATCATCGCCACCACCTCGCCATTGGGACGCATGGCCACCAGCGCCACCTGCGCACCGCGCAAGGGCGCCCGCTGCACGGCCTGGCGGGCAAGGTTCTGCAGCCGCGAATCGAGCGTGGTGGTCAGCGTCTGGCTGATGTAGCCGACCTCGCTGCGCGCCCGCGCCTCGGGCAGGGCCCAGTCGGCGAAATAGGTACCGGTCGGCAGGTCGTCCCGCTGGCGGCGCACGTCGAGCGCGGGGACCGGCATGGCGTCGGCCTCCTCCTGCGTCAGGTATCCGGCCGCGACCAGGGCGTTGCGCACCAGCCGCATTCGCTGGGTCGCGCCGTCGAAGTTGCGGGTGGGGGCAAGACGGCTGGGTGCCTGCAACAGGCCGGCCAGCATCGCCGCCTGTTCGGGCCGCAGGTTTTCCGGCTGGCGGTAGAAGTAATGCAGGCTCGCCGCGCGCAGGCCATAGGTGTTGTCGCCGAAATAGGCGTTGGACAGGTACCGCTCCAGGATCTCGTCCTTGGTCAGCCAGGCTTCCAGCCAGAAGGCGATCAGCGCCTCGCGCGCCTTGCGGGTGAGCGTCTGTTCGGGCGTGAGGAAGGTGAACTTGGCGAGCTGCTGGGTGATGGTGGAGCCGCCGCCCACGCCGGTGAAAAGCGCCCGGGCAATGCCGCGCGGATCAATGCCCCAGTGGCTGTAGAAGCGACGATCCTCGATCGCCAGGAACGGCTGGATGACATGGTCGGGCAATTGCGACACGTCGACCGGATCGGCAACGATCGCGCCGTTGCGGGCAATCGGCGTGCCGTCGCTGGCGAGCAGGGTGATCTGCGGCGGGGCGATCGGCTGGAGCGACTTGGAAAGCGGCGCGGTGATCGCCAGGTAACCGACCAGCAGGATGAAGGCGAACAATGCGCCCGCAATCCCGCGAATGATCCACCAGCGGCGGCTGCGCACCGGCTTGCCGGGCACTGGTGGCGGTGACCCGCCCCCGCCTTCCGCTTCGGGAGGCGGCGCGGAAGGAGGCGGCGCGGACGAATCCTCGTCGCCCCGGAACAGCGGATGCCACGGGGCCGTCTCCAGCACCGAGCTGACCTCGCCCGGTGCCCAGTAGCCGTCCTTCCCGCTTCGCCTGGAACGCAACCAACTCATCGCCTGGCTGTATTATCCCTTTAATACAGTAATGGGTAGCCCCTTTGTGCTTTCCGCCGCGGCCAAATGCGACGAGCCGAAGCCATGTCCGCCAATTCCTGTTTGCGCTTGTGGCGTGGCTGACGCAGACTGTCATGCACAAGATGAACGGGGCCCGAAAACGGGTGTGGAGAGGGTAATGCAAAAACTGATCGCCGCGCTGGCGCTCGTGGGGGCGTGTGTCGCCGCGACAGGAGCAATGGCCCACCATTCCTTCGCGATGTTCGACCGGACGCGGACCGCCACCGTCAGTGGCACCGTGCGCGAGTTCCAGTGGACCAACCCCCACGCCTATATCCAGCTGCAGGTCCGCCAGGCCAATGGCTCCCAGGTGGAGTACAGCCTGGAAATGGGCGCGCCGATGTACCTTTATGCCCGCGGCTGGCGCCCGCGCACGCTGCGCCCGGGATCGCAGGTCACCGTCCAGTACAACCCGCTGCGCAATGGCGATCCGGGCGGCGTGGTGCTGGAAGTCATGGATGCAAATGGCAATCCGGTGGGGACCAACCAGTGAGAGCCCTGGCACTGCTGATTGCCGCAACCGGCCTTGCCCTGTCTCCTGCTCCGACCCTCGCGCAGGATGACGCGCAGGCCGATCCGCAGGCTGGCCGCACGCAGGCCTTTGCCGCCCTGCCCTACTGGCCGGGCTACTGGGTGTCGGAAGACCAGCTGGGCACCACCATATCAGGGCTGTCCCCGGCGGTGACCCAGTCCACCGGCGGTGCCGCCAACTTTGCCAACATCATGGCCCTGCGCGGCGATAGTGCTCCATGGAACGAGGAAGGGCTGGCCCGCCGGGCGCAGGTCCGCGCCGTTGCCGGGGGCCGCAAGGCCACGGGCTGGGGCTATCCGATGATGATGAATTCGGCCACCCCGCTGCGCTTCCTGATCACGCCGGAAGAAACCATCATCATCAACGCTTACAACGAGGCGCGCTATATCTATACCGATGGCCGCCCCATGCCCGATGAAATAGACATGTGGCCGACCACCTATGGCACCTCGATCGGCCACTGGGAGGGTGACACGCTGGTGATCGAGACCGTGATGGTCACCAATCCTTCCGACTTCTTCCATGGCTCGCCGCCGTTCTCGGAAGAGGCGCGCTATGTCGAAAGGATCCACCTCGATGGAGACCGGCTGGTCAACGAAGTGACCGTGACCGATCCAGTCACGCTCACCGGTCCCTGGACCACCAGCGTCAGCCACGTGCGCGACCCCGGGTTCGACCGGATGATCGTGCTCGACTGGACGAACGACCGCACCGGCAACGAAGATGGGCTGAACACCATCGAACTGGCACCTGTGGAGTGATGACGATGAAGCTTGCCCTGACCGCCGCCAGTGCCCTGGCCGCCGCCCTGCTCATGTCCGCCCCGCTTGCCGCCAAGGCCCTGCTGCCTGGGGAGGTGGCCGCCGATGTCCCCGCGATCGCCGGGGTCGTGTCCGGCGAGGCCGCCTGGGAAACGTTGTGGACCGGCCCGATGACCGCCGATGGCATGTCAACCGCTCCTGATGGCACGATCCTGTTCGCGCAGGAACAGAGCAATGCGATATGGCGGCTGTGGCCGGACGGACAGACCTTCGTCGCCTTCCCTTACGTGCTGGGCGCCGGCGCGGTCACGGTCGATGGCGAAGGGCGCATCTTTACCGTGGAGCGCGGCTGCACCGATCCCGGCCTTGGCGGCCTAACCTGCTCGCAGCCGAGCCGGGTGGTCGAACTGGGCGCAACCCGGCGGGTGGTTGGCCAGGCCTTTGCCGATGGCGCATCGCTTGGTCGCCTGAACGACCTGCACACCGATGGCCGCGGCGGCGCCTGGGTGACGCAGGGCGAACTGTACCATGTGGCGGCAGACGGCACCGTGACGCTGGCCGCCGATGTCAGCACCTTTGCCAACGGCGTGGTCACCAGCCCCGATGGCCGCACCCTTTATGTGACCGACCGCACGCAAGTGGTCGCCCTCGATGTGGCGGAGGACGGCACGACCGGCAACCAGCGGGTGTTCGCCACCCTGTCGCGCGATACCCAAGGGTTCGGCGGCGACGGGATGGAAGTGGACGCCGAAGGGCGGCTTTATGTCACCGGCGATGCCGGGGTCTATGTATTCGCGCCCGATGGCACCGAACTGGGCGTAATCCCCGCCCCGCGCCGCACCATCACCCTGGCCTTCGGCGGGCCGGAGCGCGACCAGCTGTTCGTCGGCGCCATGGGAGCCTCGACACCGACGGGCGAGGCCTGGACCACGCCCGAAGGGGTGCGCAACGTGGCGATGACGATTTACCGGCTGGACATGCTGGCACACGGCCAGCGCTAAGGTCTCCAGTGCAGCCAGGCCGCGTCAGGCGGCCTGCCTGCTCGACAGCGTCTGCCACAGGTGTTCGAGCACGGCTTCGTGCAGCGGCTGTTCGAAGGCGATGCCGGCATTGGCATCTTCCACCCACACCACCTCGCCCGGCTGGAAGGCGAGCCCCGGCAGCTTGACCAGCACCCGCATCCCCGGCTCTGCCTGGGCACGCTTGCGATCGACCATGCAGCCGCCGAACGACAGGTCGAGCACTTCCAGGTCGGCGGATGACCCGTTCTGGAACCGGCACTTCGCCAGCAGTTTCACGGCAAGGTCGCTGACGCGCCAGTTCGACATGGGGAGGCTCCTCTGCCGGCTCGGGTGAGTGGTATGGCCGGTCCGCCCACTTTTGGCTGACTTGCCCAAACCAATCCCTAGCAGACAGGATTTACGCCAAGTTTACCATTGAACCGGCGCCAATCAGGCTGGCCTCAGGCTTTCGCCACCACACTTTCGGGCAGGTCCACGCCGAACACGCGCTGGTAGTATTCGGCCACCAGTGTGCGCTCCGCCTCGTCGCACTTGTTGAGGAAGGTCAGGCGGAAGGCGAAGCCGGGATCGTTGAAGATCTTGGTGTTTTCGGCCCAGCTGATCACGGTGCGCGGGCTCATCACGGTAGAGATGTCTCCGTTGATGAAGCCCTGCCGCGTCAGGTCCGCGACGCGGATCATGTCGGCCACCAGCTTGGCATCGAGGTCGGTCTTGGCACCCACGATCTCGCGCTCGGTTTCCTGCGGCAGGTAGTTGAGCGTGGTGACGATGTTCCAGCGGTCCATCTGGCCCTGGTTGATCGCCTGGGTGCCGTGATAGAGCCCGCTGGTATCGCCCAGGCCCACGGTATTGGCCGTGGCGAACAGGCGGAACCACGGGTTGGGCCGAATCACGCGGTTCTGGTCCAGCAAGGTCAGCTTGCCGGCCTGTTCCAGCACGCGCTGGATCACGAACATCACGTCCGGGCGGCCGGCGTCATACTCGTCAAACACCAGCGCCACCGGGTGCTGCAGCGCCCAGGGCAGCAGGCCTTCGCGGAACTCGGTCACCTGCAGTCCGTCGCGCAGCACGATGGCGTCGCGGCCGATCAGGTCGATACGGCTGATATGGGCATCCAGATTGATGCGGATGCACGGCCAGTTGAGACGGGCTGCCACCTGCTCGATATGTGTGCTCTTGCCGGTACCATGATAGCCCTGCACCATCACGCGGCGGTTGAAGGCAAAGCCGGCCAGGATCGCCAGCGTGGTGTCCGGATCGAACACGTAGCTTGCATCAAGGTCGGGCACGCGCGGATCGGCCTGGCTGAAGGCGGG
>CAZTED010000126.1:0-7782 GCA_964612175.1 uncultured Sphingomonadaceae bacterium
GCGCGCTGCCTGGCCATGTCGATCGCTCCATCAGATATAAGATTTGGAATGCTACGGATATGATATGGCATCGGTCCGGGGCGGTCAATCTGGACCAGTCGGTGGCAGCCCTGGCGCGGGGCCTGCAGACCCGCAACCAGCGCAGGACGCGCAGGCTCACATCAAGGAGCTGGAGCTGGCCCGCGCGGACCGTCCCGGGCCGGAAGGCATCGGGACAATCCGCTCAGGCAGACTGCATCCCTCAGTTCTGCATGTTGAAATCGAAGGTTGATCGACCGATCCTGCCGGGGAACGGCACATCGGCCTCGTAATCATCGGACACACTGTCCCCAAGATCGATACCGATCTCGAAAGTCTTCGTGATCCCGAAGGTATCGGGCATGCCGTAGGAGACAGTTCCGGACACCAGCGGCTCCCCGTTCCTGGCGATGGTCACGCCGATATCCTGAGGTGCCAGGGCGGGTGCCCGCGTGCGGTTGATCGTCACTTCAAGGGTGCTTTCGCCCACCGGCAGGGCCTGCGGCGAGGTGACCGACACAGCAGAACCATCAAACCCGCGGAAAGTGAAGGTCGGCACACCTTCGGTCAGGTGCAGTCCCATTCCGCCAAGCTTGCCGCCCAGCGCAAACACCGGACCGGTTTCGTCACCGGTCATCAGTTCCAGTTCGATCGATGCCCGGAACGGCCGGTGATGGATGGGTGGGCCTGCCCGCTCTGACAGGTGGGCCACCGGGCCGGAGTATGTCCACACACCCTCGCGGCGGGCGAACTCTGCCATGTCCCGGCCCATCTGGATCTGCATGAAGGATGGCAGGCTGACAGACTGCGCATTATAGCGCAGGACCTGCTCGTCATAGAGCGCGGCAAGTGCGGCAACCCTTTCCGGATACCGGGCTGCCAGATCGGTGGTCTGACCCGGGTCGGTGCGCACGTCATACAGCTCCCACGGATCATCGATCGGGCGCAGGGCTCCGGTTTCGCCGGTGCGGACCCGGTGAGATGTCACGATTGTCCACCCGTCGGACCACAGGCCCTTGTTGCCGAACAGCTCGATATACTGGGCGTGCTTGCGGTCCGCCGCTTCAGCGTCGTTGATCGCGTAGTTGAAGCTCAGGCCTTCGAGCGGTCGCTGGGCGACATTGTTGACGACGGGGGCCAGCGGCGTTCCGGTCAGTTCGAGCAGGGTCGGGGCAACATCGGTAACATAGACAAACTGGTCGCGCAGTTCGCCACGGGCGCCGATCCCTTGCGGCCATGACACCACCAGCGGAACACGCGTGCCGCCACCGTGGGCAACCTGTTTGAAGTAGCGGAAGGGCGTGTTGCCGGCCACGGCCCAGCCCAGTGCATAATGCGGGAATGTTTCCGGACCGCCCCATTGATCGAAGAACCGCAGGTTCTCTTCGGTGGTGGGATGATTGCGGTTCAGGAACAGGTCTTCATTGTAGGTGCCATGATCGGAGCCTTCGGCAGAAGCGCCGTTGTCCGACGTGATGATGATGATCGTGTTTTCCAGCTCTCCGCTTGCCTCGAGGTGGTCGAGGATGCGGCCGAACTCGGCATCGGCGTGGCTGACCGATGCGGCGAAGACCTCCATCTGGCGGGCATAGAGCCGCTGCTGGTCCTGTGTCAGGCTGTCCCACGGGTCCATACCTTGCGGCCGGGGCGCCAGGGCGGTGCCTTCCGGGGCGAGGCCGAGGGCGATCTGCCGTTCCAGGATCTGGTCCCTGGCGGCGTCCCAGCCCATGTCGAAACTGCCGCGATAGCGCTCGATCCAGTCCTGCGGAGCATGGTGCGGTGCATGGGCAACGCCAGTGGCGTAATAGAGGAAAAACGGCTGGTCTTCCTCGCTTGCGCCAGCGGCATCGATCATGGCGATGGCTTCGTCGGCGAGGTCCACGCTTAGATGGTAGCCCGGCTCGTCCGGCGTGGGGAAAGGGCTGTTGTCCTGTACCAGCACCGGGCTCCAAAGGTCAGCCTCGGCAGCAAGGAAGCCGTAGAAGCGATCGAAGCCCTGGCCCAGCGGCCAATAGGTGAACGGGCCGGACGGCGTGATGTCCGCACTGGGAAGGTGATCCCACTTGCCCACCGCGAAAGTGGCGTATCCGGCTTGCGAAAGGTTGGCAGCGAGCGTTCCGGCATCGGCCGGGATGGCACCCCGGTATCCGGCATTGGGGAAGGTGATCAAGGCATGCCCGCCCATTTCCACACTGTGCGGATTGCGTCCGGTAAGAAATGCTGCGCGCGAAGCCGAACAGATTGGCGCCGTATAGTAATTGGAAAACTGCAGGCCCATGGCGGCAACGCGGTCGATGTTGGGCGTCTGGACAAGGCCACCGTAGGAAGAGAACTGGGCGAAGCCGACGTCATCCAGAATCCAGACGAGCACGTTGGGCCGATCCCGGGCCTGGTTCTCGACTGCCTGTTCGGCCTGACCCGCTTCGGCCTGCGCCTGCGCGACACTGGCCGATGCACTGAGTGCGGTAGCCGCCAGCAGGGCAACCATCCCAATTCGCGTCATGAAACTCTCCAGTGAATGCCTATGTTTTTTGAAGGCTTGCAATATCAGGGACATGTGTCTGTGGTCGCGACCGATTGGTGCCTTGCCGCAGGCCTGAGTTCCGCCACGAGATTGATGCGGGTTCGTAGGGCATGAGCTGTCGTAGCGTCCAGCAACGCAGGCCGTCGCCCGCAATCGATCAAATAGGGGATGGAATGGAAGGGCACTCTCGTCCGCACCGGACCAGCCGCTGATCCGGATGCGCACTCCGCCCCGCGAGGCAGCCCTGCCGTCAGGCTCGATCCAACCCGCCCAAACCATCATCTGCAAGATGGATTGCCCGCAATGGACCTGCGGGTTTGACCGGCAAGGCGATGCCTTTGTACACCGTGGCCGTAATTCCGGAGGAGAAGCGGGCAGACCGGACAGGAAGCGGTGCGCCGCGATCCCCGACATGACCGGCCCGCCCCGCGTTCGATGGGCAAGGCAGCAGCCCGGTCATTGTCGCTGTGCCTCTCTTTTCAAGTCCCTGGGAGCCTGTGCCATGAGTGAGACCCTGTATATCGACGGCACCTTCACCCCATCGGCCAGCGGGAAGACCTATCCCGTGATCAGTCCGGCTACCGAGGAACAGATCGCGCCGGTTTCAGATGGCAATGCCGGGGATATCGATCGCGCTGTCACTTGCGCCCGGCGGGCATTCGAGGCGGGCGATTGGGCGCGAATGGACGGGGCGGCGCGCGGGCGGTTGCTGTGCCGCCTTGCCGACCTGATCGAGCGTGATGCCGAGGCCCTGCTGGAGCTGGAATGCCGCAACACCGGCATGCCCGCGGCCTTTGCCCGTGCCGCGAGCATCGGCCGGGCGCCGGCCTTCCTGCGCTACAACGCTGGCTGGGCGGACAAGCTGACGGGCGAGACCATCCCGGTTTCGGCGCCCGACCAGTGGGCCATGACCGTGCGCGAGCCGGTGGGCGTGGTGGGTGCGATCATCTCGTGGAATGTGCCGCTGATCAATGCCGTCGGCAAGCTGGCCCCGGCGCTTGCCGCAGGTTGCACCTTGGTGCTCAAGGTATCGGCCCAGGCACCCCTCACGGCCATTGCCCTGGCAAGGCTGGTTGCCGAGGCCGGTTTCCCGGCGGGCGTTTTCAACCTTGTCACCGGCAGTGGCAACGATGCGCCCCGCGCCCTGGTCGACCACCCGCAGGTCGACAAGATCGCCTTCACCGGATCAACCGCTACGGGCAAGGCAATCATTGCCGCAGCCGCGCCCTCGCTCAAGCGCGTGACCCTGGAACTGGGCGGCAAGTCACCGGTGATCGTGCTGCCCGATGCCGATCTTGCCAAGGCGGCGGCAACGGCGGCAGGGGGGATCTTTGCCAATGCCGGGCAGGTATGCATCGCCGGGTCACGCCTGTTCGTCCACCGGTCGGTCGCAGACGAGGTCATCGCCCGGATCGTCGATCGTGCTGCTTCCCTGCGGGTCGGCGTGGGAGCTGATGCCGAAATGGGACCACTCATTTCCACGGCCCAGCGCGACCGGGTGCTCGACTACATGGACAGCGCCCGGGCCGATGGCATGACCTGCCTTGCCGGCGGCGGGCAGATGGCGGGTAAGGGCTATTTCGTGCAGCCGACCGTACTGGCCGGGAACGTGGCGCAGGCCCGGGTGCTGGAGGAGGAGATCTTCGGTCCTGTCCTGTGCGTCACGGTTTTCGATGACGATGACATCGGGCAGATCGCGCAGAAGGTGAATGCGACACCCTATGGCCTTTCCGCCAATGTCTGGACGCGCGATATCTCAAGGGCCCTGGGTCTTGCCCGGCTGATCCAGGCGGGCACTGTGCGCATCAACGGCGGCATCGGGTATGACGTGGCCGTGCCTTTCGGCGGCTACAAGCAATCGGGCATCGGCCGCGAAAACGGTATCGAAGGGGTCCGGGCCTATACCGAGCTCAAGGCCGTTACCGTGGCCTTGTAAGCGCCGCCTCTGACTCAGGCGCGGTCGGTCCGGAGCTGGATCACCGCGTCGAGCGCGACCACGCCCTTGCCGACAGGGCGCACCAACAAGGGATTGATCTCGATACCGGAAATCTGGTCCGCATGGCTTGCCGCCAGCATCGACAGGTCTGCCACGGCCCCGGCCAGCGCATCCACATCATGGCGCGGTGCGCCGCGATAGCCGTCAAGCAAGGCAAATGTCCGGATCCGCCGGATCAGGGCGGCAGCCTGTTCGACACTGAGCGGCGCAAGCGCGCAGACCGTGTCCTGGATCAGTTCCACCAGCGTGCCGCCAAGGCCAAAGGTGATAACCGGGCCGAAGGCTTCGTCCAGGTGGGTGCCCACGATGCATTCGACGCCATCGGTCACCATTTCCGAAACGAGATAGCCCTCGATCCGGGCGTCGGGGATCATGCCCGGAATTGTCGCCGCCATCCGCTCCACGGCTTCGCGCACCGCATCTGCCGAGCCGAGGTTGAGCGCGACGCCGCCATATTCGGTCTTGTGCAGAATATCGGGAGAGACAACCTTGACCACGACCGGATACCCGATCTCGTCGGCAAGGGCGACCGCCGAACCGGCATCGGCGGCTACGGCTTCCTTCGGGCTGCGCACGCCGTGTTCTGCAAGCAAGGCCTTGCCTTCGGCCTCGTTCAGGACAGTGCCTGCCGGCAGGTCAAGCGGTTCGGCAGGCCTGGCCACGAGCAGTTCTGCAGGAGCGGTTTCGCGCAGCCGGGCAAAGTGATGCAGGGCGGCAAGGGCCTGGATGGCGCGGGATGGGTCTTCGAAGACCAGGAAGCCTCGCTCGTCATACTCGCGCACCATCTGCGGTGATGCCGTTATCGAGATGAGCATCAGCTGATCGGGCGCTCGGGCGCAGGCATTCGCGATCGCCTGCTGCAGGGGGCCGGCCATCGAGGGAGCAGAGCCGGAAATGCCAAGGAAGATCAGGGTTGCATCAAACGCGTTCGACGCAAGGACCGCATCAAGGGTCTTCTCCATGATGTCATGGTTCGTCGTCACAAGGCCGGTCATGTCGATCGGGTTGTTCGGCGAACAATGGGGGACCAGCTGGCGCAGCGCCGCCCGGGTTTCGTCCGGCACGGTGCCCATGTCGAGGCCGGCATCGCTGACGAAGTCGGCAATCTGCACGCCGACCCCGCCCGAAATGCTGATCACGCCCACGCGCGGCCCCTGCGGCAGACTTCCCTTGCTGAGGGCATAGGCGACATCGAGCAGTTCTTCGGTCGTCCTTGCCCGATAGGCACCGAATGCATCGAACAGGGCATCATAGACGCTGTCTTCGCCTGTCAGCGAGGCGGTATGCGATGCCGCCGCCGCACTTCCCGCCTTCGTGCGGCCGACCTTCATCACGACCACCGGCTTGTTGTTGCGGCGGGCCCGCGCCAGGCCGGCGATGAGGTTCTCGCGCGATCGCAACCCTTCGAGATAGAGCAGGATCACCTTGTTCTCTTCGCGCCCGGCCATCCAGTACAGGGCCTCGCCCACATCGATATCGGCTTCATTGCCGGTGGTGATCCACTGGCTGACACCCAGCCCGCGAAGGAGCAGGTGCTTCATCAGGTGACCCCCATAGCCACCGCTCTGGCTTGCCACCGCAATGTTGCCGGGCGGGGGAATGCCTTCCTCCATGGCGGATGCGAAAGTGCCGTAGAAGCCGGCATGGCTGTTGAGCGCGCCCATGCAATTGGGGCCGAGCAGGCGCAACCCGCCCGCCCGTGCCGTTTCGACCAGCCGTGCCTGCCGGGCGATGCCTTCTTCTCCGGCCTCGGAAAACCCGGCACCATAAAGGATCGCGGCCTTCACCCCTTTGGCGATGCACTGTTCCACCGCGCCCTGGGTGTCTTCTGCGTTCACCGCCAGGATCGCGCAATCGACTGGCCCCGCGATCGATTCAAGGTCTGGCCAGGCCTTCAGCCCCTGGATCTCGGCGCGGTTGGGGTTGACCGGATAGATGGCCCCGGAAAACCCGGAAGCGATCAGGTACTGGACCGGACGCCCGCCGAACCGGCGCTGGTCGCTGGAGGCGCCGACAATGGCGACCGATCCGGGCATGAACAGTGCGTCCAGACTGTTGGGGGTCTTGTCAGCCATCGTTCTGTGCCGCCCTCGTTCTCTTGCTGGCCTGTGCGAGCAAGGCGGCCCGTTCAGGGGGGCAATCGCCTCTACCCGTCATGGCTTCGCCTGTTGCATCGCGGCTTTGCGGTTTCCTTGCAGCATCTCCGCCGGCATGGGAATTGTGCGCCGCGTCGCGATTTCCACTGAACACATATATGTCCCGTTCCGGCGGGGAAGACCCGCTTATATGTGATGGATTTCCGGCTCGCTTGCCATGGCGTGAAACGTCACGTTACCAGCAGGCCTCCTATACAGCAGGACAGAACTGAGAATGCTCGGGCGGTTTCTATATCCGGGCAGCGTTGCCGTAGTTGGCGCTGCAGATGATACGGCCAGATTGCGCGGCAAGCTGTTCAAGCTTGCCATTGGCAGCAGCTTTTCAGGTAATGTCTATCCCGTGCATCCCACGGCAACAGTGGTTCAGGGGCGCAAGGCCTTTCCATCGCTGGCCGCAATTCCGGGCGGCGCGGATCTGGTCCTGATTGCAACGCCGGGCGCCACGGTGCCAGGAATCGTGGCAGAGGCGATCGAGACCGGCAGCCGCGCAGCCGTCATCCTCTCTTCCGGCGTCGATCAGGCTGCGCTTGATGCAGCCGTGGGCGGGCATGACTTCCGCTACATCGGCCCCAATACCGAAGGCTATGTCGCAGCAGACGGGATTGCAGCAACATTCGCCGCCGTCGTGGAGGAGGCGCAGCAGTCGCCTGCTCCGGCGGGGCCGGGACGCAAGGTCGCGATCGTTTCCCAGAGCGGTGGCCTGGGGTTCGCGCTGTTTGGCCGGGCGCGCCGCGAAGCGCTGGATTTCAGCGCGGTGATCACGACCGGCAACGAAGGCGATGTGGAGTGCCTCGATGCCGTCGATGCCCTGCTCGACCAGGGCGATGCAGGCGTGATCCTGATGTTTGTCGAGGGGCTGAAGTCGCCATCGCGCCTGCAGGGCGTTGCGGCCAAGGCTGCGGACAAGGGCGTGCCGCTTGTCATCATGAAGGTTGGCAGGTCCGAAGCCGGGCAACGTGCCGCCGTTTCCCACACGGCGCATCTGACCGGGGCAGACACCGCATACGATACCGTGTTCGACCAGTTCGGAATGCTGCGGGTGTTCGATCAGGAGGAGATGCTGGCCTCGGCCGCCGGGCTGGCCCGCT
>CAZTED010000127.1:0-7724 GCA_964612175.1 uncultured Sphingomonadaceae bacterium
GTGGGCGAAACGCACACCTGCCCCGCGTTGCGGAACTTGGCCACGGCAAGCGTCTCCACTGCGCGGTCGAGATCGCAATCGTCGAACACGATTACCGGGGCGTGGCCGCCCAGTTCCATGACCGTCCGCTTCATCGTGTCTGCGGCCAGCTTCACCAGGTGCTTGCCCACAACCGTTGATCCGGTGAAGGACAGTTTGCGGATGATGGGGCTGGCCAGCAGGTGGCGGGAAACCTCGTCCGGCACGCCGAAAACCAGCTGGCAGACGCCCGGGGGCAACCCTGCATCGAGCAGAGCCTGCACCACGGCCATGGCCGATGCCGGCGCTTCCTCGGCAGGTTTAAGGATCACCGAGCAACCCGCGGCAATTGGGGCACCAAGCTTGCGTGCCGGGTTGTGGATCGGGAAGTTCCACGGCGCGAAAGCCGCGACCGGGCCCACCGGTTCATGCACCACCATCGAGCGCTGGCCGGCCGGACGTACCAGTACCCGGCCATAGATGCGCTTTGCTTCGGCCGCGTAGAAATCGAACAGGCCGGCGGCCGCCATGACTTCGATCCGCGTTTCTGGCAGGGTCTTGCCTTCCTCGCGGGTGGCGTTGCGGGCAATCACGTCGGCCCGTTCGCGCAGCAGCCGAGCCGCGCCGGAAAGAACCGTGCCCCGCTCGTCGGCGCTGGCCCTGCGCCACTGGCGAAAACCCTGTTCTGCTGCCGCCAGCGCCCGGTCGAGATCAGCAGGGCTGGCCAGCGGCACTTCGCCCAGGGTCTCGCCGGTTGCCGGATCAATCACGGCCTGCGTGCGCCGGTCATGTGCCTTGATCCACTCACCGTCGATGTGCAGCCGCAATTCAGGGTATTCGGTTGTTTCAGGCTTGGACAAGATTTGGGTCCTCGATCTGCAGGCCCGGACGGCAGACTGCCGCGTGCCATGCGCCCGTTGGCGCATCCGGTAGGTAATCCGCTCGTTGTTGCCGTGCCGCCCCCCGAGAACAGCGTGTCGGTGCCCGTCGGCGCTACATTACCTGGAAGTAGTGGATCCGGTTTGCTCCGGGGGTCTTTTCGGCCACGCCAACGAATATGTGCTTGTCGAGCCAGTCGTGGGGGCCCTTGGGAACATCGAACCTGGGCGCGACGCGCATATAGTACTCGCCGGGGTCGACCGGTTCGTTCCTGGCCATCTTTGCCATCGCCTCTTCACTGCCCCATCGATACCCGCGGTTGTGCAGCATCACCGGCGTACCGTCATCCAGCTGGAGGAGGTACTTGGCATCGAAATCCAGGACACCATCGGCCCGCACCAGAGGAAAGTCGCCGCCGCTCATGGGCACGACAATGCCGTTGATGCGGCCTTCGACGGTGCCGCTGGCGGCATAGACGGCAGCGCGCATCTGGCCGGTCCCCGACGGCCCGATGTAGGTGGCCTTTGTCAGGGTGATCGCGATGGTGAAGGCGTAATCCAGCTGCGGCTGGAAAGGATGCGGGAGGTCGCTCAAGTCTTGTCTCCGGTTATGGCGGCGACGACATCCTTGGATGGCCGTCGCCGCTGGCAGGTAGCGGACCTCAGAAACCGACGCGCACGCCGAACTTGAAGGACCGTCCGAGCACGTCGTACAGCACGTTGTTGGTCGGGCCGAAGCTGGACGGGATGTCGTTGGGCGGATCCCGGTCGAACAGGTTGTTGATCACCCCGAACAACTCGACCTGCAGATTCTCGCTGTCCACCAACTCGTACTGGGCGTTGAGGTTCACATAAGTGACGGCCTCGACCTTGTTGTCGCTGATGCTGTTGGGCAGCAGCGTGCTGTAGCCCGGCTCGTCCGGCCCGATGTTGGTCACGTTGTAACGACCCGGTGCAATATGCCGCACCTGTACCTGGGCCGAGAACGGATTGGCCTGATAGGTCAGGAAGGCATTGATCGTGTAATCCGGCAGGCCTGATGGCTGCGAAACGCCTGATCCGTTCTGGCCAGCCCGGTCGACCGCGGTACCGGAGGAATCGATGGTAATCAGGTCCTTGACGAAGGTCGCCAGCACACGGAACTCGAGATCAGCGTCGGAATTGCCGCCAAATGCCGACATGGGCAGGGTGTAGTTCGTCTCCACGTCCCAGCCTCGCGTGATCAGCGTGTTGAGGTTGAGGTTGGGGTTGACGATCCGGGTCAAGGCGCCGTTGCCATCGCGGGTGATGAACTGGCAGAAAGTGGTCAGTCCCTGTGCGCACCGGTCGCGGATTACCTGCGCACCAAGGGTGCCGATGGCCCCGTCGAGCGAGATGTCGAACCAGTCGACCGAGGCGCGCAGCCTGCCGGCCCCACCCAGGTCGGCGTTCAGCACGGCGCCCGCTGTCCAGGTATCGGCAACTTCGGGTTGCAGGGTAGTGCTGCCGCTCAGCAGCGTTGGCACCAGCAGGCGTCCGGCGGCCCCGTCATCGACGGTCTGGAACGAACTTTGCGGCGCGCCGAAAAGCTCGAACAGGTTGGGCGCGCGGATATCCCGCGAGCGGGTGGCGCGCAGGCGGATCAGGTCAATGGGCTGCCAGTCGATGCCGACCTTCCATGTCTCGACCTGACCGCTGTTGCTGTAATCGGTAACGCGGAATGCGCCGTTGATCTCGGCACTCTGGGCAAACGGCAGGTCGCGGGCGAGGGGAAGCGAGACCTCAACGAAGCCTTCCTTCACATTGAGGTTCGCGCTGTTGCCCACGATGCCGCCGCCCGGGCTTGTGTGGAAGTCGTTCGCCGCGGAAATCGCGTCAGTCACGGATGTCACGCCATCCCTGCGGTATTCTGCACCTGCCGCGAAGGCGAGCGGGCCGGCCCACAGTTCAGCTATTTCGCCGCTCAGGGTGAGGGCGACAACGTCCTGTGTCAGCGTCGTGTCCTGGGTGGCGGTGTCGGTGACGTAATCGAAGGCAGCGGCAGAGCCGGCACCAAGGCCGAACGGATTGAGCGGGACGCAGCCAGCGGCCGCAGCGTTGAAGGTGGGCAGGCCGGGGATGGTGGCGCGGCACACGATCGTACCGTTGGCCGTGCCGGTTGTCGCCACGCCCTGGTCCACCGCATCGATAGCAAAGCGCATGCGCGAGTTGACGGTAGTGTTGAAGCCCCGCTGGGCATAATCGGTTTCGCCATGCTGGTAATAGCCGTCGAGGCTGAGGCCGCCACCAAGATCCCAGTCGAAACCGGTGACAGCACGCCATGTCTGGCGGGTCACCGTGCCTTCCTGCGGTCCGATATCGTTCCACATGCGGCCGAAACCGAAGCTGGTCAGGTTGCGGTTGACCATGCTGTCGCGCACCGATGCGGGCAGGAAGGCGTTGGTGCGCTGGATCTGGTATGACCCGGTGGGCGCCACGTCGCGCCGGGCCACGCCCAGGATGCTTCCTTCGACATGACCGAACGATCCCTGGACAAACAGGGTCAGGTCATCGCCGGCATCGAATTCGGCATTGAGGAAGGTGTTGATCCGCTCGCTCGGAGTGGACAGCGGGAAGAACTGGTAGAACGGCAGAACCGGATCGCCGCCACCGCTCTGGAACAGGCCCGAGCCGTAGACACCGTAATCGTGCTGGAAGGTGCCGCCGCCCGGCAGAAACTCGATCCCGCGCAAGGGCCCGGTCACGATCAGGCCGTTGAGCGAGGCCGTGGCGGTCCGGGCGTTCGGCAGGATGATGATCGCCGGCTGGCCGTTGATGACGCGCTGGGTGGTGCTGCCCGTCACGAAGGGGTTGTTGACGGTGTTGTAGCTCTCGGCGCACCAGGCGCGGGTATAACAGTCGCCGGTCCCGCGGTTGTTGACGTATTCGACGCCCACAACCACCCGGCCGCGCCCGTCGGCAAAGCTGGAGCCAAAGGCGAGCGAGCCCATGTACTCCTCGTTGTCGCCCTGTTCGGTGATGCCGTACTGAAGCGACGCGCGCAAACCTTCCAGTTCATTGTCGATGATCAGGTTGGTCACGCCTGCTACCGCGTCCGAGCCATAGGCTGCCGATGCGCCGCCGGTGACCACTTCGACGCTTTTCAGCAGGGTCGAGGGGACAAGGTTGAGGTCAACGGTGTTGGCGGGCGTGAAGCCGCTGCCCGCCACTGCCGAGGCCACCACGCGGCGGCCGTCGATGAGGACAAGGGTGCGATTGCCGCCCAGGCCGCGAAGGTCGGCCGTGGAGGCGCCCAAGTTGGCGATGAAGATGGCCGATGTCGAAGGCGTGCTCTGCGCGCGGAACGCCGGTATCTCGTTGAGGACCTGGGCAATGTTGGAGGCGCCCTGGCGCGCAATCTGCTCCTGCCCGACTACGGTGACAGGGGTGGGGGTGTCGAAACCGGAGCGGGCAATGCGCGAACCGGTCACCACGATGGTGCCGCTGTCCTGATCGCCGTCCGCCGAAGACTGGGCCTGTCCGGCCTCGGCAGGTGCAGCCACGGCCACTTGCGCCATGGCCGATGGGGATGCCAGCAGCGCCATGGAAAGCGCAAGGCCGCTGACCGCAAACGATTTTCCCTGCCTGACAGACTTGATCAACATGTGCATTTCTGGTCCTCCCCAAACCTGATGTGCGCCGCAGTTTTAGTGTCTCGTGCGCTGGTCAAAAAAAAATTATATTGATACTTCAATGAAAAGTCCAGAAGATAATGCCGGCCCGCTCCTCGTGTCATTTTGTGCAGGAGCGTAGTCTTGAATGCCGATGGCGTGCCGGTTACCCGATTGGTAGGTAAGCCTTTGCCGGATATATGGTGGGGGGGTAAGGTCGCGCCTGGATGGGGTGGCCACCGCCAATGCCTGACGGCCGGCCGGGAACAGGGAGTTCGAACATCGCACGCAAGCCCTCCATGACGATCGTCGATCCGACGCCCCTCGATGGCGGGGACGTCAAGGGCTGGGACAACCCGGGCCTGAACTTCCCTACGTTCCACCTGATCCTGGTCGCGAAGGCAATCGATCGCCTTTCGATCAAGGACTTGTCTGAAAACAGCAATTTGACCATTGCCGAATGGCGGGTTCTCAGCCGGTTGGGGCCAACCGACGGGCAGACGGTGCGGCAGATTTCGGAAGCGGCCTGGGTGGACCGAGCCGAGGTGAGCCGCGCAGCGGCATCGCTTGAAGAACAGGGTCTGACCTCGCGCCGGATCAACCCCGCGGACCGCCGCTCACCGATCCTGTTCGTGACTGAGCAGGGCCGTGCCCTCTACGACGAGTTGTTGCGGTCGAGGGCGGGATTCCATGGCAAGTTGTGTTCCGGTCTCGCCAGCGCGGAATACGCGATGCTTGATCATCTGCTGCTGCAGGTCGCACGCAAGGTTACGGCTTTGACGGATGCCGATGATGAATGATTTCGCACTGGCTTCTCCTTGATTTGGCAAGGACACCAGGGGCGGGCGATGGATCGGTCCGCTAGAGAATGGCGTAGTACCGGAACAGCGAATGGTCCGGCGGATCGTCCGGCGCAAGCTTCGGCATCCGCTTCCCGACTCCCACCACCACGGTTCGGTTGAGCCATTCATGCGGACCCTCCGGGGCACGAAAGTATGGGGTGCAGCGGAAGTAGGACGGGATTGCCGGCTCATCTTCCGGTGCCTGCCCGGATGCGTGGATTGGCCCGTGCACATAGCCCAGGTTGCGGATGTAGATCAGCTGCCCGTTGCTGGCTTCGATCATGTAGTGGGCCTGCAGTTCGACGACGCCATCTTTTCGTACCATGGGCCAGTCGGCCCCGCTGTAATCGACCAGTCGGCCATCCAGCATTGGTCCGCTTACGGTGCTGCCTTGCCCGATCGAGGTGTAACCGAACGCTGGCCCGCCGCTATGGATTGCACCGGTTGACCAGCGCTTGTCGAAGTTGATGCGGATGTCGAAGGCATGGCGATGGCGCAGCGCCAGCAGGTCCTCGATCCTGCCCGTTCCAGGGGTGTCGCCACCGGGGGCATTCATGCCCGGATCTGAATCTGTCACCGCTTTGCCCTCTGTCGTTGGTGGATCAATTGGCGTTTGCATCAATCGGCCGGCTGCACGGCGTCTTCCGTGGTCGATTTCTCCATCGGAAGAAGCAGGAGGAGGAGGCCGACGAGGAGCGGCACGACGGCGATGGTCGCCATCGTGGCCTGGAGGGAATACTGCGCCGCGACCGCCATACCCCCGAACAAGGGGGCAATGATGCCGCCGATCCGTCCGGCTCCGCCTGCCCAGCCGATGCCGGTGCTGCGCATGCTGGCAGGGTAAACCCGTGTCATGAGAGTGTTGAGTCCGGTCTGCCCCCCGGTCTGGAAGAAGTTGTACGTCAGCAGCGCGACAATGAATACGCTGGCGTGGAAGGGGACCACCCCAAGCGCGAAAATGGCCCCGGCCAGGCAGAAATAGTAAGCCGGAATCAGCTTGGATGCGGGAACCCTGTCGAACAGCCAGCCCATGGCCAGGGTGCCCGCCAGCCCGCCGAAGAAGCCGAGCATCGCCAGCACCGCAAACTGCTGGATCGGGATGCCGGCCATCTCGAGGAAGAAGGTTGGCATCCAGGCCGCCATCAGCGCGATATTGCCCATGGACAGGAAGCAGGCAAGCCAGATGATCGTGGTAACGGTGCCGCGACCTCCGCCGAAGATATCGAACAGTCGCGCTTTCTCGACAGCCTTGGAGCCATCGGCCGCGATGAAGACTTCGGACCCGTCGAGATGCGTCCCGGGCGAAAGCCGCCTTATCGTCTTTGCAATCTGCGGGTCATCCGGGTTGCGGTTTGCGGTGAACTGCAGCGATTCCGGCAGAAACAGCAGCATCAGCGGCACGGCGAGCAGCGGCAGGACGCCGCCCACGATGAAGCCGCTTTCCCAGCCGTATATGTCGATCAGCCAGGCCGCGATGGCACCACCTGCGGCATTTCCGGCGCTATAGCCGGCAAACGAGATGGCAATGAAGGTGCCGCGCCTTTTCCGGGGTGTATGTTCGGCCAGCAGCGAAACCGCCATAGGGAGGCCGCCTGCAAGAAACACCCCGCAGATACCGCGAAGGATCGCAAGCTGGACGATCGTTGTGGCAAAGGCAGTGACAAGGGTGAGCACCCCGAACAGCGTTGCAGAATAGATCAGCATCCTGCGGCGGCCATACCTGTCTGCCAACGGGGTGGCGGCAAATGCGCCGATCGCCAGGCCGATCTGCTGCAGGAAGAAAACCAGCGTCATGGCAGCGGGATCTTCACCCATGCCTTGCGCGATTGCGGGCGCGATCTTCCCGACCAGGAAGATATCCAGCCCGTCCACGAACATCACGAACATGCAGATGCCAAGGATACCGTAGTGAACCGGGCGCACCGGCTGCTCGTCGATGAAATCCTGGATCCGGAAAGCAGCCATGTCTCTTGGTATCCCCTCTTGCTCCAGGCATTATCAGGGCAGGGTCGGATGGCCAACAAGTATTATTGAGATATCATCAAAACAGGCCGTCCTCGCGCTGGTTACCGGGCAGCATGTCAGCCCCGCGCGTCTTCCAGCACCATCCGCGCCGCGCGCACGGCAAGGGCCATGGCCGGGCCATTGGTATTGCCCGAGACCGGGGTCGGCATGCCTTTCCATTGCAACAACAAATAACAGCGATGGATTGCAATCTGCAGCATGGATGGGATGGAAGGCGCGCAATCCGTGCAGACAGGCCTATCACGGGCGGTAGCAACCAGCATGGTAACAGGTTGCCACGCAGCTGCACCAGGGCTGGGGAGGGTTAGGATGACGAAGGCAAAGGCAAAGGC
>CAZTED010000128.1:0-7674 GCA_964612175.1 uncultured Sphingomonadaceae bacterium
TGGCCTCGGCCTGGCCGATGATGTGCTCGTCAAGCGCGGCGACGATCGCCTTGGGTGTGAGGTTGTCCATGGGGTCCGTTCGGGGCTTTCGTCAGATCGTCTCGACCGTCACGCGGTCATTGGTGAAGACGCACAGTTCGGCGGCAACCGCCATGGCGCGGCGGGCGATCTTTTCCGGGTCTTCCTCGTAATCCGACAGGGCGCGGGCGGCGGCCAGGGCATAGTTGCCGCCCGATCCGATCGCGGCGATCTGGGCTTCCGGTCCGCCTTCGGGCTCCAGCACGTCGCCATTGCCGGTCAGGACCAGCATCACATCGGCATCGGCCACGATCATCAGGGCTTCGAGATTGCGCAGGTACTTGTCGGTACGCCAGTCCTTGGCCAGCTCCACCGCGGCGCGCAGCAGCTGGCCGGAATGGGCTTCCAGCTTCTTTTCCAGCCGTTCGAACAGGGTGAAGGCATCGGCGGTGGCCCCGGCAAAACCGGCGATCACCTTGTTATCCTTGCCCAGCCGGCGAACCTTGCGGGCATTGGGCTTCATTACCGTGTTGCCCATCGACACCTGGCCGTCGCCGGCGATCACGGTGCGCCCGCCGCGGCGCACGCCGACAATGGTGGTGGAATGCCACTGCACCAGGCCGTGGCTGTTGCTGCTGTCTGTCATGGCAGCGGATATGGGATGATCGCGTGCCGGCTGCAAGCGCGCCTGTTATCAGCGCGGCATCAGCGCGGGGGGCCGCCCGCCCCGCCGCCCATGCCGGCAGCGCCGACCGAGCCGATGTTGCCGAACAGGTCTTCCAGGAACGACCGCTCGCGGCCCAGCGTCGGCGTCTCGTCGCCTACCGGGTTGAGGCGGACCACCCGCTCCATGCCGGTGCGTTCGGCCGACAGTACATTGCCGGCAGCGTCATAGCGGATCGCCAGGACCGTATGCCCGGCGATGCGCGGGGAGGTGAACGGCGCCTGCTCCGTCCGGCTGGAGATGTAGTACCACACCGGATCGCCGAACTGGCTCTGCATGGTCGGCCGGCCGAGCGTGCCCTGCACCGATTCGCGGTTATCGAGCCCGGGCTGGATCGCGGAGACCAGCACCTCGTCCACCAGGTAGCCGCGCTGGTTCTCGATCGAGGCGCACCCCGCCATGAGCGCTGCGCCGGAAACCGCCGCAACGATCCGCATGGTGGCCGGGGACGGCTTGGGGAAACGCATCGAGGCCATGTTCGTCAAGTCTCGGTCCTTCAGGTCTTGCAGGCCCGTGCCCCGCTTCGCATTGCGGGACGCGCCGGGCACCCTATATCGTGGCAAGGCCTTACGGGCTGGCGCGCCCCGGTGCAATCCCGGGCTCGGCGTGGCTACCCGCAAGGCCTGCGTTTTGCCGTTTCTGGTGCCGGTATTTCCTTGGCCAGCAGCGTTGAACGCCCGCTTAACGCCTGCCTTCGGGGGTCGATCCGCCTTGTCCTTCCTGTCCCGCCTGCTCGGCACCCAGCAAGATCCGCGCGAAGAAGTGCGCCCGCTGTGGCACCGCATCGTCGCCATCAGCCGCCAGCCCGATCACTATGCCCGCTGCGGCGTGGCCGATACCATCGACGGCCGGTTCGACATGATCGTGCACGTGCTTTCGGTGGTGATGCTGCGGATGGAGGCAAGCGACCTGTCGCTCCATTCGGCGCGGCTCACTGAACTGTTCGTGGAGGACATGGACGGGCAACTGCGCGAAACCGGCGTGGGCGACGTGGTGGTGGGCAAGCACATCGGCCGGCTGATGAGCGCGCTGGGCGGCCGCATGGGCGCGCTGCGGCGGGTGATGGCCGCGGGCGACGAGGTCGCGCTGGCCGAGGTGCTGGAACGCAACGTCCACTGGCACGAGACCCACGATGCGGCAGCGCTGGCCGCACGCTTGTGCGCGCTGGCGGCCGAGCTTGCCGGGCGCAGCGATGCGGAGGTACTGGCCGGGGACTTCGGCGGATGAGCGCCCCCGAAGCCGGTACACCCGAATTCAGCCACAGGGTCGATCGCCGAAACCTGCCCGCCGAGCCCGTGCGCCTGTCGGCCAACCCGGCAGAGCGGGAAGCGCTGGCAGCGCGGTTCGGCCTGGTGGCGGTGAACCGCCTCGATGCAGAAGTCAGCCTGCTGGCCGATGGCGAGGCGGTAACGGCAACCGGCACGCTGGCGGCGGACGTGATCCAGTCCTGCGCCATTTCGGGCGATGACCTGCCCGCGCAGATCCGGGAGCCGCTGACCTTCCGCTTCGTACCCGACCAGGGCCCCGCCACGCCCGGCGAGGAGATCGAACTGGCCGAGGAGCAGTTGGACGAGATCCCCTACACCGGCACCGCCTTCGACCTGGGCGAGGCCGTGGCGGAAAGCCTGGCCCTTGCCATCGATCCCTATGCCACGGGACCACAGGCCGACATCGTTCGGCAGAAGTTCGGCCTTGCCGATGAAGGCCCAAAGGGCCCGCTGGCCGAGGCCCTGGCGAAGCTCCAGAAGAAATAGGCCGGAAGAAACTGGCCAGAAGGAACTGAAAGGCAGGCCCGGCGCGCGAAACGCCGGATCAGGCCCGATCAGAACGGGATGTCGTCATCCAGGTCGTCGGCGAAGTTCGAAGCACCGCCGCCCGAGCCGCCTGACGAGCCGCCGCCCTGGTTCCAGCCGCCGCCCGATCCACCGCCTCCACCGCGCGAGCCGGAGCCGTAATCGTCGCCGCCGCTGCCACCGCCGCGCTGGCCGCCACCGCCGCCCGGTGCGCCATCCAGCATGGTCAGCACGCCGCCGATACCGCCAACCGAAACCTCGGTGGTGTAGCGGTCATTGCCGCTGGCATCCTGCCACTTGCGGGTGCGCAAGCTCCCCTCGATGTAAACCTTGGAGCCCTTGCGCAGGAAACGCTCGGCCACGCCGACAAGGCCGTCGGACTGGAGCACCACGGTGTGCCATTCGGTCCGCTCCTTGCGCTCGCCGGTGGCCTTGTCCTTCCACTGCTCGCTGGTGGCGATGCGCAGGTTGGCGATGCGCCCGCCGTTCTGGAACGACTTGATTTCCGGGTCCTGCCCCAGGTTGCCGATCAGGATTACCTTGTTGACGCTGCCCGCCATCGAATCGCTTCCTCTCAAATTGCCGGCCCAAGGCCTAGCCAATGCAAAGGGGCAGCGCCAAGGGGCAGAGCCCGCTTTTACCCCAGCCCGAAGGCCACGGCCGTCCAATAGGTGATCCCGGCAAAGACATAGGCCGCCGCGAACAGGTAGCCGAGCATGAACATGGGCCATTTCCAGCCGTTGGTCTCGCGCCGGGCGACCGCGATGGTGGAGATGCACTGCGGCGCGAACACGAACCATGCCAGGAAGGCGAGCGCGGTCGCCAGGCTCCAGTCGGCGGCCAGCTGCAGACCCAGCGCCTCGGCGGCAGCATCCTCGTCAGCGGCATCGACGGCATAGGTGGTCGCAAGGCTCGCCACCGCCACCTCGCGCGCGGCCATGGCCGGGATCAGCGACAGGGCGATCTCGTGGTTGAAGCCGATCGGCTCCACCACCACCTGCAGCCCGTCGGCGATGTGGCCGGCGATGCTCGCCTCGGACTGGCTTTCGCCCGGCCCCGCCTTGGGGAAGCTGAGCAGCAGCCACAGCACCACGGTGACCACGAAGATGATCGTGCCCGCCCGGCGCAGGAACACCCAGGCGCGCTGCCACAGGCCGATGGCCAGATCACGCAAGGGGGGCCACTGATAGCGCGGCAGTTCCATGATGAAGCCCGATGCCGCGCCTTTGGTGGCCGTGCGCCGCAGCACCAGCGCCGCCACCATCGCGCCTGCGATCCCGGCGATGTAGAGAGCAAACAGGACCAGCCCCTGCAGGCCGATGCCCGGGCCCACGCTGGTGGCCGGGATGAAGGCACCGATGATCACCGCATAGACCGGCAGGCGGGCCGAGCAGGTCATCAGCGGGGCGATCAGGATGGTCGTCAGCCGGTCCTTGGGATCGGCGATCGAACGGGTCGCCATGATGCCGGGAATGGCACAGGCAAAGCTCGACAGCAGCGGGATGAAGCTGCGCCCGGACAGGCCCACAAAGGCCATCATCCGGTCCATGATGAAGGCCGCCCGCGCCATGTAGCCCGATTGCTCCATCGCCAGGATGAAGGCGAACAGGATCACGATCTGCGGCAGGAACACCACCACGCTGCCCACGCCCGCCAGCACGCCCTGGGTCAGGAAATCGCGCAGCAGCCCCTGGGGCAGGTTGCTGTTGGCAAGGTCGATCAGCGCCACCACAAGGCCATCCAGCGCATCGGCAAAGGGGGTGGCCCAGGCAAACACCGCCTGGAAGATCACGAACAGCAGGCCAAGCAGGATCACCGGCCCCGCCCACGGGTGGAGCAGCACCTTGTCGAGCCTGGCATGGAGCTGGCGCGTCGCGCTTTCCGAAAGGATCGCGGCAGCGGCGATACTGTGCGCCGCCAGCCGGCGTTCGGGCATGGTCAGGCGGGCAACCTCGTGGCGCAGGGCCATGTCCTGCGATCCGGCGCCCTCGATGGCGGCGGCCAGTTCCGCCAGCCCGCGCCGGCGCACGGCCACGGTCGGCACCACCGGCACGCCCAGCGCATCGGCGAGGGCAGCGGGATCGAGCGCCAGCCCGTCGCGCTCGGCAAGGTCGACCATGTTGAGCGCCACCACGGTTGGCCGGCCAAGGCCGATCAGTTCCTGCGCGAAGACCAGGTGCTGTTCGAGGTTGGCGGCATCGACCACGATCACCAGCACGTCGGGCTGTGCCTCGCCGGCAAATTCGCCCATCACCACCTGGCGGGTCACTTCCTCGTCCGGGCTGGACGGGTCGAGCGAATAGGAACCGGGCAGGTCGACCAGTTCCACCGGCGCGCCCGAGGGAAGGACCAGCCGTCCGGCTTTGCGCTCCACGGTAACGCCGGGATAGTTGGCGATCTTCTGCCGAGCCCCGGTCAGCGCGTTGAACAGCGCGCTCTTGCCGGCATTGGGATTGCCGACCAGCGCGGCCCGGGACACCGGCTTCACCGCCACACCCTCGCCCGCACGTCCGTCACAGCACGCGTACGGTCATGGCGCGGGCGTGGACGCGGCGCAGGGCCACGGTCATGCGCCCGATCACAATGGCAATGGGATCGCGCCCGGCAAACACGCCGCGATGGGCAATGGCAACCAGCGCCCCCTGATCGATCCCCAGGGCCTGCAGGCGCTTGGCCTCCTCCGGCGCGAGCGCCGACCAGTCGACACCGGTAATCTCGGCGCGGGTCAGCGGCGGCAGGGAGTCGAGCGTGATGGTCACCCAATGCCGGTGCCAGAGACCGGCCTCAATTGCAACTGGCTCGCAATAGGGCCGTCAGGCCTGCGGGTAGCGCAGCCGCCCGAGGAACCGCGCCAGGTCGAAATGCTCGCGCCCGGCCCCGCCAGGGCCGCCCAGAACCTGCGCCTTCACCTTCTCGAAGGTCATCACCCCTTCGATCCGCCGGTCGAGGAAGGCGGCGGAATCGGCCTTGCCCTCGCTCTCGTCGTTGACGAAGACGGCCAGCGAGGCGGCATAGATGCCAGCCAGCAGCGCCCGCTTGGTGTAGTGATTGTAATCGGTCGACCTGTCGCCGGCGAGGCGCCACATGGCATCCGCGCTCGACCAGCCGAGCTTCAGGCTGCGCGCCACGTTCTGCGGCATGGCCTGGATCGCCAGGGCGCGTGAAATCGCTTCCTCCAGCCCGCGCGAGGCTTCCAGCCGGAACCACACCAGCGCGCGGATCCGCTCGCGGATCTTCATCGTATCGAGCGAACCATCGGCAAAGCGCTGCGCCATGCGGGCGTCGACGCTTTCGACAAAGGCCGCGATCATGTCCATCGCCCCGCCGGGAAAGGCCAGCCGCGCCACCGCCGGGTCCACACCCTGCTCCTGCGCGGCGGCAACCAGCGCCGCATCGCTCCACCCGTCGAACACGGCGGCGCGGGCGATCGCGGGGGCGAGCGTGCGGGCAATGCCGGCCAGCGAGTGGTCGATCGGGTCGGTCATGGTCAGAAGCTCGGCCCGTAGGAGCCGCCCTGCGTGGCCGGCCGTTCGAACCGGGTGATCACGTCCAGAGTGATGTCACGCTCTCCCCGCAGGCGGGCATAGTCACGCGCGGAGCGGCCCGAATGGTCGGTCCGGTCAGGGTTCGCCCCGGCCTGGAGCAGGACCCGCATCAGTTCGGTATTGCGGGCGTGGACGGCATACATCAGCGGCGTTTCGCCCGATGAGTTCTGCACATCGACCCGGGCACCGTGCGCGATCAGCTTTTCCACGCCCTCGATATAGCCAAGCTGCACCGCCTGGATCAGCGGGGTGATGCCATCCCGGTCGGCAATGTTGACGTTGGCGCCCTGCTGGTAAAGGTAATCGATCCACACCCCGTTGCGCCGCTCCACGGCCATGTGGATCGCGGTGCGCCCGGTGGTCAGGTCGCGGGCGTTGACCACGGTGGATCCGGGCACGGTGAGCATCTCGGTCACTTCCGAGGCGTCCTCCCCGTTGAGCGCCTTCTCCACCGCCTGGAGGAACTTGTACCCTTCCGAATACATCTGCGCACCCGCCGGGGCGGCAAGCGCCACCCCCAGCACCATTGCCGCGCCGATTGCTGTCTTGCGAAGACCATGCATGGCCTGTTCCGATCTCCTCTGGCGAAATGCCCCGGCGGCGCGATTCCGGACCGGAATCGCCGCCACATTTGCCCTTGCCGGTTCAGCGTTAGCAGAGCATGAACCGCCCTGTCATGCCCAAGCTCCCGATAGTCCGTATTCTCGCCCTCATGGCACTGCCCATGCTGGCCGCCTGCGACCGCCCGGCACCGTCCGAACCGCCGCCGCTGGAAGGCGCGGCCATCGGCGGTCCGTTCGAGCTGGTGAGCGAGACGGGCGAAACCGTGCGCTGGAGCGATTTCGACGGCAAGTGGCGGATGGTCTACTTCGGCTATACCTGGTGCCCGGATGTCTGCCCCTTCGACCTTAACCGGATGATGCAGGGCTACAACGCCTTTGCCGCCGAATACCCAGACCTGGCGGCAGAGGTGCAGCCGCTGTTCATCAGCATCGACCCGGAACGCGACACGCCGGAAAAGCTGGCCGAGTATACCGCCAACTTCGGCGACAACCTGATCGGCCTCACCGGCACGCCCGAAGCGATCAAGCAGGCGGCGGACAATTTCTCCGTCTTCTATTCGCGCGGCAATGACGACGAGAACGTCGGCTACCTGATGCAGCATTCCAATGCCGGCTACCTGATGGACCGGCAGGGCAACCCCATTGCCCTCTTGCCGGTGGACGAAAGCGCCGATGGCGTCGCCGCCCAGCTGGAATACTGGGTGCGATGATGGCAGGCGTGGAGCCGTCATGAGGGACCGCTTCTGGGAACTCCCGCTCGACGTGCTGACGCGCGAGGAATGGGAAGCCCTGTGCGACGGCTGCGGCCGCTGCTGCCTGCACAAGCTGGAGGACGAGGACACCGGCGAAGTCGCCGAAACCAACGTCGCCTGCCGGCTGCTCGATACCCAGACCGCGCGCTGTTCCAACTATCGCCACCGCAAGGCCTTCGTGCCGGATTGCCTGCGGCTGACCCTGCAACTGGTGCGCAAGGTGCCGTGGCTGCCGTCCACCTGCGCCTATCGTCGCCGCGCCGATGGCGACCCGCTGCC
>CAZTED010000129.1:0-7482 GCA_964612175.1 uncultured Sphingomonadaceae bacterium
GAACCCGACCATGTTCCACAGCGTGCCCAGCTTGTTGTCCTGCCGCAGCTGCACCACGGCATAGGGCCAGCGGCCGTTCGGGTGCTCCTCTGTCGCCCAGTGCGGGTTGTCGAGGCCCACCGGTTTCATCGGGCCAAAGCGCAGCGTCTCCACCCCGCGCTCGGCCATGACCTCGATCGGCATGCAACCTTCGAAATAGGGGGTGCTGGCCTCCCATTCCTTGAACTCGCCCTTCTCGGCATCCATCAGCCCCTGGTGGAAGGCGAGGTACTGCTCCTTCGTCATCGGGCAATTGATGTAGTCCTTGCCACCCTTGTCCCAGCGCGCCGCCATCCAGCAGATCGACATGTCGATCGTATCGTGGTGGACGATGGGGGCGATGGCATCGAAGAAGGCGAGCCGATCCTCGCCGGTTGCTTTCACGATGCTCTGGGCAAGGGCAGGGGCGGTCAACGGCCCGGTGGCCACGATGGTGAGGCCACTGGCGGGCAGTTCATCCACCCTCTCGCGCACCACGGTGACGTTAGGGTGCGCTTCGAGTGCGTTCTGTACCTCTCGGCTGAACACGTCGCGGTCGACCGCCATGGCGCTGCCGGCAGGCACCCGGGCCACTTCACCTGCGCGCATGACAAGCGAGTCGAGACGCCGCATCTCGTGGTGGAGCAGGCCGACGGCGTTCTTCTCGTCATCATCGGAACGGAAGGAGTTGGAGCAGACCAGTTCGGCCAGCCCGTCGGTCTGGTGGGCAGGCGTCATGTCGCCGCCTCCGCGCATTTCCGAAAGGCGCACTTTCGCGCCGCGCCGGGCGAGTTGCCATGCCGCTTCGCTTCCGGCGAGGCCGCCGCCGATGATATGCACGTCGAAAGTCATGTCCTGCGCTTGCAGCGGGGCCGCGTTCGGGTCAAGACTTGTGCCATGAGCCGCCAAGCCCTCGCCGAGAGACGCCCCTTCCTGTTGCTGAGCGTGGCTGCCGCGCTGGGCTTCTATTACTTGCGCTGGACAGCCTTTCCCGAACTCTACCTGGTGCCGGTAAAGGGCGCGGCTGCCGCCATGCTGGCGGTCTATGCCTGGATGCGCCATTCCGGCCCCGATGCGCGGCTGATCACCTGGGCCTTGGCCTTCGCATCGCTGGGCGACATGGCGATGGAAGTGGACCGGACCATCGGTGGCCTGCTGTTCTTCGGCTTCCACGTGTTCGCCATGGGCGTGTTCCTGCGCCACCGCCGCCCGGACATGTCCGGTTCGCAGAAAGCGCTGGCCGCTTCCCTGCTGTTGCTCACCCCGGTGATATCATGGCTGCTGACCCGCGACCTGCAGGTGGCGTTCTACGCGCTGGCACTGGGCGGCATGGCGGGCAGTGCCTGGGCGAGCAGCTTCCCGCGCTATCGGGTTGGGGCAGGGGCCGTGCTGTTCGTGGCCAGCGACCTGCTGATCTTCGCCCAGATGGGGCCGCTGGCAGGGAACTTCATGGTCGAGGTGATGATCTGGCCGACCTACTACCTCGGTGTGTTCCTGATCGCGACCGGCGTGGTGCAGACCATGCGCAAGCGCGACCCTGAACTGCGGGTGGTGAAATAGGGGACAGGCGATGCGGCGGAACCGTTGGTCCGCCGGATCGCCCTATTCGCCTTCATCCGGCAGCGAGCTACCTTCTTCCGGCTGCCCGGCCATTTCCTCGGCCACAGCCTCCTCGGCCGCGTTCTCCGGCTCTTCCTCTTCGTCCAGCCGGACCGCGCTGACGACCTGTTCCTTGTCGGCGACGTTGAACAGCCGCACGCCGGCGCTGCCGCGCCCGATCACGCGCAGGGTGGACAGGCCGATGCGGATCAGCTTGGCCTGGTCGGTCACCAGCATCAGCTGGTCGGCCTGCGTGGCGGTGAAGCTGGCGACAACGGCGCCGTTGCGGGCGATGTTGTCGATATTGGTGATGCCCTGGCCACCACGCCCGGTGCGGCGGTATTCATAGGCACTCGACAGCTTGCCATAGCCGTTGGCGCAGACGGTAAGGATGAACTGTTCGCGCGCGGCCAGTTCGGCAAAGCGCTCGGCGCTCATCGAAGGTTCGCCTTCCTTCTCCGGCTTCCACGGCGCGTAGCGGACATATTCCTCGCGCTCCTCGCTGGTCGTGCCAACGCGGTGGAGGATCGACAGGCTGATCACCTCATCGTCTCCGCGCAGCGTCATGCCGCGCACGCCGGTTGAGGTGCGGCTCTGGAATTCGCGGATATCATCAGCGGCAAAGCGGATCGCCTTGCCCTGGGCCGTGGCGAGAAGCACGTCGTCGCTCGCCTCCAGCAGGGCGACGCCGATCAGCTTGTCATCGCTGCCTTCCTCGAACCGCATGGCGAACTTGCCGTTGGACGGGATGTTGGCGAAGGCATCCATGGAATTGCGGCGCACGCTGCCCCTGGCAGTGGCAAAGACCACGCTGAGCGCGCCCCAGCTTGCCTCGTCCTCCGGCAGCGGCAGGACGGTGGCGATGGTCTCGCCCTGGTCCAGCGCCGGCAGCAGGTTGACGATCGGCCGCCCGCGCGTGTTGGGTCCGCCTTCGGGCAGCTTCCACACCTTCAGGCGATAGACCTTGCCCGCGGTGGAGAAGAACAGCACCGGGTTGTGGGTGCTGGTGACGAACATGTTCGACACCGCATCCTCTTCCTTCGTGCTCATGCCGCTGCGGCCCTTGCCGCCACGGTTCTGGGCGCGGAAGGTGGAGAGGGGGGTGCGCTTGATGTAACCGTCCAGCGTCACGGTAACGACCATGTCGTCCCGCTCGATGAGGTCCTCGTCCTCGATCCCGTCCCATGCGGGCGCGATCTCGGACACACGCGGGGTGGCATAGAGCTCGCGGATTTCCACCAGCTCGGCGCGCAGCACTTCGTAAAGCCTGGCGCGGTTGCTGAGGATGGCGAGGTATTCCTCGATCGCCAGCGCCAGTTCCTTCAACTCGTCGCCGATCTCGTCACGGCCCAGAGCGGTCAGGCGGTGGAGGCGCAGGTCGAGGATGGCCTTTACCTGCCGTTCGGACAGGCGATAGGTGCCGCCGCTCTGCTCGGCATCGGGCTCAATCGCCTCGACCAGGCGGATGTACTGGGCAATATCGCCGATGGGCCATTCCCGCGCCATCAGCTTGATGCGCGCTTCCGCCGGATTGGGCGAGGAGCGGATCATCGCCACCACCTCGTCCATGTTGGACACCGCCACCACCAGGCCAAGCAGGATATGGGCCCGTTCGCGCGCCTTGTTCAGTTCGAACTTGGTGCGCCGGGTGATCACCTGCTCGCGGAAGGCGATGAACGACTGGATGATGTCGCGCAGCATCAGCGTTTCCGGGCGGCCGCCGCGGATTGCCAGCATGTTGGCGGGGAAGCTCGCCTGTGCCGGCGTATGGCGCCAGATCTGGTTGAGCACCACTTCGGGCGTGGCGTCGCGCTTCAGGTCCACCACCACGCGCATGCCTTCGCGGCTGGATTCGTCGCGGATGTCGGAAATGCCCTCGATCCGCTTGTCCTTGGCGGCCTCGGCGATCTTCTCCACCAGGCCCGACTTGCCGACCTGGAAGGGGATCGAGGTGAGCACGATCGACTGGCGATCGTTGCGGCCGCTCTCGATCTCGTAGCGGGCGCGCTGGAGGATGGACCCGCGGCCCGTGGTATAGGCATTGCGCGCGCCCGACTGGCCCAGGATCAGCGGCGCCGTGGGAAAATCGGGCCCGGGGATGAACTGCATCAGCTCTTCCGAAGTGATGCCCGGGTTATCGAGGAAGGCGAGGCATCCGTCGATCACTTCGCCAAGGTTGTGCGGCGGGATATTGGTGGCCATGCCCACCGCGATGCCGCCCGCGCCGTTGACCAGCAGGTTGGGGAAGCGGGCAGGCAGGACCGAAGGCTCCTGCCGCGAGCCATCGTAGTTGTCGATGAAATCGACCGTATCCTTGTCGAGATCGTCGAGCAGGGAATTGGCAACGCGGGCCAGGCGCGCCTCGGTATAGCGCATCGATGCCGGCGGATCTGGATCCATCGAGCCGAAGTTGCCCTGGCCGTCGATCAGCGGCACGCGCATCGACCAGTCCTGGGTCATGCGGGCAAGGGCATCGTAGATCGCACTGTCGCCGTGCGGGTGGTAGTTGCCCATCACGTCGCCCACGATCTTGGCGCTCTTGCGATAGGGGCGGCCAGCCACGAAGCCGCCTTCCTGGCTGGCGTAGAGGATGCGGCGGTGGACCGGCTTCAGGCCGTCGCGCACGTCGGGCAGCGCACGGCTCACGATCACGCTCATCGCGTAATCGAGGTAGCTCGACTTCATCTCGTCGACGATGTCGATGCGTTCGTATTCACCCGCGCTGTCGGGCGGGGTCAGGGTATCAATGTCGTCGCTCACCTGCGGATGTCGCCTGTTGCTTGTTCTGGACTGTTGGAGGCTTTCCGGACCCTAGGGGAAGGGGGGAGGATAGGCCAGCCAAAGGGCCATGTTCGCCGTGCGCCAGCCCCCTTTATCCACACTTCGAAGGCCGTAGATGAACAAGCGGGGTATGATGGTGTTCAAACAGCATTCAGTCCCCGCCTTCTAACGCGCAATTGCATTTGGAGGCATTCCATTGCACTAGCGCGGACCGTGTTCCCCCGCACCACTCAGGAGAGTTGATTGATGCTTCGCCACTTCCGCTCCGCCGGCCGCAAGCCGACCAGGCGCCTTGCTTCAACCCTGGCCATGGCCGCGGCGCTTGCCGGTGGCTCCATTGTCGCCAGCGCCGGCCTCGCCGTGCCTGCCGCGGCGCAGGAGTATTCGCGGGCATTCGTCGCACTCTATTCGCCCGTCGCAGAGGCGGTGAATGCGCCTGAGGCCAATGTCGCCGCGATTTCGGCCCAGTTCCCGGCCATCATTGCCGCAGCCGTTTCTCCTGACGAGAAGTTTGCCACGGGCAACCTGATCCTGATTGCCGGCAACAAGGCGAGCAATCCGGCATGGCAGCGCCAGGGGCTGGAACTGCAACTTGCCAGCGGTCTGGTGCCGCCCGAGCAGGTGGGCCAGTTCAACTGGTTCGTCGGCAGCCTGGCATACAACGCCGGCGACTATGACGCCTCGCGTGCAGCTTTGCAGCGGGCCGCGCAGGCCGGTTTTGCCGATGGCGACGTCAACGGCCTGATTGCCGAGACCTATTACCAGTCCGACCAGACCGCCGAGGGCCTGGCCTATGTCATGGCCGTTGTCGAAAGTACTACGGCCGCCGGGCAGCCGGTGCCGCAGCAATGGCTGCTGCGCGGGCTCCAGGCCGCCTATGGCGACAACCTGATCGAACAGGCGCTTGACTTCTCGCTGCTGCTCGTCACGCATCATGCTTCGCAAGAAAACTGGCTGCGGGCGCTGCAGGTGACCAACGCAGTTGCCGAGATCGACGACCAGGCCAGGCTCGACGTGCTGCGCCTGATGCGGCTGACCGACACCCTGACCGATGGCAACGAATACATCGCCTACATCGAGGCGGCCGATCCGCGCATCATGTCGAACGAACTGGATGATGTGCTGTCCGAAGGCGTTGCCGCCGGACGTCTGTCGGCAGACGACACCTACTACCAGGAGGTCAAGTACATCATCGATGCGCGCAAGGCCGCTGACCGGGCCGACGCGCCTGCCCTGGTGGCAGATGCGCGGGCTTCCGCGACTGGCCGCGATGCGCTGGCAGCGGGCGACGTGCTGCTGTCGCTCGATGACTTTGCCGGCGCGGCCGAGATGTATGCCATGGCCGTGACAAAGGGCGGGGTGGACACTGCCGCCGCGCTGACCCGCCAGGGTATCGCACAGGTTCGTTCGGGCGATTATGCCGGAGCGCAGGCAACGCTGTCGCAGGTCACCGGACCGCGCGCCATCGTGGCAAAGCTGTGGGCGGCCTACGCCGCTGCCCAGGGCTGATCAGCAGAGTATAGCCATCGTGTAAAAAGAGAGCGGCGCGGGAATCCGGTTCCCGCGCCGTTCTGCTGTCCGGTTTCGCCGGGTCGCCGTTGCCTGGCTCAGACGTTGAACTTGAAGTGCAGCACGTCGCCATCCTGCACCACGTATTCCTTGCCTTCCTGCCGCAGCTTGCCCGCTTCCTTCGCCCCGGCCTCGCCGTTCAGGGCGATGTAGTCCCCATAGGCAATGGTTTCGGCACGGATGAAGCCGCGTTCGAAATCGGTGTGGATCTCGCCCGCTGCCTGCGGGGCCTTGGCTCCCTTGTGCACCGTCCATGCCCGCGCTTCCTTGGGGCCGACGGTGAAGAAGGTGATGAGGTCCAGCAACTCGTAGCCCGAGCGTATGACGCGGGCGAGGCCGGTTTCATGAAGGCCCATCTCCTCCAGGAACACCATCCGCTCATCGGCATCCATGCCTACCAGCTCGCTCTCGATGGCCGCGGACACGATCACGGCATTGGCACCTTCGGCCCTGGCCTTTTCGAACACCCGGGCGGAGAACGCATTGCCCTCTGCCGCGCTCTCCTCCTCGACGTTGCATACGTAGAGCACCGGCTTGGCGGTTAGCAGCTGCGCCTGGCGGAAAACGCGCGCCTCCTCGTCATCGCGCGGTTCCACCAGGCGGGCGGGCTTGCCGTCGCGCAGCAGCTCCAGCGCCTGGCCCAGCACCGAGGCGACAACCTTCTGTTCCTTGTCGCCGGCCGCAGCCTTTTTCTGCGCGGCAGGAACGCGCTTTTCGAGGCTTTCGAGGTCCGCCAGCATCAGCTCGGTTTCCACCGTCTCGGCATCGGAGATCGGATCGACGCGGTTATCGACGTGCTGGATGTCATCGTTCTCGAAACAGCGCAGCACGTGGACGATGGCGTCCACCTCGCGGATGTTGCCGAGGAACTGGTTGCCCAGACCCTCACCCTTGGAGGCGCCGCGGACCAGCCCGGCGATGTCGACGAAGCCGAGCTGGGTGGGGATGATCTTGGCACTGCCGGCAATTGCCGCCAGCTTGTCCAGCCGCGGGTCAGGCACGCCGACATTGCCGACGTTGGGCTCGATCGTGCAGAACGGGTAATTGGCAGCCTGCGCCGCCTGCGTCTCGGTCAGCGCGTTGAACAGGGTCGACTTGCCGACATTGGGCAGGCCCACGATCCCGCAGCGGAATCCCATCTTTACCGTCCTTCAATTGAGAAGGCTCGCGCCTTAGTGCGCCGCGCTGCGAAGGGCAATGCGCTTCGGCGCCGTCCTTCCCCAGGCTCGTCTCCTGAACGGGTTCAGGCGGACACCCCTTCCGGGATGCCCGCCTGCGAAGCCGGATGACCGACTGGTAAGTAGCGTGCTCAGGCCGTGCGGCGACGGCGGCGAGCGAAGGCCAGGCCGGCGAGGCCCAGGCCGAACATGCCCAGCATGCCGGGTTCCGGAACCTGGGTGCCGCTGGTGGTGCTGGTGCCGCCGCTGGTCGACGAAGTGCTCGAGGTCGAGGTCGAGGTCGACGAGCTGGTGCTGGTCGAGCTCGAGGTGCTGCCGGTGCAGTTCTTCTTGCAGT
>CAZTED010000130.1:0-2370 GCA_964612175.1 uncultured Sphingomonadaceae bacterium
CGTGGACCAGGTGCCGGTCGATGAACAGCAGGGCGGTGCCATCGGCACGCTGTTCAATGACGTGCGCGTCCCAGATCTTCTCGTACAATGTGCGCGGTTTGGATGCCATGATGCGGCCCCGTTAGCGCCTGTGGGCCATTCCCTGCAAGCCGGTGCGCGCACAGGAATTGTTTGCGATGGCAAAACTGCCCCGCAAAAGCCTTGGAATCAGCCCCTGCAATCGCTAATTAACACCCATGTCAACAAACTCGCACACGATTCCGATCCGCATTACGGCTGAAGACATCGACTTCATGGGTCACGTCAACAACGCCCGCTACCTCACCTGGGTGCAGGATGTGGTGCTGGCGCACTGGTACAAGTTCGCGCCTGCCGATACGGCCGCTGCCCACGCCTGGGTCGCCCTGAAGCACGAGATCACCTATCGCCGCCCGGCTTTCCTGAGCGACGACGTGATCGCCCGCACCGTGCTGGAAAAGGTCGCCGGTGCGCGCGCCTTCTACAACACCGTGATCGAGCGCGGGGGCGAGGTGCTGGCCGAAGTGCAGAGCATGTGGTGCTGCCTCGACAGCGAAACCCTGCGCCCGGCGCGCATCAGCCGCGAGATTGCGGAGACCTATTTCGGTATTCCGGGCAGGACCGCGCCCAATACCGCCGCCACTACCGCCGATTGACCGCTTTGCGTGGATTGCGCAGCAGGTCTATAGGTGCGGCATGAGCCAAACCGTCCTTGCCATCCTTATCGTCCTTGCCAGCGTGCTGGCGATGGAGTGGATCGCCTGGGCCAGCCACAAGTACATCATGCATGGCTGGGGCTGGGGCTGGCACCGTGATCATCACGAACCGCATGACAATCTGCTGGAAAAGAACGACCTCTACGGCGTCGTGGGCGCGGTGATGAGCATTTCCATGTTCGCCGTGGGCAGCCCGCTGGTGATGGGCGCTTCGGCCTGGTGGCCGGGCACCTGGATCGGCCTTGGCATCCTGGTCTATGGCCTGATCTACACGCTGATCCACGATGGGCTGGTCCACCAGCGCTATTTCCGCTGGGTGCCAAAGCGCGGCTATGCCAAGCGGCTGGTGCAGGCCCACAAGCTGCACCACGCGACGATCGGCAAGGAAGGCGGCGTCAGCTTCGGCTTCGTCTTCGCCCGCGATCCGGCAGCGCTGAAGGCGGAACTGAAGCGCCAGCGCGAGGCCGGCATCGCCGTGGTGCGCGACAGCGCCGGGGCCTGATCCGCTTCCGGCGCGGGGCCGCAGGTTACTCCGCCCGCGTCCAGATCCATGTGCCGGTCACGCTGACCACTGCCAGCGTCACCAGCCACCACGGGAAACCGGCGGTCATCGCCGTCAGCACCACGCCCATCGCCATGGCCACCAGCGCCGATACCTTGCCCCGGCGCGAGATCGCGCGGCGGGTGCGCCATTCCCTGAGCGGCGGTCCCCACTTCGGGTGATCCAGCAGGCGCTGCTCCCACGCCGGGTTGCCGCGGGCAAAGCAGAAAGTGGCAAGCAGCAGCAGCGGCACAGTTGGCAGCAGGGGCAGCATGGTGCCCACCGCGCCTAGGGTGACAAAGAGCAGGCCCGCCCCGGTCCACAGCGGGCGCCGCATGGCCCCGTCAGCCCGCCGCGATGCGGGCGGCGTGGGCCTGTACCAGCGCGATCATGTTGGGCACCCCTTGCGTGCGGTTGGATGACAGCTGGTTCCTGAGGTCGAACGGGGCGAGGGCGGCGGCAACGTCCATCCCGGCGACGTCTGCGGCCGCCCGGTCCTGCACCGCGGCGATCACCAGCGCCACGATGCCCTTGGTGATGGCCGCATTGCTGTCGGCCAGGAAATGCAGTTTGCCCGCGTCGCCGGTGGGATAGACCCAGACCTGCGCTGAACAGCCGCGCACCAGCGTGGCGTCGGTCTTCAGCGGCTGGGGCATGTCCTCCAGCTCGCGGCCCAGCTCGATCAGCAGGCGATAGCGTTCGTCGCCATCGAGGAATTCGTATTCTTCGAGGATGTCGGGAAGGGTGCGCATGGCGCGCATTTAGCGTCTTGCGCCCGCAAATCCACCCCGCCCGAAGACCGGGGCCGCAAGATTACAGATCGACCCCGCTGGCGATGGCTTCGAGCTTGCGGATGCGTTCCTTGAGGTCGGCGATCTCGATCCGCTGGTAGCCCTCGGGTGATCCGGCGCGTGCGCCGCTTTCCACACCTTGTGGAGTGGTGCGCCGTTCCAGTTCGCGTTCTTTGAATGCCAGCCAGTCCTGCCAGCCCTTGAGGATGGCGGTGGCAAGGATGACCAGGCCCAGCAGAGAAGCGCTGACCAACAGCAGTTGTTCGCTCATCATTCCCTCTCTTTTCCTATTCGTCCCGCAGTT
>CAZTED010000130.1:2470-5730 GCA_964612175.1 uncultured Sphingomonadaceae bacterium
CCAACAGCAGTTGTTCGCTCATCATTCCCTCTCTTTTCCTATTCGTCCCGCAGTTTCTCGATGTCCGAGGCGAGCCGCTTCACCTCGCGGTCCTCGGTGGCGATGCGTTCCAGCACCTGGATGCGTTCGCGCAGGGCTTCGACCTCGCGCAGGAGTTCGGCCTCGCGCGCCGTTGCCTCTGCCGCGTCCGGATCGGGCAGAGGTGGCGGCGCGGCGCGCTGGCGGCTGGCCAGCACGAAACCGATCACCACCACGGCGACGATCGCGACAAGGGCCGAGGCCCAGCTCACCGGGCCTTCTCCTTGAGGTCCAACGGCACGCCGTCATCCTGTTGACGCGAATCCCGAAGCGCCTCGATCTGGTGGGTCAGGTGAAAGCCGCTGTCGGTGACGATCCGTTCCACATTGGCCATGCGGTCCTTCAGGCTGGACAGTTCGGCGCGAAGCTGGGCGTTCTCCTGGGTGAGCAGGGTGACGCGCTGCTGCGCCTCGCTGGTCATGCCGGGCTTCAGCGACTGGCCCCACATGCCTTCGAGCGGATAGCCGGCCTTAATCTTCTGCCTGGTGTTGAGCACCGAGCCGACGATGGCCGCAACGGTGATCGCCACGGCCCCGCCGATGATCTGCGGGAGCAAGTCCAGCATGGCGGCAAGGTTAGGATCCATCACGCGCGCTCCCGGTCCAGGCCCAGCGGAACGCCGACGCCGGCATCGGTGTCCCGCAATGCCTCGATCTCGGCGGCGAGGTTGCTGCCACCATCGGTGACGATGCGTTCCAGCACGCGCACCCGTTCTTCAAGCGCGCGGACCCTTTCGGCCTGGGCGGCCAGCGCGGCGTTGTCGACCGGCGCTGCGCTCCCGTTCAGTTCGGCAAGGCGCTGCTGGTGCCTGGCCCAGATGGCGATGATCGGGATGGCCAGGGCCATGATCGGTATCATCAGGGCCAGGGTTTCAGGATTCATTGGGTAGTCCCCCTCTTGGTATGCGGCGTCAGCGCAGCCGTTCGATTTCCTCGGACAGGCGCGGGTTGCTCGATACGTAAAAGCTTTCCACTTCGGCAAGGCGGCGGTCGATGGCGCGGAACTGGGCGCGGATTTCGCGCGCGGTGCGCTTGGGCGACTGGCGCACGCGCTGCCAGTAGGCCTGCTCTTCCTTGTCGCGATAGAGGTGGGCCGGCTTCTTGCTCAACAGGAACCAGGCAATGATGTAGCCCGGCACAGTGATGGCCGACAGCGGGGTGAACAGCGAGACCACGAAGCCCAGCCGCACCCAAAGGGCGTTGATCCCGGTATAATCGGCAATCCCGGCGCAGACCCCGGCGATCTTGCCGCCCTGCTTGTCGCGATAGAGTGTGGTGTGCGGCGTGTTCACCGGCGGGCTCCCTTCTTTTCGGCGAGCATCTGTTCGAGCTCATGCAGCTTGAGGTTGTCGGCGACAAGGTCGGGCAGGACGCGGGCCGGCTTGAAGTCGGCGTTGTCGCTGGCCACCAGCCGTTCGACCGTGTCCATCCGTTCGTCGAGGCGCTTGGCGAGCTGGTAGAGCTCCTCCAGCAGGGCCTCGTCATCGGTGGTGATGGTGGCGGCGGTCTTCCACTGGGTGATGTAGTGCAGGATCACCCATGGCAGGCCGATGAAGATGGCGACGATCGCGATTACCGGTTCCACGGTCTATTCCCCCTTCTTTCCGGCGTCGCCCATGCCGAGCGCGCGCTTCATGGCTTCGAGTTCCTCGTCGACCTTGTCGGCCCCCTCCAGCGCGGCAAACTCGTCCGCCAGGCTGGGTTGGCCGCCCTGCATGCCGATCGCGTCGGCACGGCCTTCGGCATAGTCCACCCGCCGTTCGAGCTGGTCGAAGCGCGCCAGCGCCTCGTCCACCCGTTCGTTGGTCATCAGGCTGCGCAGCTTGAAGCGGTTCTCCGCACTTTCGAGGCGGGCGGCGATCTGGCTCTGCCGGCTGCGCGCTTCGCGCAGGCGGTTCTGCAGCTTGTGGATGTCCTGTTCGTAGGCGCGCAGGGCATCGTCGAGCACGGTCACCTCGGCCTTGAGCTGATCGGCCATGTCGCCGGCTTTGCGCTTTTCCACCAGCGCCGCGCGGGCAAGGTCCTCGCGCCCCTTGGACAGCGCCAGCTGCGCCTTGTCGGCCCAGTCGGCCTGCAGCTTGTCGAGCTTGACCGCGTGACGGTGCATTTCCTTCTGGTCGGCGATGGTGCGGGCCGCACTGGCGCGCACTTCCACCAGCGTTTCCTCCATCTCCAGGATGATCATGCGGATCATCTTCGACGGATCATCGGCCTGGTCGAGCAGCTCGTTGAAATTGGCGGCGATGATGTCTCGGGTGCGGGAAAAAATGCCCATCAAGGCAGCTCCTGGGGATGTGGGATTTACGGCGAACAGCGAATTGCGGGTGGGCGTGGGGCTGGTGCGCAGCCGCTCGATCTCGCGGCCCAGCCGCGAGGTGCCGGACCGGGAGGAATCACCGGAGCCGGTATCGCCGATCGGGGTCAGCGGTGATCCGGGATCTTGCGTCACGCCAGTTCCACCGTCGAGACGGCAATGGCCGGTGCACCATGAACCTGGTCCGGCAGCGCGCCGGTGGCCTGCGACACGGCAAAGAGGTTGAACGCGACCATCGCGGCCACGCTCACCAGGGCACTGGCCCCCAGCTTGCTGGCAAAGAAGCGCTGATCGATCATGGTTCGTCTCCTGGTTTCCTGTCTTGCAGCCCTGGATTGCAAGCGGCGTGCCAGTTCGGCGGCAATCCGAAAAACCGCCAATCGTGAAGGGGCGAGATGGTGATTATTGCCAAGCCTTGGGGAATTTCGCTATGTTGTGGTCATGGAGCGGGATAATCAGTTCATCGGCCAGTCGGGCGCATTCCTCGATGCGGTCGAACGCGCCAGCCGCGCTGCGCCGCTGCGCCGGCCGGTGCTCGTCATCGGCGAGCGCGGGACGGGCAAGGAGCTGATCGCCGAACGCCTCCACCGCCTGTCCGACAGGTGGGAGGAGCCGCTCGTTACCATGAACTGCGCGGCCCTTCCCGAAACGCTGATCGAGGCCGAACTGTTCGGGCACGAGGCAGGCGCTTTCACCGGCGCCACCCGGGTGCGCGAAGGCCGCTTCGAGGAAGCCCATGGCGGAACCTTGTTCCTTGACGAGCTGGGCACGCTGTCGATGGGTGCGCAGGAGCGGTTGCTGCGCGCCGTGGAATATGGCGAGGTCACGCGGATCGGGTCCTCGCGGCCCATGCGGGTCGATGTCCGCAT
>CAZTED010000130.1:5830-7479 GCA_964612175.1 uncultured Sphingomonadaceae bacterium
GCAGGTAACGGTGTCCTGATAAGTAGATACCCGGAATCAGGGGTTTACGATTTTTCAGGGGAGACATCGATGTTCGCTTTAGCTCGCTGGGTAGTACGTCACAAGGTCGGTGCCACCGCCGTCGTCGCGCTTGCGGTGTTTTATATGACACCGAACAAGAGCGAGGAAGCGCAGCAGTCGGCCAGCACCAATCCGTGGTCGGTTAACGCGGCGCCGGTTACGGCCAGCGTGCAGGAAGACCAGGGCATGGTTTCCGGCATGGTCGACAGTGCCGTTGCCTACCTCGACGAGGCGGATATGAATCCGATCGCCCAGTCCGAGGAGACGGTCGGGCGGTTGGAAGACACCGCTTCGGCAATGAGCAGCGCCAACGGCCGCAACTGATCGCCGGCACCTGGCAGCAGCCGGGGTCGAAGGACATGGAGAGGGGCCTGCCGGGCAGCCGGCGGGTCCTTTTGCCTTCCCGGCAGGGTGCCGGCCAGCGGGACTTTTCCGGACCCAAACGCCCGCTTGCAAATCGCGGGCAATGCGCCTATCTGCGCCTCATCCCGACATTGTCGTGACAATAAAGGATGCTGGCGCCGCAAGGGGCCGGCCCCGGAAAGCTTTGACACAGGCTTTGTCACGACCATGCCGCCCGCAAGGACAGACGCACCCGCATGGCCGACATGGCACGCCTGACACAGCTGATCGAAGCCGAAGCTACCGCGCTCGGTTTCGAGCTCGTGCGCGTGCGTCTTTCGGGCGAGGGGGAGGAACGCACCCTGCAGGTGATGGCGGAAGATCCCGCCACCGGGCAGATGATCATGGAGCAGTGTGCCCGCCTGTCCCGCGCTATCTCGGCGAAGATCGACGAGGTTGAGGAGGCTGAGGGCGAACTGGTCGAAGGGGCATACATGCTCGAAGTCGGCAGCCCCGGCATCGACCGACCGCTGACCCGTGCCAAGGACTATGCCAACTGGGCCGGGCACGAGGCGAAGATCGCGCTGATTGAACCCTGGCAAGGCAACAAGCGTCTCGTTGGCGAACTCGCCGGACTTGACCCTCGTGGTGACGCAAGTTGTGTTGGCCTCAAGCTGGCGGATGGCATGGTGCATTTCATCCCGCTGGCAAACATTCATTCGGCGAAGCTCGTCCTTACCGACAAGCTGATCGCCGCAACCCAGCCGCTCGACATGTCGGGCGCAGACGAAATCGAAGAAATCCCGGATGCAGACGCTCCGGAAGAAGAGAAGGTCGAAGACTGATGGCCAGCCCCATTTCCGCCAACAAGGCAGAGCTGCTCGCGATCGCCACCTCGGTTGCGACCGAGAAGATGATCGACAAGGCAATCGTGATCGAGGCGATGGAGGAGGCCATCCAGAAGGCCGCCCGCGCCCGCTACGGTGCCGAGAACGACATCCGCGCCAAGCTCGATCCGATGACCGGCGACCTCAGGCTGTGGCGCGTGGTCGAGGTGGTCGAGGAAGTGGAGGACTACTTCAAGCAGGTCGATGCCAAGCAGGCCGACAAGCTCCAGCCGGGCGCCAAGGTGGGCGATTTCATCGTCGATCCGCTGCCCCCGGTGGACCTTGGCCGCATCGACGCGCAGAGCGCCAAGCAGGTGATCTTCCAGAAGGTCCGCGATGCCGAGCGCGAGCGCCAGTTCG
>CAZTED010000131.1:0-2841 GCA_964612175.1 uncultured Sphingomonadaceae bacterium
CGGCAAGGTCGTCAACATCGTCGATTTCGGCGCCTTCGTGAACTTCATGGGCGGCAAGGACGGTCTCGTCCACGTGTCCGAAATGCGCAACGAACGCGTCGAGAAGCCGACCGATGTCGTGACCGAAGGCCAGGAAGTGAAGGTCAAGGTCCTCGAGATCGATCCGCGTGGCAAGGTGCGCCTGTCGATGCGCGTCGTCGACCAGGAAACCGGTGAGGAGCTGGAAGACACCCGTCCGGCCCGCGAACCGCGCGAACCGCGTGGCGACCGTGGTGATCGTGGCGATCGCGGCGGTGACCGTCGTGGCCCGCGTGGCGGTGGCGGTGGCGGTCGTGACCGCGACCGCGGCCCGCGTGGCGGCGGCGACCGGGGCGGCGACCGGCCGCGTCGCGACCGTGACGACAACGGTGGCGGCGAGGGCGGCAGCCCCGGCCACCTGCCGGCCTTCCTGAAGGACGACTAAGCAAGATTGGCAAGGGCCGCCCGACCGCACAGGTCTGGCGGCCCTTCCTCCATGGTGGGAGAGCGGGTCGCGGGGCGAAAGCTACCGCGGCCCTTTTTCCATTTGCGTCATCCCGATCCCTCGTGTGCAATTTGACCCGGGGATTCGTCCTCCAACAAGAGATGCGAACGGGAGAGCAAAAGGGTGAGCGGAGAGATCGATTTCGGCAAGGTCCAGGCCATGGCCGGCAAGGTCATGCATGATGTGGCGGGCGCGGTCAGCCTGATGATGGCCTATATGGGCGACCAGGCGGGCGTGTTCGCGGCGATGGACGGCGAAGGGCCGATGACACTTGGCCAGCTGGCCGCCAAGACCGGGCTGGAGCCCAAGTACCTGCGTGAATGGCTGGGTTCGGTCTCGGCTGCCGGCTATGTCGACTTCGACCCTGCCAGGGAGACGTTCGAACTGCCGCCGGAAAAGGCGCTGGTCTTCACCCGCGAAGGCCAGCCGGCCTGCATGCAGGGCTTCATCCAGGCCGTGGTCGCGCAGTACGAAATGCACGAGAAGGCGGTGGAGACCTTCAGGACCGGCAAGGGCCGCCCGTGGACCGATCATTCGCAGTGCCTGTTCTGCGGCACCGACCGCTTCTTCCGCCCCGGGTACGAGGCCAACCTCATCCCGCACTGGCTGCCCGCGCTCGATGGCGTGGTCGACAAGCTGAAGGCCGGCGGCAAGGTGGCCGACATCGGCTGCGGCTATGGCACCAGCACCATCCTGATGGCGAAGGAATACCCGAACAGCACATTCGTGGGGATCGACTTCCACCTGCCCTCGATCGAAATCGCCCGCCAGCGTGCGGCGGAAGAAGGCCTCGGCAATGTCAGCTTCGTCCACGCCACGGCGCAGGATTTCGAGGGAAGCGGGTTTGATTTCGCCTGCATCTTCGATGCCCTGCACGACATGGGCGATCCGGTTGGCGCTGCCCGGCATATCCGCGAGGCGATGAACCCGGGCGGCACCTTCATGGTGGTGGAGCCGATGGCAGGCGACCGCATGGCCGATAACATGCACCCGATGGGGCAGATCTTCTACGGGTTCAGCTGCATAGGCTGTGTGCCCGTGTCGCTGAGCCAGGAAGTGGGGCTGGGCCTTGGCGCGCAGGCGGGCGAGAAGCGGCTGGCCGCCGTGCTGGCCGAAGGCGGCTTTGCCCATGTGCGCCGCGCCACCGAGACGCCGACGAACATGGTGCTGGAAGCAAAGGCCTAGCGGCCGGCCACCCCTATCGGCGCTTCCCTCCTGCAATTGCGGCGCTACAGTGCGTGGTTGAGAGGCAGGCGGGAAACGCCGCAGGGGAGAGAACAGGGCATGGAACAGCTGGAAGGCCGCGTGGCCTTCATCACCGGTGGCGCCAGCGGCATCGGGCTTGGCATGGGCAAGGCCTTCCTGGCCGAAGGCATGAAGGTGGCCCTGGCCGACTGGAGCGACGAGCACATCGCCAAGGCAAAGGCCGAGCTGGCCGGCAATAACGCAGTCATGTTCGTGAAGGCCAATGTTGCCGACCGTGCCAGCCTGAAGGCGGCGGTTGACCAGACGCTGGCCCATTTCGGCAAGATCCACGTGCTGTGCAACAATGCCGGGGTAAACGGCGGCGGCACGGCCGCCAGCCCCGATTTCGACGATTGGGACAAGGCGATCAGCGTCAACCTGGGCGGGGTGGTCAACGGCACCAAGATCGTCGCCCCGATCATCCGCGCGCAGGGCGAGGGCGGGCACATCGTCAACACCAGTTCGATGGCTGGCGTGGTGCCGCTGCCGGGCCTGGCCGCCTATTCCACCGCCAAATACGCCGTGCGCGGCTTTTCCGAGAGCCTGCGGATGCAGCTTGCCCCCACCGGCATCGGCGTGTCCTGCCTTTTCCCCGGTGCCACCCGCACCGCGCTGGTGCCGCTGCCCGAGGATGATCCCACCATCGACGAGGTCAACGCGCCGCAGTTCCTGAAGGACCTGTGGGATGCCATGCGCGGGGCGATCGATCCCGAGGATACCGGCCGCGCGGTGGTGGAGGCGATCAAGGCCAACCGCTTCTATATCTTCACCAACCGCGAATTCCTCGACGAAGTGCGCCAGCGCCACCGCGAGATCGAGGATGCCTTCCCGACCGATGAGCCGACCCCCGGGCGCGTCCGGTTCGAGACCATGCGGGCCGAGCAGGTGCGTGACCTGATGGCCCCGGGCAACCGCCCGGTCCCCGCGGAGGACGCCGGCGACATGGAACTTGACCTCGGCTCGCGCTCGCCTGCGGGCGGGCAATAGGGTGCCGATCCCCAACCACCAGGAGGCCGGGCGATGATCTACCTGCTGTGCCACGGCCAGACCCATTTCAACCTCGAACAGCGCAT
>CAZTED010000131.1:2941-6088 GCA_964612175.1 uncultured Sphingomonadaceae bacterium
CGCGCGCTCTATGTGGGCGAGGGGCGCGATGCCCTGCTCTTGCAGCACATGCTTGGCCCGGATTCCATCTATCGCCTGGAGCGCGGCTGGGCCGAAGCCATCCCGGTTACCTGAATTTCCTGAACGAGAATGGCCACAGGCCACCAATGCGGACCTGTTCCGCCCGGAAGAGAGGATCGATCATGACCATGCAGACCGGGGCAGGTGCCCTTCCATTCAGCGAGGCCATTTCGCGCCAGCCGATCCGTCGCTGGTCGGTCGCGGCCTTCGCCATCTGCCTGCTGGTGCTGATCTGCGACGGGATGGATGCGCAGCTTCTGGGTATCGTCGCTCCGATGGTGATCGAGGATTTCGGGAGCGACCGCAGTTCCTTCGGCATTGCCATGAGCGCGGCGCTGGTGGGCTTCGGGCTCGGCTCGTGGGGCGGTGGCTGGCTGGGTGACAAGGCCGGGCGCCGCTGGGCACTGGCCCTTTCGACCGTCATTTTCTCGCTCGCCACGATTGCCGCCAGCTGGTCGCAGGACGTGACGCAGATGGCGCTCTGGCGGCTGGTTGGCGGGCTCGGCTTCGGCGGGGCCTATTCCAATGCCATCGCCCTTGCCGGTGAATGGCTGCCGGCACGCTGGCGATCGGTCGGGGTCACCACGATATCGGTCGGCACGCCGGCCGGCGGCCTGGTGGTCGCGGCGCTGGCCCCGACGCTGGTGGAGGCGCTGGACTGGCGCGGAACCTTTGTGGCGGTTGGCAGCGGCACCCTGCTGGTGGTGTTGCTGATCGTCTTCGCCTTGCGCGAAAGCCCGTCCTACCTGCTGGCCAAGGGCAAGACAGAGGAAGCGCACAAGGTTGCCCGGCTGGTGCTGGACGAACCGTTCACGCTGGCCCCGGAACGCCACGCAACCGACCGCGACGGCGGATCGATCGGGGTGTTCGATGCCAGCAACCTGCGGCTGAACCTGGGCGTCGGCATCGCCTTTGGCGGGGCGGCGCTGGTCGCATACGGAATGCTCAACTGGGGCACGACCTTCCTGACGGCCAAGGGCTTTGCCTTCGACGAGGCATCCTATGCCGTGTCGCTTGGCGGGTTGACCTCGATTGCTTCGGCCATTGCCGCCGGCCTGTTCGTGCAACGCTTCGGCAGCCGCGCGGTGTTCATGGCCCTGTCACTTGCGCTGATTGCCACGCTGGCCTTCATGATGGTGCGGATCGAGGCGCTGGACGCTGTCCCGTCATCGGGCGACCGGCTGCTGATCGTGGGGCTCTATGGCCTGGCAGCGGCAATCTTCAGCTGCGCGGTGGCCAGCATGTACGCGCTGATGACCCATGCCTATCCGCCTTCGTGCCGTTCGGCAGGGATCGGCTTCGGCATTTTCATGTCGCGCGTGGGCGCGGTGGCGGCATCGGCCTTTGGCGGGACGATGATCGAGTGGGGCGAGGGGAGCCTTGTGCCGTTCTTCGCCATCCTGATCGGGTCTGCTGCCCTGATCATGGCGGCGGCCTTCGTGGTTGACCGCCACGTGCCGCCCGCCACCAGGGCGTGACCGCAGGCGCGCTTGCGCCAACAGGGGTTAAGTGGCACCTTGGCCGCTGTTCTGGAGGGCGACGATAGCACGCCTGCCAGGGAGATAGGGGTTGTGTGCAGTTCCTGACCTGGGGAAGGAGCATGCCGTTGGACCTTGAAGAGCATTCCCGGCGCCTTGCGGCCATTGCTGCCAGCGATACCGTCATGTGCTTGCGCCAGACCACGATGCAGGCGCTCGAGCAACTGGGCATCAAGGCGGCCTTTGCCCTTGCGCCGCTCACCCGCGACCCCCGCGTTGGCCGGATCCTGACCAGCACCGGCCTGCCCTGGCCATGGGAGCAGCAATACCGCCTCCGGCTGCACCTGATCGACCCGCTGCCCGATCTGGCCGTGCAGCGGCTGGAGCCGGTTGTCTGGCCGGATGACCTGGCCGGGCTGAAGCTCGACCGCAAGCACCGGCGCTTCATGGAAATGGCGGCGCAGCACGGTATCGGGCGCGGCATTGGCGTCGCCTGCTTCGGGCCGGACGGCCGCAGCGGCTTTCTCGGCTGCGTGCTGGATGCCGATGCGCCCGTTCCCGGTCGGGAAATGCGGCAACAGATCCAGGCGATCGGGCAGACTGCGTTCCTGGCCTATTGCCGGATCGTGAAGCGGGTGCAGGAAGCGCCTCCGCTTTCCAACCGCGAGCTGGAGGTGCTGCACTGGATCGGGCGGGGCAAGAGCAATTCGGTGATCGCCGACATCCTGGGCATCTCGCCCTCGTCGGTCGATGTCTATGTCCGCCGCATCTTCGCCAAGCTGGGCGTGACCGACCGGACCACGGCATCGATCAGGGCTTTCGCGCTCGGCCTGCTGGTTTCGGGCGACTACGAGAGGTTCATCGAGGAAAGCAAGGCACGGCAGGATGTCGAGGGCGGTCGCCTGAAAATGCCTGATGATGGGCTGCCGGCGGACGATTCCTGACTGCTGCCCGCTCCTGGCACCTGCCTGCCCATGTCGGGCAATCACGTTACATGCGTCAGGCATGGCAGGTCCATATAGGCCCACGCGAGGCAGGCGACGGCTCTTCGGTCGCGTCGAATGAGTTTTGCCGTCTCGGCGTCCCGGACCCCAAGCCGGGGCGCCTCAGTTGAATGGACGTGCGGTTCTGCTCCCCACCCCCCCTATCCCCGGGGAAGCAGGGCCGCACGTTCTTTCCCGCCCATGCCAGTAACCAAGGCCAGGCAGCAGAACGGCCGCAACCCGGTGGGGCTGCGGCCGTCGTGCGTCTTGCAGGTGGACGCCGTTCAGCGGACGCGCGGCCCGCCGAAAGGCAGCGGCGGCGGGGGACGGCGGGCGCCGCGCGGAAGCTGGGCCTGGTAGGCCCGTCCGCAATGCTCCACGCAATAGGGGAAGCCGGGGTTCACCTTCTCGCCGCAGAAATGGAAATCGGCCTCGCCGGGGTGGCCCATCGGCCAGCGGCAGACGCGGTCATTGAGGTCCAGCAGGTTGGTCTTGCCGGCAATCTCGGGGCTGGGCTTGGCCGGCACGCGGCGGCGCGGGGGCGCCGGCGGGATCGGCGCCTGCTGTTCGCCCGGACCCTGGCGCACGAAGCCGCCGGGGCCGACCGAATGGATCCGCGGCATCGG
>CAZTED010000131.1:6188-7345 GCA_964612175.1 uncultured Sphingomonadaceae bacterium
AGGCGGTGCGCCTTGCCGATCACCGCATTGCGTGACACGCCGCCCAGTTCGTCCGCGATCTGGCTGGCGGTCGATCCGCCCTCCCACATCTTGGTAAGCTTGGCGATGCGTTCTTCGGTCCAACTCATGCAATAAAATCCGTATCTTCAGGCGGGCGGAACAGGTGGAGACAGCTTCCCGGCACATTTCGTGCCGGACCCCGGGGCTTGCCAGCGCAGGTGCAGGCCGATAGGCGGCTGCACATGGCCGATCAAGCCCCAGCAAGCACCACGCAGCCCCAGCCGTCAAGCGGCAATGCCACCCTTGCGTCGATCAACATCCCTGCCGCTGGCGGGCGCCAGTTCCCGCCCAAGGGCCAGCCGATCATCACCGGCCTCAACCGGATCGGGCTGTGGAGCCTCTATATCAAGGAAATCCGCCGGTTTCTCAAGGTCCAGACGCAGACGGTCTGGGCTCCGGCGGTGACGACCCTCTTGTTCCTGGTGATTTTCTCGGTCGCCATGGGCAGGTCCGACCGGCTGATCCTGGGCGTCAACTTCGCCACCTTCATTGCCCCCGGCCTCATCATGATGGGCATGATGCAGAACGCCTTTGCCAATGCCAGCTTCAGCCTGCTGGGCGGCAAGATGCAGGGGACGATCATCGATTACCTGATGCCGCCGCTCAGCAATGCCGAACTGATGATCGCCATCGTGGGCGCGGCGATGACGCGGGCGGTGATGGTGGGGCTGGCCGTGGCTCTGGCCATGGCGCTGTGGCCGGGTGTCGACATGCAGGTGGCGCATCCCTGGGCGATCGTGTGGTTCGGGCTGATGGGCGCGGCCATGCTGGCGATCGTGGGCCTGCTGGCCAGCCTGTGGGCCGACAAGTTCGATCACAACGCGGCGGTGACCAACTTCGTCGTCGCCCCGCTCAGCCTGCTCTCCGGCACCTTCTATGTCATCTCCAACCTCTCGCCCTTCTTCCAGGCGGTCAGCCGCGCGAACCCGTTCTTCTACCTGATATCGGGCTTCCGCTTCGGCTTCCTGGGCGAAAGCGACATCGGCAACACCAACACGGCGGTGCTGGGCGCAGCCGTGGGGATCGGCCTTTTCAACCTGGTCCTGGGGGTGATCACCTACCGCGTCCTGAAGAGCGGCTGGAAGATCAAGAGCTGA
>CAZTED010000132.1:0-7205 GCA_964612175.1 uncultured Sphingomonadaceae bacterium
GCCCGCGAATACTTCGGGGAACAGGGCATGCTGGGCTATGTGAAGAACGTCCAGCGGCGCGAGATCCGCGAGGGCATTGCCTGCGTGAAGCACCAGAACATGGCCGGATCCGATCTTGGCGACGACCACAAGGAAGCCTTTGCGGGCGAAGCGGCGCTCAAGGCCGGCGGTGCCCACAATACCATGAACCAGTTCGCCGCCTGAGCGCGGCCCCTGCTTGCGGAGAGTGACGATGTCCGAACCCAAACTAGCCCGCCCGGTCTTCTCGACGGAGGATTTCCGCCTGGTCCGCCGTGCGGTGGCGGCCTTCATCCGCGACCATCAGGATGATCCCGACGCGACCAAGCTTGCCCACCTGTACCATCGACTGGGCAGGCCCGGCTGACTTCCGGGTCCTGTCTTCTGGCGGGCGGCGAAGGGGGTTCGCCGTTCCGCCAGAGCCAGGCTTGCTGCGGCAACATTGCCTTGACAATCCGGCCTTCAGCGCCGGAGGAACGGCAATCGATCGTGGCAACGGGAGCGGCAATTGGATCGCAGGCAGGTGGACCCGGGGCGGCGGGCCGAAATCGGGCGTGAACGACGCGCCCGGACCAGGGCCGCCATCATTGCCGCCGCCTTCGAGATATTCGGGGACGAGAACGGCCTCTTTGCCCGGATCGAGGACGTGGTCGATCAGGCGGGCGTCACCAGGGCCACCTTCTACAACCATTTCAATGGCATGGCGGACCTGCGCGAGGCTCTGACCCACGAGGTCACGCACGAGCTGCTGACCAGCGTCACCCGCACGATCACGCCGATGCCCGATGCGCGCGAGCGTGCTTCGGCAGCCGTGCGGTTCTACCTGATGCGCGCCCGCAGCGACCGGCGCTGGGGCTGGTCGATGCTCAACCTCAGTGCCTCCGGGCTGATTTTCGGTGCCGAAACCTATCGCCAGGCACAGCGCACGATCAGCGAGGGGATCGCCGACGGCGTGTTTCCCATCGTGTCGAGCCAGCTTGGCCGCGACATCCTGCTGGGCACTGCCCTTGCCGCGATGGGCTCGCTGGTGCGGGAGGTGCTGCCTGATGATTACCCCGAGGCAGTCGCCGGGCATATCCTGCATGCCCTTGGGGTCGAGCTGGAGCTGGCGCGCAGCATCGCCCATCTGCCGCTGCCGGAGCTGGTGACCCCTGAATAGTTTAAAATTGACACTTCGCAAAAATTGGGAGAACCTGACCACGAATCCGGACACCATAGCGGGCGATCCGGGCATTTTGGGGAACGGCGATGTCTCGGAAAAGGCGGTGGTCTGCCCTTGCTGCGCTTGGCGCATTGGCGGCAGCAGGATTTGTGGTGCTGGATGCGCCCGGTACACAGGCCCAGGCGACCTACGAGGTGGCTCCGCGCGATCCGCAATTTCTCTATGACCGCACCTGCGGCTATTGCCACGGCCACAATGTCGGCCCGATCATCCTCGGGCGCCAGCTTCCCGCCGCGGTAACTGCCGCCATCGTGCGCAGCGGCAACGGGGCCATGCCAGCCTTCAGGCCGACCGAGATCACCGATGCCGAGCTGGCGGCGCTGGCCGCATGGGTCGAGCAGTCCGCGGCCGACACGACGGAGCACGGGCAATGAGCGGCTTCTCCCGCCGCGAGATGCTGGCCATGGGCGGCGCGGTAGCGGGCATTGCCGCCATGACCCCGCTTGCCCATGCGCGGATGATGCCGGCCGACATGGACCGCGATGTCTTTGCCGCAGCCTGCCGCGAACTGCGCGCCATCGTGGGCGAGGACTGGGTCTTTGCCGACGAGGCGAGCACGATCAGCTACCGCAAGAGCGAAATCCCCGACCTGCGCGGCGAGCATATCCCGTCAGGCGCGGTGGCCCCCGCCAATGTCGAGCAGGTGCAGGCGATCCTGGCCGTTGCCAACCGTTATCGCCTGCCGCTGTGGCCGGTCTCCACCGGCAAGAACATGGGCTATGGCATGGCCACGCCCGCCAGCAGCGGGCAGATGATCCTCGACCTCAAGCGGATGAACCGCATCGTCGATTTCGATGCCGAGCTGGGCACCATCCTGGTGGAGCCGGGCGTTACCTACCAGCAGATCCAGGACTATATCGACGAACACAACCTGCCCTACTGGCTGGACGTGCCGACAGTGGGCCCGATCGTTTCGATGATGGGCAACACACTGGAACGCGGCGTCGGCTATACCCCATATGGCGACCACTTCTTCATGCAGTGCGGCATGGAGGTGGTGCTGGCCGACGGATCGATCCTGAAGACCGGCATGGGCTCGATCCAGAACGGCAACACCTGGCAGGCCTTCAAATGGGGCTACGGCCCCTATCTGGACGGGATCTTCACCCAGTCGAACTTCGGCGTGGTGGTGAAGCTGGGCATGTGGCTGATGCCAAGGCCGCCGGTCTACAAGCCTTTCGTCGCCCGCTCCGCCAATTTCGAGGACGTGGCCGCGATCACCAATACTATCCGCCCGTTCCGGATGAATAACCTCATTCCCAACGGCGTGCTGATCATGGGTGCGCTTTACCAGCTGGCCATGTTCCAGCGCAGGGCGGACATCTTCACTGGCGAAGGGGCGATCCCGCAGGACCTGATCAAGGCCGAGGCGGCGAAGAATGGCCTGGGCATGTGGAACACCTATTTCGCGCTTTACGGCACCGACGAGATCATCGCCGCGACGGAGCCGATCCTGCGCGGCGCCTTCGCGGCTGCCGGGGCCGAAGTGCTGACCGAAGCTGAAATGGGCGGCAACCCGTGGTTCGAGCACCACAAGACGCTGATGCGCGGCGGCATGAGCCTGGAGGAGATCGGCCTCATCCGCTGGTGGGGCAAGAGTGGCGGGGCGGTGGCCTTTGCCCCGGTGGCCCCGGCCAAGGGCGACCAGACGCTGGCCCAGTCGGCGCTGGCGACCGAGATCATGAACAAGTGGGGCTTCGATTATGCCCCGGCCTATGCCGTGGGCGGACGCGAGCTGCACCACATCATCTTCCTGATGTTCGACAAGGGCGACGATGCCAGCGCGGGCCGCGCCGAACAGTGCATCGAGGAGATGATCGTGCGCTTCGGCGAGCGCGGCTGGGCGGCCTATCGCTCGGCGGTCTCGACCATGGACCTGGTAGCGGACCAGTACGGCCAGGTGAACCGTGATGTGAACGCCCGCATCAAGCAGGCGCTCGATCCCAATCACATCATCGCGCCCGGCAAGCAGGGCATTGCCTAGCGCCCTGCCATGCCGGTTGCAGGGCTCCCTCCTGCAACCGGCGCCCGGGCGCTGCCCGCAGTCAGGCAGCATTTGCCCTGACGGATGAATCGGCTAGGGCGGCGCAGAACCACAACCCGCAATAATGCCAAGTGAAGAGGGCAGGCCTGATGACCCAGTTTACCCGTTTGAACCCCATGACCGGCGAGGTTGCCTCAAGCGCGCAGGCGATGAAGGCATCGGACATTCCGGCGATTGCCGCCAAGGCTCAGGCAGGCTTCGCCGTCTGGTCGAAGCTGGGGCCGAACGCGCGCCGCGCCGTCCTGATGAAGGCGGCCGATGCGCTGGTGGCCAAGAAGGACCAGTTCGTTGCCGCGATGATGGGCGAGATCGGCGCGACCGCCGGCTGGGCCATGTTCAACCTGATGCTGGCCGCCGGCACGGTGCGCGAGGCCGCCGCCATCACCAGCCAGATCACCGGCGAAGTGATCCCCTCGGACCACGAAGGCACGGTGGCCATGGCGATGAAGGAGCCGGTCGGCGTGCTGCTGGGCATTGCCCCGTGGAACGCGCCGATCATCCTGGGCGTGCGCGCCATCGCCGTGCCGCTGGCCTGCGGCAACGCGGTGATCCTGAAGGCAAGCGAGACCTGCCCGCGCACCCATGCCCTGATCATCGAGGCCTTCGCCGAAGCCGGCTTCCCCGAAGGCGTGGTCAACGTGGTGACCAATGCGCCGGAAGATGCCGCCGAGGTGGTCGGCGCGCTGATCGATGCACCGCAGGTCAAGCGCATCAACTTCACCGGCTCCACCGCCGTTGGCAAGATCATCGCCAAGCGTGCTGCCGAGCATCTGAAGCCCTGCCTGCTGGAACTGGGCGGCAAGGCACCGATGCTGGTGCTGGACGATGCCGACCTTGACGAGGCGGTGAAGGCTGCGGCCTTCGGTGCCTACATGAACCAGGGCCAGATCTGCATGTCGACCGAACGGATCATCGTGGTCGATGCCGTGGCCGATGCCTTCGCGGCCAAGTTTGCGGAAAAGGTGCGCTCGATGCCGGCGGGTGATCCGACAGCGGGCAACACCCCGCTGGGCGCGGTGGTCGATCGCAAGACGGTGGACCATTGCTATGCCCTGATCGCCGATGCCACGGCCAAGGGTGCCGAGCTGCTGGTGGGCGGGGAGACGACGCAGAACGTGGTCATGCCCGCGCATCTTGTCGACAAGGTGACCCCGGACATGAAGCTGTTCCGCGACGAAAGCTTCGGCCCTGTCGTGGGCATCATCCGTGCGCGGGACGAGGCGCACGCGATCGAACTGGCGAACGATACCGAATATGGCCTGTCCAGCGCCGTCTTCACCCGCGACACCGCACGCGGCCTCAGGGTTGCGCGCCAGATCCACGCCGGCATCTGCCACGTCAACGCCAGCACCGTGTCGGACGAGCCGCAGATGCCGTTCGGCGGGATGAAGGCTTCGGGTTATGGCCGGTTCGGCGGGCGGCAGGGCATCGATGCCTTCACCGAAACCCGCTGGATCACTTTCGAGACGGAACCGGGCCATTACCCGATCTGATCCGGCCGATCTGATCCGAGATTGACCCACGCCCGGCACACCGCGCAATTGAGGAAAAAGCGGTCTGCCGGGCGGGGCGTTTTGCCTGAAGCCTGGCCGGTGCCAGGACAGGAACCACGAAACTAGCGGGTCTGCGGCTGTTCCACGGTAACCGCGCCTGAAGCCTCTGCCAGCATGACCGGCACCACGGCGTCGATGGTCTCGGCCCGCACCGGGCGCGGAGGCCAGAGGATGGCCGGAACGGCCAGCGCCACGGTGGTCGAGAACAGGGTCACGCCGCGCATCGGGGGTCTTCTCCGTGAACCAATAACAGGTCACAGGCTCGCATCCGGCCCCGCCAGGGCCAATACGCCATACGGCGTATCCCAAAGCCCCCTGCGCGGTCCGATCAATCGTCCTGTCAGAGACAGGGGCGGGAAACGGCTGGCAGGCCTGGGCTCCCGGAAGAACCGCCCCGCAATTGGGGCGCACATGGACGAGACACCCGAATTTCCGATCACCAAGCGCCAGTTGCTGTCGATGATCGGCAGGTCTGCGGGTGCCAGTGCCATGCTGATGGCGATGGCTCCGCTGGGCCAGGCTCACGCCTCCACCTTTACCGGACCGATCTCGCTGCAGGGCGGGGGCAACGGCAAGAAGGTGCTGATCCTGGGTGCCGGCATAGCCGGCATGGTCGCCGCGCTGGAACTGAGCCGCGCGGGCTATGGCGTTCAGGTGCTGGAGTACAATTCCAAGGTTGGTGGCCGGTGCTGGTCCCTGCGGGGCGGCGACAGCTATACCGAGCTGGGCGGTGCCACCCAGGACTGCACGTTCTCCGATGGCAACTACCTCAACCCCGGCCCCTGGCGCATTCCCACCGAACATGGCGGGATCATGCACTACTGCAGGCAGCTTGGCATCGGTCTGGAGCCGTTCCAGCAGAACAACTACAACGCCTACCTCCATTCCACCGAGGCGTTCGAAGGCCGGCCGCAGCGCTACAAGACGATCCAGGCCGATTACTATGGCCACGTGGCGGAACTGCTGGCCAAGGCCGTGCGGCAAAGCGCGCTCGACGATGCGGTGACCGGCGAGGATGCCGAGATCCTGCTGGAATCGCTGCGCAGCTGGGGCGCGCTCGACAACAACATGCGCTATGTTCGCAGCCGTAGCTCCTCCAGCCGGCGTGGCTGGCAGAAGGGTCCGGGTGGCGGGCTGACGGCAGAGCCGATCCCGTCTGATCCGCTGGACCTGTCGACCGTGCTCAAGTCCGGCATGTGGCGCAACATCGGCGGCCACCTGTCCAACGAACACCAGCACGCCATCTTCCAGCCGGTCGGCGGCATGGACCAGATCGCCGTCGGCTTCGACCGGGCGGTGGGCCACCTCGTGCGGCTGAACAGCAAGGTCACCGCGATCCGTCAAGACGAGAGCGGCGTGACGGTCAGCTACGAGGACACCCGCAGCGGCGAAGCGCTGGTGGCACAGGCCGATTACTGCGTGTGCACCTTGCCGCTGTCGATCCTGGCGCAGATCCCCCTCAACGTCGGCGCGCCGATGGCGGCGGCCATCAAGGCGGTCCCCTATCGCCCCAGCGTGAAGGTGGGGCTGGAGTTCCGCCGTCGCTTCTGGGAGCAGGACGAGGAGATCTATGGCGGGATCACCAGCACCAACCTGCCGATCTCGCAGATATCCTACCCCAGCGACGGGTACGGCAAGCAGGGCCCGGGCGTGCTGATGGGCGCCTATGCCGGCGGCGCCTTCGCCTATGAATTCACCGCGCTGCCTCCGTCAGAGCGGGTGCGGCTGGCCCTCGAATGGGGCTCGCAGATCCACCCGCAATACCGCGACGAATTCGTCAGCGGCATATCGGTTGGCTGGCACCGGGTGCCATGGTCGCTCGGCTGCTTCGGCATCTGGTCGGAAGAAAGTCGTGCCACCCATTACCGCAACCTGTGCGAGTTCGACGGCCGCGTGGTGCTGGCGGGCGAACACGCCTCCTACATCGGCGGCTGGCAGGAAGGTGCGGTCACATCGGCGCTCGACGCGGTCGGGCGGCTTCATCAACGCGTGCAGGCAGGATAAGGCAGATGCGGAACAGCGCAATTCGGGTTCTGGGCGTGGCAGGGGCAGCTCTTGTTGTTGCCATTGCGGCCCAGGCCACGGCCCAGACAGGCGCCGATGCCGACGGGGTCTTCACCAGTTCTAGCACCTTTGGCGAAACCTCGGGCGAGGCGCTCTATGCCAATGTCTGCGCCGGGTGCCACATGCCGGCGGGCGAGGGCGCGCAAGGGGCAGGGTTCTATCCGGCGCTGGCCAGCAACCCGCGCATGATCGCCAAGGGCTATCCGCTCTACGTGGTGATGAAGGGCATGAACGGCATGCCGCCGATGGCCGACATGATGAGCGACCAGCAGGTGGCCGACGTGGTGAACTATGTGCGCACCAA
>CAZTED010000133.1:0-7088 GCA_964612175.1 uncultured Sphingomonadaceae bacterium
TCGTCATTCGCATCGGCGATGGAGCCGGGGCGCAGGCCGTCGCCCAGCGAATAGGCGATGTCATAGGCCTTCATGATTTCGGTGATCTCGTCGAACTTCTCGTAGAGGAAGCTCTCCTTGTGGTGCGCCAGGCACCACTTGGCCATGATCGAGCCGCCGCGCGAAACGATGCCGGTCACGCGCTTGGCGGTGAGCGGGATGTACGGCAGGCGCACGCCGGCGTGGATGGTGAAATAGTCCACACCCTGTTCGGCCTGTTCGATCAGGGTGTCGCGGAACACCTCCCAGGTCAGGTCCTCGGCAATGCCGCCGACCTTTTCCAGCGCCTGGTAGATCGGCACGGTGCCGATGGGAACCGGGCTGTTGCGGATGATCCATTCGCGGGTGTCGTGGATGTTGCGGCCGGTGGAAAGGTCCATCACCGTGTCCGCGCCCCAGCGGATCGACCAGACCATCTTGTCGACCTCGCTCGCCACATCGCTGGCGACGGCGGAGTTGCCGATATTGGCGTTGATCTTGACCAGGAAGTTGCGGCCGATCGCCATCGGCTCGCATTCCGGGTGGTTGACGTTGCTGGGGATGATCGCCCGGCCGCGCGCCACCTCGTCGCGAACGAATTCGGGCGTGACATAATCGGGAATGCTGGCGCCGAAATCCTGCCCGTCGCGGATGTGGTTGGCGATCATCTCGCGCCCGATGTTCTCGCGGATGGCGACATATTCCATCTCGGGCGTGATGATGCCGCGGCGGGCATAGTGCATCTGGGAAAGGTTCGCGCCGGGCTTTGCCCGCAGCACGGTCTTGCGGACATTGGGGAACGGCGCCACGCCGCCGCTGCGATCCGGGCCCAGCTGGCCATTGTCTTCCGGCTTGGTTTCGCGCGCCGTGTATTCCTCCACGTCGCCCCGGGCGAGCTGCCATTCGCGGCGCAGCTGCGGCAGGCCGGCGGCAATGTCGATGGTGGCGGCAGGGTCGGTATAGGGGCCGGAGGTGTCATAGACACGCACCGGCGGCTCGCCGCTCGACGGCTCCAGATCGATCTCGCGCATGGCCACCTTCAGCGGGCCGACGTGGACCTTGCGGCTGCCACGGATGGGGCCGGTGGTTACGCCGATCTCCAGCCTGGAATTGATGTCGGCCATGGTCGCGCTCTCCTTGAAAGGCGGGAGAGGGGTCAGAAGGCGATGCGGCCTGCCCTTCCCTCCGCCCGTGCTAACGGGTTCAGGTTCGACGGGTCGGGCAGAGCTTACCTGCCCCTCTCAGCGCAAGCGCGCTCCCCGGGGATGGGGAGGGTTTAGAGGCTGGCGGGGGATGAGTCCAGCGGGTGCAAGCCCTCTGCCCCCGAAGTCCGGGCGCTCAGAACCGCAGCGCCGCCAGGCAGATCGCCACCACGCCGAAGCCGGCGGCAAACAGGGCCCAGAAGCGGTTGACCGCGCCGAACAGGCCGTTGGCGAAATGCATGTAGGCCCGCCCGAACGACAGCATGACAAGGCCTTCGACCACGATCAGCGCGCCCAGCAGGGTCACCGCCACGGCCAGCCAGTCCGCCGGGTTCCACGGGTTGACCATGTAGATCACCGCGCCCAGCACCAGCAGGAACAGGCCGGTGACAAAGCGCAGGCCCTCGCGGTTCTCGAAATCGTCCAGCATTGCCGCCCAGCTGCCCGGGTGGCGGATCTCACCGATGGCGGCGGCAAGGGCATAGAGCCCGGCGAACAGGGTGATCCAGGCGGGAATGTCGGCTGTCTCGGCCATGGCTGCGCTCTCCTCCTCCCGGCGGGATCAGGAAGCGGCGCCGGGCCCCGGTGGCGATGCTAGGCCGGTGGGATGGGCAAGTCCAGCGCGAGCGCAGCACTGGTCGCGCCAGCTGTGCTGCTACCGGTGACAGGCCTGCCCGACAGGCAGTTTCACCTGCACCTGATTCGGTGCTATGGACCCACTTGCAGGAGTGGGGATCTGCAAAGGAGAAACGCATGACCATGCGATCCAAAAGGCTTCTTGTAGCGCTGTGCACGGCGGTCGCGCTGGGCCTGCCGCTTGCCGCAGCGGCGCACCACGGCTGGGGCTGGACCCAGGAGGCGGAAAGCCGCCTGACGGGTGAGATCGTCTCGATCACCTTCACCAACCCGCACATGCAGTTGCGGCTGCGCGATGGCGACGGGGAGCTGTGGGCAGTTGACCTCTCGCCGCCGATCGTGGCTGCCGCATCGGGTTTCGGCAGCGAGCACGCCGCCGCCGGCGACCGGGCCAGCATCACCGGCCATCGCGCGCGCGACATGGCCACGCGGGCCTTCAAGGGCGAGACGATCACCGTGCGCGGGCGCACCTTCGACGTTTACCCCCAGCGCGAGAAGACCCTTCGCTGATCGCGCCTGCCGGATAAAGGCGATTACCTGCAAGGCCTTGCCTTGGCGGGAGGTGCCTTTATTACGGTTACATCCGAAACCTGTACTTCCATCGTACCAACCGAGCACGACCACACAATGACAACATCTTGCCGCACGCTGCTGGCCAGCACCCTGCTTCTTCCCGCTTCGCTGGCCACTGCTGTCCCACAGGCCGCCCATGCCCAGGACGGCGCCGCTCCCGCAGATCTGCGCCCGCTGACGCCCGAAGACGTGGCCCGGATCGAATTTGCCGCCAGTATCGCCATCTCGCAGGACGGGTCGCGGCTCGCCTATACCACCGGTTCGCGCCCCGATGTGACGCGGGGCGAAGCGAATGGCGGGCTGGTGCAGCAGCTGTTCCTGGCCGATGCCCCGATGCAGGCGCGCGCCTACCTGCCGGAAGATGTCAGCGTCGGATCGATCGGCTTCACGCCGGATGGCAGCATGATCACCTACCTGTGGGCCGATGGAGAGGAGCAGCGCGCCGTTTGGGGCGTGCCGGTAAGCGGCGGCGCGCCGCGCAAGCTTGCCGCCGTTCCCGATGCCGCCGTGCTGGCCTATGCCGTGGCTCCTTCTGGCGAGAGCATCTACATGCTCGCCACTCCCGCGCCGGACGCCGCGCGCGTGGCGGAAGCGGGCAAGGGTTTTACCGCCATCGTCTATGAGGAGGAGCAGGGCTTCAATCGCCTGTTCGTGGCTGCCGCCGGCGGCACCGCGATCGATGCCGCCCCGCGCCAGATCACAGTGCCCGGACAGGTGGACGAGATCGACCTGGCGCCTGATGGTTCGTTCATGGTGGTCACCTCGGCCCCAACCACGCTGGTCGACGACAACCTGATGAAGCGGCGCCCCCACATCATCGATCTCGCCACGCTGGAGGCCCGCGTGATCGAGACGCCGGGCAAGCTTGGCGACATCGAGATTTCGCCCGATGGCCGCTACCTCTCGCTGATTGCCGGGATCAGCGAGAACGATCCGGCGGAAACCACGCTGCACCTGGTCGATGTCGTCAGCGGCACCATCCGCGCGCTCAACGAAGGGGCACCGGAAGCGGCCACCGACACCGAATGGATGGCCGATGGCCGGCTGGCGGTGTCGGTTGCAGTCGGCGCGCAGAGCGTGCTCAGGTTCTACGATCCCACCGGTGCCATGCTGCGCGAAGTCGATACCGGCGGCCTGATCCTTTCCAGCCTGCAGCAGGGCGGCAACCGGCTGGTGGTACAGGCCGACAGCCCGCGCCATCCGACCGAGATGTTCCTGTTCGACGGCATGGAGTTCGAACGCTGGACCGGACACAATCCCTGGCTGGCCGAGATCGCCTTCGGCACCCAGCGCACGCTTACCTATACCGCCCGCGACGGACAGGTGATCGAAGGCGTCCTGATCGAGCCGGTCGGCGGCATCCCGTTCGAGCGCGCTCCGCTGATCCTCGATGTCCACGGCGGGCCGGAGGCGCATGAATCCAACGGCTGGGTAACCGGGTACAGCAATCCGGGGCAGGTCGCAGCCGGTCGCGGCTATGCCGTGTTCCTGCCCAATTATCGCGGCTCCACCGCCTATGGCACGGCCTTCTCGATGCAGCACCAGCGCGACTATGCCGGCAAGGAATTCGATGACCTTGTCGATGCCAAGAACGCGCTTGTGGAAATGGGCATCGTCGACCCGGCACGGGTGGGGATCACCGGCGGCTCCTATGGCGGCTTTGCCAGCGCCTGGGGCGCCACCTATTACAGCGCCGAATTCGCCGCCGCCGTGATGTTCGTGGGCATTTCCAACAACATCAGCAAGTTCGGCACCACCGACATCCCGAACGAGATGTACCTGGTGCACGATCGCAAGTGGCCGTGGGAGGAATGGAACGACCTGCTCGTGCGCAGCCCGATCTACCACGTCGACAAGGCAGACACCCCGATCCTGATCATGCACGGCGATGGCGACACCCGCGTCTCGCCCACGCAGAGCATGGAGCTCTACCGCCACATCCGCACCCGCCGGCCCGATACCCCGGTGCGGCTGGTGCTCTACCCGGGCGAAGGCCACGGCAATGCCATGGCGGCAGCCCGCTATGACTATACCCTGCGCATGATGGAGTGGTTTGACACCTACCTGATGACCGGCAACCGCGATGCCCCCCTGCCCGGCCCGCGCCCGGCGCTTAGCACCGCAGCCGCAGAAGGGGCCGAAGGCGAGGCGTCGGAAGACTGATTGTTCGGTTCGTGTCGGGCGCAGTCGGGATACCCTGCAACGGGTCTCGACTGCGCTCGACCCGAACGGGATCCGGCTAACCTAGCCCGCCTGCCAAGCCGCAACCGCGTCGATCGGATAGAGCAGCATCAGCACGTTCAGGGTCAGGTTGTCGTGGATCACGGCCAGCGCCAGCAGTTCCAGGAACAGGCCCAGCGCCACGCTGGCCCAGCCGGGCAGGCGCAGGGCAACAAGGAAGCCGAGCAACATCCAGCCGATGTCGCTCGCCGAATTGACGATGGAATCGCCGGAATACCCCCAGCTCACCGTCACCTCGCGATAGCGGTTGATGACCATGGGGGTGTTCTCGGCAATTTCCCACGCGGCCTCCACGAACACGGCAATCGGCAGGGCCCAGCGCGCGGGCCTGCCGCCGAACAGGGCCCATTTGCGCCAAAGCAGCAGGGCCACGCCCGCCATCAGCAGGCCATGGGTGAAGTGGCTGGGCGCATACCAGTCTGTGATATGCTGGCTGTTCTCCGAGCTCTGCACCACGCCATGCCACAGCTTGACCGTGCCGCAGGCGCACATCGGTGGCCGGTCCATCGCGAACAGCACCGCCACGGCAGCCGCGAACAACGCCAGCGCCGCGACCCACGCCGCCCGGTGCGGCCACAGTGTCCTGCCTTCCTGCATCGCCCTACATTCCCCCCGGAAGTGCCGCTTATTCCCCCGCCACGGCCCGATTGGCAAGGCTGCCGGCTGAACTACCGCCTTGCGCCCATGATTGCGCCGGGCAGCCAATAGGCTAAGGCCTCCGCATGACCGGGCGAGACTGTGACATAGCCATTGCAGGTGGCGGCCTGGCAGGCGGCCTGATCGCGCTGGCCCTTGCCCGCCACCGCCCCGATGTGCGTGTGCGGCTGGTCGATGGCGGCGAGGCCCCGGGCGGCAACCACCGCTGGAGCTGGTTTGCCAGCGACCTGTCCGATGCAGGCCACGACCTGCTCCGTCCGATCCGCAAGAGCGAGTGGACAGCTGGCAACGATGTCGTGTTTCCCGGCCACAGCCGCACGCTGGCAACCCCTTACCTGTCGATGGGGTCAACCGATTTCGCCGCTGCCCTTGGGCGCGAGCTGGCCCCCGGCACGATCCTGTCCCGCCGCACCGTCACCGCGCTCGACCAGGGCGGCGTGACGCTGGCCGACGGAACCCGCATCACCGCCCGCGCAGTGATTGATGCGCGCGGCTTTGCCCCTTCGCCCCACCTGTCAGGCGGGTGGCAGGTGTTCATGGGCCGCCACCTTGCCACGCGCGATCCGCACGGCCTGACCCGGCCGGTCATCATGGATGCCAGCGTCGAACAACTGGGCGGCTACCGCTTCGTCTATGTCCTCCCGTTGGGCGCGCACGAGCTCTTCGTGGAAGACACCTATTACCAGGACACGCCGGCGCTGGACCGATCGGCACTGTCCGCCCGGATCGACCTCTACTGCCGCCAGCACGGCTGGGACGGCACGATCCTGGGGTTCGAGACCGGCGTGCTGCCGGTGATCACCGGCGGCAGCCACGCCCGCTACATGGCCGACGTCACCGTGCCCGGTGTTGGGCTTGCTGGCGCCCGCGGGCTCTTCACGCACCCGCTGACAAGCTACACCGTGCCCTTCGCGGTGGAGACGGCGCTGGCCTTGGTACGGGATGTGGACCTGCCGGGCGACCAGCTTGCCGCCACGCTCGCGGCCCGTTCGCGCGCGCACTGGGCGCAGACAGGCTTCTACCGCCTGCTCGGCGACATGCTGTTCGGCGCGGCCGAGCCGCACCGCCGCGTGGCGATATTCGAACGGTTCTACCGCCTGCCCGAACCGCTCGTCGAACGGTTCTACACCGGCCGCTCCACCATGGCAGACAAGGCCCGGGTTCTGGTAGGCAAGCCCCCCGTGGCGATTTCCCGGGCAATCGGCGCGCTGGCCACCAGCCGTCCGGCCCTGCTCCCCCTTCCTGAAAGCGAGGCATCATGACTTCCCCCACCCCGCAGCGGACCGCCTGCGTGATCGGCGCCGGTTTCGGCGGCATGGCGCTGGCCCTGCGCCTGCAGAGCGCCGGCATCGCCACGACCGTGGTCGAGAGCCGCGACAAGCCCGGCGGGCGTGCCTACTACTGGCAGAAGGACGGCTTCACCTTCGATGCCGGCCCCACCGTGGTGACCGATCCCGATTGCCTGAAGGAACTGTGGGCGCTGTCCGGTGCCGACATGGCCAGGGACGTTGAGCTGATGCCGGTGATGCCGTTCTACCGGCTCAACTGGCCCGATGGCACCAACTTCGACTATTCGAACGACGAGACCGGTCTCAGGAAGGAGATCGAGAAGCTCGATCCCGCCGATGTCGCCGGATACGATGCCTTCCTGCGCTATTCGGCCGGCGTCTATGAGGAAGGCTACGTCAAGCTGGGCACCGTGCCGTTCCTCGATTTCAAGTCGATGATCAAGGCGGCCCCGGCGCTGATGAAGCACCAGGC
>CAZTED010000134.1:0-7015 GCA_964612175.1 uncultured Sphingomonadaceae bacterium
TCGCTCACCACACAGCGCGCTGCCGCCAGGGCCCGCACCGGGGCCGTGCGCACCGGCACGGCGGGCGAAGTGACCAATCCCAGCCTGTGGTATGTCGACGTCAGCAAGCCGGGCACGATCTGCCTGCCGCAGGACGGCCGGGTGCGCCTGTGGCGCGCCGATACCCAGGCCGAAAGCACCTATGCCATCACGGCAACCGGTACCGGCGAGGAAGGCAGCGTAACCTTCCCGGCTGGCGAGATGCTCGCCTCCTGGGGCCCCGGAACCGCACCCAGCCCCGGCGCTTCCTATCGCATCGGGCACGGCGGCGGAACCGGCCCGGTGGAGGTCAGCTTCGTGTTCCTGCCCGAAACACCTGGCGAGCCGGAAGCCCTCGCCAGCGCCCTGATCGCCAATGGCTGCACCGTGCAGCTGGAGCAGATGGCCAGCGCGATGATGACCGGAGAATAGCGTTTTTCTTCCCGGCTGGCCGGCGCGGGGGCGTCGCCTGGCGGGATGCGGGCAGGTTTCCGCGAACAGTCTTGGGGGGTGGGCATGAACAGAGCCAGGGCGTGGACCGGAACGGCGGCAGGACGTGTCGGCTGGCGCCGGGGATGGCCATTGCTCGGCGCCCTTGTGCTGGCGGTCGGCGCCCTTGTGACCGCCTTTGGCCAGGTTGGCCGGGCAGAGGCGCAAGGCGGCTATTCCTATACCGGGGTCGCCTCCTGCGCCGGATCGACCTGCCACGGACGCAGCGAAGGCAACGGCGCTGTCGTGCGGCAGGACGAGATTGCCACCTGGCAATCGCCCTTCAACGTCAGCGGCGCGCACAGCCGCGCCTATGCCCTGCTCAGCGGCCGGCGGGGCCAGCAGATCGCGCAGTCGCTTGGCTGGCAGGACGCCACCTCACGATCCGAATGTCTCGGCTGCCACGCCACCTATGTGCCCGCCAGCGACCGCGGCCCGCGGTTCCACACCACCGATGGCGTGGGCTGCGAAAGCTGCCATGGCGCGGCATCGGGCTGGCTGGCGAGCCATTACGAGGTCGGCGGCACCCATGCAGCCAATGTCAGCCGCGGCATGACGGCGCTGGAACAGCCGCAGGTGCGCGCCCGCGTCTGCCTCGATTGCCATTACGGCAGCGAGAACGAAGGCCAGTTCGTGACCCACGCGATGATGGCGGCGGGCCATCCGCGCATCACCTTCGAGCTCGACCTGTTCTCCAGCTTCCAGCAGCACCACGACATCGATGCCGACTATGTGCAGCGCAAGGGCGTGACCGACAACGTGCAGCTGTGGGCCGTGGGCCAGGCCGAGGCCGTGGCCCGGGCGACCGGCCTGTTCACGCAAGCCCGGCTGGCGACCGAAGGGCTGTTCCCGCAGCTGACCTTCTTCGACTGCCATTCGTGCCACCGCGCGATTACCGACGGGCCGGAGCGGCGGCTGACCTTCGAGGTCAACCCAGGGCGCCCGCTGACATTCGGCCAGCCGCCCTTCAACGACGAAAACATCATAATGCTGGATGCCGTGGCATCGGCGCTGGCCCCGGCGCGGGCAGAGGGCTTCCGCGCTGCCAGCCGCGAATTCCACGCCGCCATGAACCGCGGGCGCGAACCGGCGGTGGCGGCGGCCACCAACCTGCGTGCCGAGGCGCAGCGCCTGTCCGATGCGCTGGCCACGCGCTCCTATGGCGGCAACGATGCGTTCGAGGTGATCGCGATCATCGGCGGACGGGCGACAAGTTCGCGCTTCACCGACTATGCCGGATCGGCGCAGGCGGTGATGGCGGTGGACACCCTGCTCAACGCCCTCGTCTCGCAGCAGCGCATCACGCTGGGCGCGGCGGCGAGCATCCGGGCAGACCTCAATCGCGCCTATGCCGCCGTGCGCAGCCCTGAAAGCTACAACCCGCAGGACTTCCGCGCCGCGCTCGGCAATGCGGTTTCCGCGATCGGACGGCTGCGCTGATGCGGGGGGGCATCGCACTGCTGGCGAGTGCCGCGCTGGTCCTGTCGGGCTGCGGCGGCGGCGGGACTTCGGGCGGCGGCGGTGGCGGGCCTTCCCCCACACCAACGCCCAGCCCCAGCGCCACCGGCGGGCTGTTCACACCGCCCGCGCAGGAAGCGCTGAGCGTGGCCGAAGTGCAGCGCATCGTGGCCCAGGCCGCGGGCGAGGCCACGGCACGCGGCCTGCCCAGCTGGATCGTGGTGACCGACCGGGTGGGCAACGTGCTCGCCTCCTTCCGCATGACGGGTGCGCCGGACCTTGCGCGGGTATCTACCCGCACCATCGGCGGCAATGCCGCACCGGGCAGCGAGATCGGCCTCCAGGGCGCGACCATTCCCGCCAGCGCGGCAGCGCTCGCCAAGGCCATTACCGGCGCCTACCTGTCGAGCAGCGGCAACGCCTTTTCCACCCGCACCGCCAGCCAGATCGTGCAGGAGCATTTCCCGCCTGCCCCCACCACCGTGGGCCTTGAAAGCGGGCCGCTGTTCGGGGTGCAGTTCAGCCAGTTGCCCTGTTCGGACCTCAGCCGCCGGTTCGTGCCGGGCGGCGGGGCCGGCGCATTCATCGGCCCCAAGCGCTCGCCCTTGGGCCTGGCGGCCGATCCCGGCGGCTTTCCGATCTACAAGAACGGCGTGGTCGTTGGCGGCATCGGCGTGATGGGCGATGGCGACTACGGCTTCGATCCGAACATCCTCGATACGGATAGCGATGCCGAGGAACTGGTCGCGCTGGCCGGTATCCAGGGGTTCCTGCCGCCCGACGATATCCGCGCCGAACGCATCTTCGTGGATGGCACGGCGCTGCGCTTCTCCGATGCGGGCGGAGCGCAACTCTCCCCGCTGCAGACAAACTTCGCAGCCGCCCCCGGCGCGCTGACAGCCATTGCCGGCTATACCGACGGCGTGCTGCGGGCAGGCACGGCCTATGGCAGCGAAGCATCGGGTGTGCGGGCCGCCACGGCTGGCGAATTTGCCAACCGTGACGCTTTCGTCCTGACCGATGGCAGTGGCAACCCGCGCTTTCCCATAAGAGGCGGGACCGATGCCGCCAGCGTGGCGCAGCCGCTGACCGCTGCGGAATCGCGCGCCATCCTCGAAGAGGCTTTCACCGTACTGTCCCGCGCCCGGGCACAGATCCGCCGCCCGCTCGACAGCCGGATGCAGGCGACGATCAGCCTCGTCGACACCCATGGCGCGGTGCTCGGCATCGTGCGATCGCCCGATGGGCCGGTATTCGGTGTCGATGTAAGCCTGCAGAAGGCTCGCACGGCGGCCTTCTTCGCCAATCCGGTGGCAGCCGCCCAGCTGCAGGCGGCGGGCGGCAGTGTGGCACCTTATGTCCAGCGCCTGCGCACCTTCCTTGGCAATGGCGCGGCGCTGACCGGCAATGCCGCCTATGGCAACCGCTCGGTCGGCAACCTGGCGCGGCCCTATTTTCCCGATGGCGAGGTCGCCCGCCCGCCGGGGCCGCTGTCGGTGATGCAGGCAAGCCAGTTCAGCCCCTTTGCCGTGGGCCTGCAGAGCGACCTTGTGGCCGGCAACGTGGTGGCTGCCGCAGTCCATGTGGCCACCGGCGGCACAAGTGCCGACACGCCGGTCGGCTGCACCGGGCTGCCCGATGCCGCGCCGGGGCAGAAGCGGCTGGCCAATGGCCTGCAGATCTTCCCGGGCAGCGTGCCGGTCTATCGCGGCAACGCGCTGGTCGGGGCGATCGGGGTGTCGGGCGACGGCATCGACCAGGACGACATGGTCAGCTTCCTTGGCCTGCACAACGCCGGCCTGCGCGTGGGGGGTATCGGCAATGCGCCGCCCGCCATCCGGGCGGACCAGATCGTTGTCGACGTGGCCGGGCGCGGGGTTCGCCTGCGCTATGTCAGTTGTCCCTTCGCGCCGTTCCTCGACACGGCGGCGCAGAACGTGTGCCAGGGCCTGTGAGGACGGGGCGGTGAGCGCGGGGCTGGCCCTCCTTCCCCTGCTGGCGCTGGCCGCGCAGCCGCAGGAGCCTGCCAGCCTTCCCGAAGCCGGTCAGCCTGAAAGCGGCCTGGTGGAGGGTGGCCCGGTGGATGGCCCAGTTCAGGGTGGCCCAGTTGAGGGTGGATTGGGCACCGCCATCGAACCGCCGCGCGGCCCGGTCGATCCCGGTGTCATCGAAGGCCGCACCCGCCCCGGCTATGTCGGCGACCTGCCCGACGAGGTGGTTCAGGACAATCCCGGCGCCGTGCGCGCCCCGCCGCCCAGCGCCTTCCCGACCGACCAGCTGGCCATCCCCGATCGCTGGCGACTGGTCGAGAACCTCGGCCTGGTGGTGGAGGACCCGCTCGATCCTTACCACCAGAACACCTACAAGGGCGACCGCCCGATCTGCACCAATTCCGACGAGGACAACGCCCGCCGCCGCGCGCTGCGCGAGGCAGCAGCAGCTGCGGGGACCGAGCCGCCCTATGGCAGTGCGGTCTGCCGCACCCCGCGCTTCCTGGGGCTGGAAGGCGACAACTGGTTCTTCATCGCCAACGCCATTTCCGACACCGTGGTGGAGCCGCGCACTTTCCCCATCCCGGTGGGCGTGCAGACGACCGAGCGGCCCGGCAGCCTCGACGTATTCGGGCGCGATGTCTCCTATGTCTTTTCGCAGACCTTCATCGCCGGCTTTGCGCTGCTGAAGGGCTCCACCGCCTATGCCCCGCCCTCGATCGAATACCGCCTGACGCTGGCCTACAACGTCAACCATGTCGACGTGCCCGAGCGCCGCGTGCTGCTGGTCGAACCGACAGCCCCCAGCCACCGCACCGACCATTTCCTTGGCGTGCAGGAAGCCTTCGTCGACTATCACCTGACGAAGTACGATACCGACCGCTACGACTTCATCTCGGTGCGTGCCGGGATCCAGCCGTTCCAGGCCGATTTCCGCGGCTTCCTGTTCAACGACAGCCAGCTGGGTTTCCGCCTGTTCGGCAACCGTGACAACAACCGCTTCCAGTTCAACCTGGCGGCCTTCTGGCGTCTGGAGAAGGACACCAATTCGGGCCTCAACTCGGTTGTCCAGCGTCCGCGCGACGACCTGGTGTTCTTTGCCAACATCTACCGCCAGGACTTCCTGATCCCGGCGCTGACCAGCCAGGTGACAATCGCCTACAACCGCAACCGCGAGGCGGACAACGTGGAGGTTGACGACAACGGCTTCCCGGTGCGCCCGGGCCTGCTCGGGTCCTTGCGCGGACGGGACTATGACGTGGTCTACCTGGGCTACAATGCCGACGGGCGCATTGGCCGGATCAACGTGACCGCCAGCGCCTACGCCGCGCTGGGCGAGGACCGCAACAGCTTCTTCACCGACCGGCCGGCCGATATCCGCGCCACTTTCGCCGCGGCCGAACTGTCCTATGACCAGGACTGGATGCGCTTCCGCCTGTCGGGCGCATATGCCAGCGGCGATGGCGACCCGTTCGACGACAGGGAGACCGGGTTCGACGCGATCTTCGAGAACCCGGTCTTTGCCGGCGCCGATACCAGCTACTGGATCCGCCAGACCATCCCCTTTGCCGGCGGCGGCCGTGCGATCAGCCTGAACGGGCGCAACGGCATCCTCAATTCGCTGCGCTCGTCCAAGGAACAGGGCCAGTCGAACTTCAACAACCCGGGGCTGATGCTGCTGGGCGTGGGCGCGGATTTCGACATTTCGCCCGAGGTGCGCCTCTCCGCCAATGCCAACCACCTGTGGTTCGAGAACACCGCCACGCTGCAGGCGCTGCGCGTCGAAGGCACGATCCCGCGCGACATCGGCTATGACCTGTCCGCCGCTGCCATCTGGCGACCGCGCGCCAACCAGAACATCGTTGCCCGCCTCAGCGCCGCCGCGCTGGTGGCGGGTGACGGCTTCCGCGACCTGTTCGACAACACCGGCGATCACCGCGCCTACCTGTCGGTCCTCGCCAATGTGACATTGACCTACTGATGAAACCAGCCGCCCGCCATATCGCCCTTGCCGCCAGCCTCGCCTTCGCCGCCGCCGCCATGGTGTTTGGCCCGCAGACCCTTGCTGCCGGTGCCGGCGAGACGCCGGTGGAACGCGACTATACGCTGGTGCGCGCCGCGCCCGCGCCGCAGAACCAGTCGATACTCGAAGCCATGGCCAAGTCCGATGGCTGCAATTCGTGCCACGTGCAGACCGATGCACCATCGATGCACGCCAGCGACGCGGTCGTGCTGGGCTGCGTCGATTGCCACGGCGGCAATGCCACCGTGCGCGGCAACCCCGATCTCGATTTCGACCACCCGGAATATGTTGCCGCCCGCGATGCGGCGCACGTGCTGCCAACCCTGCCGGAAAGCTGGCACTTCCCTTCCTCCGCCAATCCGGAGCGGTCTTACTCGCTGCTCAACCGCGAGAGCCCCGAATTCCTTCGTTTCGTGAACCCCAGCGACTATCGCGTGGCGCGCGAGGCCTGCGGGGCCTGCCACATGCCGGTGATCGAGGCGGCCGAGCGCAGCCTGATGGCGACAGGCGCCATGCTGTGGGGCGGGGCGAGCTACAACAACGGCATCCTGCCGTTCAAGAACTATGCCCTGGGCGAAGCCTACACCCGCGATGGCGAGCCCGCCCAGCTGCTCTCCCCCGGGGAGCCGCACGGCACCGTCACGCCCGAACAGGCGGCGCGCGGCGCGCTTGCCACGCTCTATCCGCTGCCCACCTGGCACGTCGTGCCCCCGGGCGACATCTTCCGCGTGTTCGAGCGCGGCGGGCGCAATATCGCCAGCCAGTTCCCGGAGATCGGCCTGCCCAACCCCACCGGCCTGATCCAGCGGCTGGAGGAGCCGGGCCGCCCGGACCTCAGGCAGTCCAACCGCGGCCCCGCCACGGGCCTTCGCGCCGCGATCCCGGTGCTCAACATCCACAAGACGCGCCTCAACGATCCCTTCACCTGGTTCATGGGCACCAACGACCAGCCGGGCGACTACCGCCATTCGGGCTGCGCGAGCTGCCACGTGGTCTATGCCAACGACCGCGAGCCGCGCCATTCGCTGGTCTATGC
>CAZTED010000135.1:0-4035 GCA_964612175.1 uncultured Sphingomonadaceae bacterium
GCTGAAGGCACCGGCCCCGCCATTGGCGGCGAAGGCCTGGTTGCGGAACACCGCGCTGGTCTGCGTCTGCAAGGTATAGACCGGGGCGCCGGAGATGATCGCGTCGTAATCGTCAGGGTAGCGCTGCGCCTCCATCAACGCCATGCGCCCGCCGGTGGAACAGCCGTTGAAATAGGCGCGTTCATGCTCCCGGCCATAGAATGCGGCGGCAGTTTCCTTGCCGTGCACGGTCATCAGGTGGATCGCGCGGTGGCTGAAGTCGATCGCGCTTTCCGGGCGTTCGGCCACCCAGGAGTTGTTCCACACGTCGGTTCCGGCATTCCCGCCGTTGGTCTGCAGCGTGGCATAGCCCTTGGCGAGCCCGTCGCTTGCCGCAGCCAGGGTGACATTGCCGGCCCATCCCCCGCCGCCTATCCCGAGCACCTTGCGGTTCCAGTTCGCGGGCAGGCGATAGACCACGCCGATGGTCGATCCCGGAACCGGGGTGAGCGTGGCGGTGACCTCGCAAAAGGCCGGCAGGCCGTTGGCCGCCGCGATCCACTGTGTGCTGGCACTGGCTGCACCCACATCCGCAGCGGTCAGCGCCGAGCAGCCTTCCGGCCCGGCGACCGCTTGCGAAGCAGCATCGGGCGCAGTGGTACATGACGCGGCAAGCGCAGCGAGCGAAATGGCGGCGATGAAGCGCATGGTGTTCTCCGGTTCTGGTATCAGGCGAGCTCGGTCCGGAAAGACGCCACCGGGGCTGCCGGTTTCCCGGGCAGCCCTGCATTGCCATGTCCGGCATGGTCGCACAGGAACAGCAGCACAAAGGGACAGGGCTTGCGCGCCATCCTCTCTCCCCCTTCCGGCCATTGGCCATGTCTCTCCGCGGCCGAGACTGCCACAGGGCCGGGCGGGCGGCAAACAGTCAAATGTCGCAGATTGTCAGGCGCGACCGACATAGCGCATCCTGCTTCGCGCTTGCGAAACGGGGGCAATTGGGCAAAGGCGCGAGGCATGTTCGAAGAAGCCCTGATCTCCGCTGCCCGCACCTCCAAGGCCTGGCCGTTCCAGGAAGCCATGAAGCTGGTGAAGCGGTTCAACGGCCCCAGGCGCGATGCGCAGGGGCAGGTCGTGCCGGCGCTGTTCGAGACCGGCTATGGCCCCTCTGGCCTGCCGCATATCGGCACTTTCCAGGAAGTGCTGCGCACCACGCTGGTGCGCCGCGCCTATGAGATCGTGGCGAGCGAGAATGGCCTGCCCGCGCCGACGCGGCTGGTCGCCTTCTCCGACGACATGGACGGCCTGCGCAAGGTGCCCGACAACGTGCCCAACAAGGAGATGCTGGCAGGCCACCTCGGCAAGCCGCTGACGCGCATCCCCGATCCGTTCGGCACACACGAAAGTTTCGCCCACCACAACAATGCGCGGCTGCGCGATTTTCTCGACCAGTTCGGGTTCGACTACGAATTCGTCTCGGCATCGGACCGCTACAACTCCGGCGCCTTCGACGAGGCGCTGCGGCAGGTGCTGCGCAAGTACGATGCGATCATGGGCATCATGCTGCCCACCCTGCGGGAGGAGCGCCGTCGCACCTATTCGCCGGTCCTGCCGGTCAGCCCCGCCAGCGGCATTGTGCTGCAGGTGCCGGTGGAAGTGGTCGATGCCGAGGCCGGGATCGTGCGCTTCGAGGATGAGGGGCAGGTAATCGAGCACTGCATCTTTGGCGGCCAGGCCAAGCTTCAGTGGAAGGTCGACTGGGCGATGCGCTGGTACGCGCTGGGTGTCGATTACGAGATGTGCGGCAAGGACCTGACGGACAGCGTCACCCAGTCCGGCCGGATCGTCGAGGTGTTGGGCGGCAGGAAGCCGGAAGGTATGATCTACGAGCTGTTCCTTGATGCCAATGGCGAGAAGATCTCCAAGTCCAAGGGCAACGGCCTCTCCATCGAGGAATGGCTGACCTACGGCAGCGATGAGAGCCTGGGCCATTACCTCTACGCCAATCCCAAGAGTGCCAAGCAGCTCCATGTCGGCGTGATTCCGCGCGCGGTGGACGAATATTGGCAGTTCCGCGCGGCGATCCCGGCGCAGGAATGGGACAAGCGGCTGGGCAACCCGGCGTGGAACCTGCTCCATGCCATGGGGGATGACGTCGATGGCCATGTGGTTGGTGCGGGCGACAGCCTTCCGGTCAGCTTCGGCCTGCTGCTGAACCTCGTAGGCGTGCTGGGGGCCGGTGCCACGCACCAGCAGGTCTGGTCCTACCTTGGCAACTACATCGGCGATGCGGACCCTGACGATCATCCGGACCTGTACCGCCTGGTCGAAAAGGCGCTTGCCTATAACCGCGATTTCGTGGCCCCGACCTTGCAGCGTCGCGCCCCCGCGCCGAACGAGGCAGCGGCCCTGCGCGAACTGGATTCCTTCCTTGCCGTGACCGCCGAGGATGCCTCTGCCGAAGACATCCAAAACATGGTCTATGAAATCGGCAAGCGCGAGGAATACGGCTTTGCTTCCCTGCGCGACTGGTTCCGCGCCCTGTACGAGACGCTGCTGGGCAGCGAACAGGGACCGCGCATGGGCAGCTTCATTGCGCTATATGGTGTTGCCAATACCCGTCGCCTGATTGCCGAGGCGCTGCAAGCATAGGGAACATCGCGTCATGCACCATGAGGCCGATCCGCATCATTTGGCCCGCGAACTGCTCGGGCGCGACTTCGACGACCTCGAGGCAGACGAACAACGGGTCCTCAAACGCGTGGCCTCGGGCACGTTCACCGGAAACGATGCCGACGAAACCGCCCAGTCCCACGCGACTTATGGTGACCACATGGCGGACAAGGTTGCGGCCATCGGCGGCAGCTGGGGCTTCATCATTGCCTTTGCCGTGGTACTGTTCTCGTGGATGCTGCTGAACAGCAGGGTCCTGGAGTTCGTCGGCCTCGAGCCGTTCGATGCCTACCCGTTCATTTTCCTGAACCTGATGCTGTCCACCCTGGCTGCGGTGCAGGCGCCGATCATCCTGATGAGCCAGAACCGTCAGGCAGCCAAGGACCGCATCACCGCTCGCCATGACTATGAAGTCAACCTGCGCACCCAGCTCGAAATCCTGCGCCTGTCGCGCAAGCTCGACAAAATGATCGCGGAGGTGCGGGCGGAGCACCGGGCAGCCGAGGACAAAGGGGCCTAGCGCCAGGGCTTGGCCCGGTACCACTTGGTGATGACGTATTTCGCCCCGCGCACCACCGGCCGTCCGGCGTGGATGGTGGCATGGTTGGGCAGTCCGTCGGCCATGGCATTGTTCCACAGCAGCAGCACGCCCTGCTTGGGTTCGATCGACATGCCAAGGTCGGTGAAATCGGTCGTGCCGCCTTCGTCAACATCGTTGAGGTAGATCATCGCGGTCCATGCCCGCTGGCCGCCGCGGGCGGTCTCTATCTCCCAGTAGCTGGTATTGGGATGGAACCAGTCGTGATGTGGCTTGAATTCCTGGCCCGGCATATAGCGCTGGCCCTGGATCGTCTCCCCGAAGCTCGGCTCGATCCCCATCAGGTCGTCGATCCGCCGGTCGAGCATCTTCACAAAGGGATGATGGGGATCGACATCGCCTGAATAGGAGGTGCGGTAGCCGTCCTTGTACTGCAGGTCGAAAACGGTGGATGGCCGCGCCACGGCATCGATCATGGCGATCATTCGCCGGCATTCCTCGGCGGACATGAAATCGGCGACGGCGAACACTTCCGCCTTGTCGGTGGGCACTTTCCAGACTGACGGGTTGCCGGCCAGCCGCTCCCGCACGTCGGCGCCCACCTTGCGCAAGGCTGGCTGGTCCTTGAGGAATTCGGGCTTCAGGTCGACGTTCATGCCGACCTTGTTTCAAACCGGATTGCATCGCGCAACAGCAAAAACCCCCGCCCCTTTGCGGGGGCGGGGGCTCCGGATGCCGGCCACTCTTCCGGCACCGGCTGGTTACCAGAAGAAGTCGTAGATCACGTCCACCACTTCGCCGGTATAGGTGTCGACCAGCAGCACGTCGTCGTAATAGCGCACCCA
>CAZTED010000135.1:4135-6990 GCA_964612175.1 uncultured Sphingomonadaceae bacterium
GGGCGCGGCTGGGCTTCTGCCTGCGCCTGGACGCGGGCCTGCATTGGCGGAGCCGCCTGAGCCTGCGGGGCAGGCTGGGCCTGCGACTGGCGCTCAACCTGCCGTTCGGCACGGCGTTCCTGCCGTTCGGCGCGGCGCTCCTGCCGCTCGGCCTGCCTGTCAGGCTGGTTGTCGCCGCCGCCGCGCCACTCGCCGCGCTGCGGGCGGTCCTGGGCAGAGGCATCGACGGACAAGGAGGGGACGGCAATGGCAATCGCCAGTGCTGCGAGCCCACTCGACTTCAGGAAAGATGAAAACTGCATGGCGTCCTCCGGTACTTGCCGCCGAGTGGGAGGCGGGTGACATGAAGGCTGGATAGGCGATTCGGGCTGTCCGCTGTCTGAACCGGCAACATGGCCGAATGTTCAGGTAAGCCGATGGCTCCATGAACAAAGGTCCATGTTGTGCCACACCTGCCGAAGGCCGAAAGGGCGGCCATGTTCGAGACTCTGGACCAGGTGGAGGAGGACATCCGCAAGAGCCTTGCGGAAGCCGCCTCCAATCGCCGCTCGCCGATGCACACCCCGGTGGTCGGTACGCAGGATGCCGATGTGCGGATGATGGTGCTGCGCGCCTGGGATCCGGACTTCTCGACCCTGCGGCTGCACACCGATGCGCGTTCGGCCAAGGTCGCCGTGATCGGCCCTGGCGCGCCGGTGGGCCTGCTGTTCCATGATCCCGATGCGAAGATCCAGATCCGCGCCCGCGGGGTCGGTCGCATCGAGACTGATACCCCGGAAGTGGACGAGGCCTGGACCGCTTCCACCCCCTATGCCCGCCGCTGCTACATGGCCGTGGCGGCACCGGGCAGCGCATCGGACGCGCCTACCTCGGGCCTCCCGCCAGAGGTCGAGGGCCAGAAGCCCAGCGAGGAGCAACTCTTGCCCGCCCGCGAGAACTTCGCGCTGCTGGTGGTCGAGGTCGCCGAGTTTGACTGGCTGTGGCTGAACCATGACGGCCACCGACGGGCGCGGTTTACCCGCCAGAACGGTAGCTGGCAGGGGACCTTCGTGGTCCCCTGAGCCTTCAACCAGCTATCAGCGGGTCAGCTTCTTGTACGCCAGCCTGGTCGGCCTGTCCGCCGCATCGCCCATGCGGCGGCGCTTGTCTTCCTCGTAGGCGGCGAAGTTGCCTTCGAACCATTCGACGTGGCTGTCGCCTTCGAAGGCGAGGATGTGGGTGGCAAGACGGTCGAGGAAGAAGCGGTCGTGGCTGATGACCACGGCGCAGCCGGCAAAGTTCTCGATCGCGTCTTCCAGCGCGGCCAGCGTTTCCACGTCGAGGTCGTTGGTCGGCTCGTCCAGCAGCAGCACGTTGCCGCCGGCCTTCAGCATCTTGGCCATGTGCACGCGGTTGCGTTCACCGCCCGACAGCTTGCCGACGTTCTTCTGCTGGTCCTGCCCCTTGAAGTTGAACGCGCCGACATAGGCCCGCGTGCTCATGTCCTGGCCATTGACCTTCATGTAGTCGAGCCCGTCGGAGATTTCGGCCCACACGTTGTTGGCCGGGTTCAGATGGTCGCGGCTCTGGTCGACATAGCCAAGGTGCACCGTCTGGCCGATCTCGATCGTGCCGCTGTCAGGCGCTTCCTTGCCGGTGATGATCTTGAACAGGGTGGACTTGCCCGCGCCGTTCGGCCCGATCACGCCCACGATGCCGCCCGGGGGCAGCATGAACGACAGGTTCTCGAACAACAGCTTGTCGCCATAGGCCTTGGAGATGTTCTTGGCCTCGATCACCTTGCCGCCGAGGCGCTCGGGCACCTGGATGACGATCTGCGCCTTGCCGACAGAGCGGCTGTCCTGCGCGTTCTGCAGTTCCTCGAACTTGCGGATACGCGCCTTGCTCTTGGTCTGGCGAGCGGCAGGCGTCTGGCGGATCCACTCCAGCTCGCGCTGCAGGGCCTTCTGCTTGCCCGATTCCTCGCGGCTCTCCTGCTCCAGGCGCTTGGCCTTCTTCTCAAGGTAAGTGGAGTAGTTGCCCTCGTAGGGGTAGTAGGAGCCGCGGTCGAGTTCCAGGATCCATTCCACCACGTTATCAAGGAAATAGCGGTCGTGGGTGATCATCAGCACCGCGCCGGCATATTCCTTCAGGTGGTTTTCCAGCCACTGCACGCTTTCGGCATCAAGGTGGTTGGTCGGTTCGTCCAGCAGCAGGATGGAAGGCTTCTGGATCAGCAGGCGGGTCAGCGCCACGCGGCGCTTCTCGCCGCCTGAAAGGCTCTCCACGCCCATGTCGCCCGGCGGGCAGCGCAGCGCTTCCATCGCCACTTCGAGCTGGTTGTCGAGCGTCCAGCCATCGACCGCGTCGATCTTGTCCTGCAACTCGCCCATTTCCGAGCCAAGTGTCTCGAAATCGGCATCCGGTTCGCACATCAGGGCGCTGATCTCGTTGAACCGGTCAACCATGTCGGCCGTGCTCCGCGCGCCGTCCTTGACGTTCTCCAGCACCGTCTTGGTCGGGTCCAGCTCCGGCTCCTGTTCGAGGTAGCCCACGGTGATGTTCTCGCCCGGCCAGGCCTCGCCGGTGAAATCCTTGTCGATCCCGGCCATGATCTTGATCAGGGTGGACTTGCCCGCGCCGTTGGGGCCGACAATGCCGATCTTGGCGCCCTGGTAGAATTGCAGGTTGATGTTGGACAGCACCGGCTTTTGCGCACCGGGGAAAGTCTTGGTCATGTCCTTCATGACATAGGCGTACTGGGCGGCCATGCTGCGTCCTTCGGGTAATCTGGTGTGATGGATTTGCCCGCGCAGATAGGGGAGGGCGCGTGGCAGGGCAAGGATGATGGTAGGAAGATGGGATGCGGGTTACCC
>CAZTED010000136.1:0-2940 GCA_964612175.1 uncultured Sphingomonadaceae bacterium
TCACGCAGCCGCTTCATCCTTGCGCGGCTTTTCCCTGTATAGCGGGTACAGGACCTCTTCCGCCCAGTGGGCATTGGGTCCGGGAATGCCATATTTCCATGGCCTGCCCTCGGGAATGAACAGCGTCCCGAAAATCCAGTCGAACAGCGACAGGGTGACCGCATAATTGCGGAAGTTGCCGCCATCCTTGCCATACCCGTGGTGGCTATGGTGCATGCCGGGAGACACGATCACGTGCTCGAGCGCCCGGAAATACCTGCCGAACAAAGGATGGGCGCGGATCGGATCGTCCCAGCGGAAATTGGCGTGGGTGATAAGGTTCCACCCGTAGATGGTCGCCAGGGTAATCCCGGCCGCATCACCCAGGCCGAGATAGGTGGCGATGCCCAGGACCCACGTCGTAGGCACCACAAAGGACCAGAACGCGTTGATGCGGATCGTCACGCCGACATTCATGAATTTCCCGGAATGGTGCGTGCGGTGCAGCTTCCAGAACCACTCGTGCCGCTTGCCCTTGCTTTCATGCGAAATCCGGTGAGCCCAGTAGAAGGCAAACTCCGCCGTAACGAAAACCAGCGGAAAGCTCCACCACAGGCTCGAACCTTCAAGCACCCCCTGCCATTGCGGCAGAAGCAGCGCGACAACGAAGGCGATAAGCAGCGCTGCCAGGGGCCGGGCGACAACGGCCGCCGCAATGCAGCCCAGGGTTATGTACCAGGTCTGGCGGTCGTAGATTCCCCGATGCCTTCCCGCGATGATCTCGATCAGCAGGATGATCAGCGTGGCGCCGTATAGGTACTCTGCGTAAGGCACATCTCTCTCCGAACAGACATCCGCATCAGGATCATTGCCTCAGGTGTCGATTATATGTCCAATGCATATCTATCGCAGGGTTCATGCATAACGGTAATGGCACACAAGCTTCCGGCGGGTTGAGGGAACCCGGTTCATAGTCGCCATGGGCGGAAACTTGGGGGCGTCGCTTTGCAGACGCTTTGTGCAGGCAGCCCCATCCAGACCCGTCTGGCTGACGGCTTGGCGAAGGTTCCTGCGATTTCGATGGAAACTGGAGCGGGCGAAGGGATTCGAACCCTCGACCCCAACCTTGGCAAGGTTGTGCTCTACCCCTGAGCTACGCCCGCTCACTGGCGTTACCCGGAAGGTGTCCGGGTCGGGAGGCGCGCCACTAACATTGGCTTGGGGCCTGTGCAAGAGGCAAATCGCGTGGTGCGCGGCCCGCCCTGCCTGCAGCGCGCCATGGCCCGATAAACGGCCAAGCGCCCTTCACAAACCCGCACAATGCGCCACATAGGGGTCAAGACGAAACAGCCGCAGCAGGAGCAGCCACTTGGCAAGCATGGGCCTCAGCCTTGACGAACAGAAAGCCGTCGACCGATTCCGCAAGAACGTGGTCGAACCCAGCATGACCCAGCTGGTGGTGCTGGACTTCTGGGCCGAATGGTGCGGCCCGTGCAAGGCGCTCACCCCGGTGCTGGAAAAGGTCTGCGCCGAATATGCCGACAAGGGCGTGGTGCTGGCCAAGGTCAACGTGGACGAGGAAGGCTTCATCGCCAGCCAGTTCCAGGTCCGCTCCATCCCCACGGTCTATGCCATGTTCCAGGGACAGCCGGTGGCCGACCTGACCCCGGCCCGCACCGAATCGCAGTTGAAGGGCGCGCTCGACCAGATCCTGGCGCAAGTGCCGGTGCAGCCGGCCGGCGGCCGGGTGGATGACGGTGCATTGGATATTGCCCAGCTTGTTGAGATGGGCGAGGCTGTGCTGGCCGAGGGCGACGCGCCGCGGGCCGCTGCCATGTTCACACAGATCGCCGACATGGCGCCCGACAGCCTGGAAGCGGCATCGGGCCTGCTGCGCGCGCTGCTGGCCGCCGGCGAGGCGGGCCAGGCGCAGGCAGCCTTCGATGCCCTGCCCCCTGACATGCAGGCGAGCCCGGCGCTGGCGCAGGTGCGGACCGCGCTGGAACTGGCCGCGAACCAGGTGGATGACAGCGAATTGCAGATCCTGCGCGCTGCCGCTGCGGAACGGCCTGCCGACATGGACGCGCAGCTGGCCTTTGCCGAAGCCGCCTTTGCCGCCGGATCGCGCGACGAGGCGGCGGACACGCTGCTCGTCATGATCCGCAACGATCCGGCATGGAACGACGGCGCGGCCAAGGCCCGCCTGCTGCAGATGTTCGAGGCCGTCGGGCTGGAAGACCCGTGGGTATCGGGCCAGCGCCGCCGCCTGTCGCTGCTGCTGTTCGGTTGAAGCAGGCCACGTGAAGAACCGGCGCCTCTCGATCTTCCCGCTGACCGGCGCGGTCCTGTTTCCCGGGCTGCAACTGCCGTTGCACATCTTCGAGCCGCGCTATCGCGCGATGATCGGCGATGCCCTGGCACGCGACCGGCGGATCGGCATGATCCAGCCGCAGGAGCAGCGCGAGGGCGCGCCGTTGTACCAGATGGGCTGCGTGGGCAAGATCGAGGATGTCGAGGCAAGCGAGGACGGGCGCTACAACATCGTCCTGCTGGGCGAGGCGCGCTTCCGCGTGGTCCGCGAGCTGGAGGTTGCCACCCCCTTCCGCCAGGTCGAGGCGCAACTGGTGGCCGAGCCGGTGGTCGAAACGCTGAGCATTGCCGAGCGCGCCGGCTTCGAGGCCGAGGCAATGAAGTTCGCCGATGCCCAGGGCTATTCGGTGGACTGGGAATCGGTCGCCCGGCTGGACGATGCCTCGCTGATCAACGGCATGTCGCAGATTGCCCCGTTCGATGCCGCTGCCAAACAGGCGCTGCTTGAAGCGGCGGACCTCAACAAGCGCTGCGAACTGCTGATCCAGCTGATGGAATTCTTCGGCCGCGGCGATCCCGACGAAGTTCGGGTGACGCTGCAATAAGCCTCAATCGCCGGCGGGGCCATCCGGCCCCTTGGCTATCCTCGCT
>CAZTED010000136.1:3040-6984 GCA_964612175.1 uncultured Sphingomonadaceae bacterium
GCTGCCCTGCGCTGCGGGCGCGCGTTCGCGCTTGCAGGCCTGCGGCCTGTATCGGCGGATCGGGCAACCGCTGGTCCGGTTCGCGACCAGCGAACCGCAAGGGCGACCGCCCGCCCGCAGGTGCCCCGCAGCAAGGCGGAGGGATCAGCACCGAGGACCGCCCGCCCGGATGGGCGGGCGGAACGCAATAGCTAAGCAAAGCTATTCCTGATCCCATCGATCACGTACTGCGCCGCGAGCGCCGCCAGCAGCACGCCGAGCAGGCGGGTGATGACCGCTTCCACCCTTGCGCCAAACAGCTTCATCAGCGGGCTGGCGGTGACCAGAGCCAGCAGGGTCAGCACCATCACGGCACCAAGCGCGCCAAGGACCACGAGGGTTTCCTGCGGCCCCTGCGCCTCGTTCTGCAGCAGCATCACCGCGGCAATGGCGCCCGGCCCGGCGAGCATGGGCATGGCCATCGGGAAGACCGAGACATCTTCCACCTCGGCCTTTCCGGCGTTCTGCGCGGCTACTTTCTCGGCCCGCTCCTCGCGCCGCTGGGTGCGCTTTTCGAACACCATGTCGAGAGCGATCAGGAACAGCATGATCCCGCCCGCGATGCGAAAGGAATCGAGTTCGATGTGCAGCGCCGCCAGCAGCTGCTGCCCGAAAAGCGCGAAGACCAGCAGGATCGCGGTGGCGATGGCACAGGCGCGCCAGGCCATGGCGCGGCTCTGCGCCGGTGTTGCACCCTTGGTAAGCCCGGCATAGATCGGCGCGCAGCCCGGCGGGTCGATCACCACGAACAGGGTGACGAAGGCGGACAGGAACAGTTCGGTCATCCCCGGTGTCATCTGCGGGCCCCTTCCGGCGGCATGGTGAAATCGATCGCCTGTTCCCACCGGCCGTTGCGCAGGTAATCGGCGAGGATGCGACGGGTGCCATCGGACCGGTGCTCCCAGCGCCATTGCAGCGTGCCGTCGGCCGAGCGACCGCCGCCGCCCTGCGCGCCCTGGGGCAGCGAGGATGGCGGGGCCGGCGGCAAGGCTGTGCCACGGCGGCATTCGGCCACCCGCCCGTCGATCACGTCGATGGCGGGCACCACGATGGTGTTGATGTCCGGCTCTGCGCGCGGGGCCGGCAGCGGTGGCTGGGGGTTGTCGGGGCCGCCCATGTCATAGACCCAGCGGTATTCGCCATCGTCCTCAAGCCTCCAGACCGTGGCATAGGAGCCGACAATGCCCGTCGGCTCGATATAGCGGCCAAAGCTGATTGCCAGCGTGCCGTCGCAGCTTGCCCAGACCGCGGTGGGCCACCAGCCGACCGACTGCGGCGGATCGGCCCGGTCGGCCAGCCATTGCCCGGCTTCCTGCGGCCCATCTGCCAGATGGAGCAGCGCACCGGATGCGGCGAACTGCCGGAAGGCGGACCACTGCCCCTCCTGCTGGGCGGTGCGGGCAAAGCGGCGGTCGATGGCGGCGATGAGGCCGGGTTCGCCCTGAGTGGGCAGGGCGCGGCGGCGCACTTCGGCGCGTTCGAGCATGGCTTCCGCAGCCTCGCCGCCCGGCACCCGCGAGCGCGGGGTTTGCGGCCCGTTGCTCGCACAGGCGGCCAGCGTGGTGCAAAGCAGGACGGCGGCGATGATACTCTGGGCGATCCGGTTAGGCATGAAACCATGCCTGCGCCGGGCAGCGGCGGTTGTCAAACCGCTGCGTATGCCAGGTTGCGGACCACGATATCGAGGATGTTGAGGCCGATGATCAGGACCAGCGGCGAGAAGTCGATCGCGCCTGTATTGGGCATGATCTTGCGCACGGGATTGAGGATCGGGTCCAGCAGCGCGTTCACCGCGCGCCAGATGGCGGCGACGAAATCGTTCTGCATGTTGACCACGTTGAAGCTGATCAGCAGGCTCATCACGAACTGCGCGATCACCAGCACGATGATGATCGAGATCAGGTAGCCGATGATCTGCGACAAGGTCAGGAGCAGCACGGTCAAAGCCTTTCAGAACAATCCCCGCTGCACTCCTAGCCGAAGTGGCGCAGGTGTATCAACCGGGTAATACGCAACAGCGTCAGGCGCTGACCAGCGTGCCCGCACCGCGGCTGGTGAAGAATTCCAGCAGCATGGCGTGCGGCACCCGGCCATCGAGCACCACGGCGGCCTCGCACCCGCCTTCGACCGCGTGGACGCAGGTTTCCAGCTTGGGGATCATCCCGCCGCTCACCGTGCCATCAGCCTGCAGCGCGGCGATGTCGGCCGGCCTGAGGTCGGTCAGCAGGTTGCCGGCCTTGTCGAGCACGCCGGCAACGTCGGTCAGCAGGAACAGCCGTGCCGCGCCCAGCGCCGCGGCGATGGCGCCGGCCATGGTATCGGCATTGATGTTGTAGGTCTGCCCGTCCTCACCCGATGCAATGGGCGCCACGATGGGGATCATCCCGGCATCGCTGATGGTCTTGAGCACGGTGATGTCGACCGCCGTCGGCTCGCCCACGAAGCCCAGGTCCACCGCCTGCTCGATCTGGCTGTCCGGGTCCTTGACCGTGCGGCTGACCTTGGTTGCGGTGACCATGCGCGCATCCTTGCCCGACAGGCCGATGGCCTTGCCGCCCGCGGCATTGACCCAGCCCACCAGTTCCTTGTTGATCGCGCCCGACAGGACCATCTCGGCCACTTCGGCGGTGGCCTTGTCGGTCACCCGCAGGCCATCGACGAACTGCGATTCCACGCCCAGCTTCTTGAGCATGGCGCCGATCTGCGGCCCGCCGCCGTGAACCACCACCGGGTTGATGCCGACCGCCTTCAGCAACACGATATCCTCGGCAAAGTCCTTTGCCGCCGCCGGATCGCCCATGGCGTGGCCGCCGTATTTCACCACGAAGCTGCGCCCGGCATAGCGCTGGAAATAGGGCAGGGCCTCGATCAGCGTTTCGGCCTTGGAGAGCATCAGGGGGTCGCGTGTCTTGTCCATGGCGCGCGCCATAATGGCTTTGGGGGCGGCTGCATAGTTTCCGCGTGCAGGGTGGCCGCCTAGGGGCCGTTACGCATCGTAGTGGCCCGGATGGGAGGGAGCCGGCATGCTGCCTAGGCGTTGGGCGGATGATGCTGCGTTCCGCCCTTGCCCTCCTGCTGCTCTCCCTTCCCTTCCCGGCGGCGGCGCAGGATAGTGAACGGGCCAGCTTTGCCCTGTGCGGCAGCGGGCCGCGGGTGACCTGCGTGGTGGATGGCGATACCTTCTGGTACCGGGGCGAGAAGATCCGCCTGACCGACATCAATACGCCCGAAGTCTCGCAGCCGGCCTGCGCCGAGGAGCGTGCCCTTGGCGAACGGGCGCGGGCGCGGCTGCTTGCCCTGCTCAATGCCGGGCCCTTCACCCTTGCCGCCTCCGGTCGCAACACCGACCGTTATGGCCGCCTGTTGCGCGTGGCCATGCGCGATGGCGAGAGCCTTGGCGCCATGATGGTGGCCGAGGGCCTTGCCGAGCGGTGGCAGGGCCGCCGCAGCGACTGGTGTGCACGATAGGCCCTTGCCCGGCAGGGCGAAGGGTGAAACGTTGGGCCGATGAAAAGCAAGGCCTACGAAGAAGCGCTCGAACCGCTGGAACTGGAACTGGTCGCCATGGCCCGCTGGGCAAAGGCCCATGGCGAGAAAATGCTCATCATCTTCGAAGGGCGCGACACCGCCGGCAAGGGCGGGGTGATCCAGGCGATCCGCGAAAGGCTCAACCCGCGCCAGTGCCGCGTCGTCGCCCTGCCCAAGCCGAGCGAGGCGGAGGCCACCCAGTGGTACTTCCAGCGCTATGTCCCGCACCTGCCCTCTGCTGGCGAAATCGTGCTGTTCGACCGCAGCTGGTACAACCGCGCCGGGGTGGAGAAGGTCATGGGCTTTGCCACGCACGCACAGGTCGACCAGTTCCTGCGCGACGCGCCCACGTTCGAGAAGCTGCTGGTCGATTCCGG
>CAZTED010000137.1:0-6930 GCA_964612175.1 uncultured Sphingomonadaceae bacterium
GGGCCGTGACAGATTACAGTCTGCAGACAATGTGCCTTTGGGCATAAGCAACTCTCCCGGGGCCGTTTGCGGTCTCCATCATGATGATTGACACGCAACGTATCATTACGTCAACGTAATCCCTACACAGGGCTTCAATGACCCGACCAGAGGATAGACCAATGACCCAGCACAATTGTGCCAGGACCAGTGCGGGCAAGCCATGCTTCGCACAATCCCGCCGTGTCGCGGACTCGCCTTCATGACCGGCTCCCGTTGGCAACCGCGCCTCTACGCCCTGTTCCTCGGGGTGATTGCCCTGACGCTCCTTGCCGGGGGGGGCTACCTGGTCGTGCTGGGCGGCAGCGCCTATTACGCAATCGCCGGCCTGGCCCTTCTGGCTGTGGCCGTGCTGCTCTGGCGGCAACGGCGCGAGGCCTTGCTGGTCTATGGCTGCATCGTTGCCGGCACGATCGTCTGGTCATTGTGGGAAGCGGGTCTAGATGGCTGGGCGCTGATCCCGCGTATCGCCGCATGGCTGGTGGTTGGTGCATGGATGGTGACACCAATTTTCCGCCGCAGCCTGCGTCCCGCACCGGCCACGGCAATCCGGGGCCTGCCCTTGTTCAGCTGGCGCTTTGCCGGCCTGGCCGGCGTGCTTGCCATCGGGCTTGGCGCGGCCCTTCAACCCTTGCGTTCAGAGCCGGAGGATCCCCGCTTCCAGGCGGGCACGGGGCCCTTCCCCGATCGCCGGCTGGCGGCATCGGCCAGTTCCGGCAGCGATTGGCAGCACTGGGGCAATGATCGCGGCGGTTTGCGTTTCAGCCCGGTCGAACAGATCACGCCTGCCAATGTGGCCGGGCTGGAACTCGCCTGGTCTGCTCCGCTCGCAGTCAGCGAGGAGGGCATGACAGCCGGTCTTGCAGCCACGCCGCTGATGGTCGGTGAAACCCTGTACGTCTGCAACAATGTCAACGAAGTCTTCGCGCTTGATGCGGAAACGGGGGAACGACGCTGGGCGCATCCGGCTGAAGGAGCCCCGGGGCGCACATGTCGCGGTGTCGCCTACTATGCGGTGCCTGGCGGCAGCGGCCTGTGTGCGGAACGCATCCTTACCGCCACCAACACAGCCAGGCTCGTCGCGCTCGATGCTGCAACCGGTCAACTCTGCCCCGGTTTTGGCGAGAATGGCCGGGTCAACCTGCTTGCCGGGATGAGCGAGGCACCGGAGGGCTATTATCATGTCTCCTCCGCGCCAGCGATCGTTCGCGGCAAGGTGGTGCTTGGTGGATGGGTTACCGATGGCCAGTTCTGGGGCGAACCGTCGGGTGTCATCCGCGCCTTTGACGCGGTGACCGGCGAACTGAGCTGGGCCTGGGACATGGGCGCGCCTGATCGCACGGGCGCACCGCCGCCGGGCGAAACCTACACCCCCGCCACGCCCAACAGCTGGGCTCCCATCAGCGCGGACGAGGAACAGGGGCTGGTCTACCTGCCTACCGGCAATGCCACGCCCGATTACTTCGGCGGACAGCGGCGCGATTTCGACAACCGGTACAACAGTTCGGTTGTGGCGCTCGATGCGGAAACCGGACGCCTGCGCTGGTCTTTCCAGACCACGCATCTGGACATCTGGGACTATGACGTCGCATCGCAACCCACACTGATCGACCTGCCGCAAGCGGACGGGACGGTTGTGCCGGCCCTGCTGCAGTTGACCAAGAGGGGCGAGGTCTTTGTCCTGAACCGGCTGACCGGCGAACCCATCCATCGGGTGGAGGAACGCCCCGTTCCGCAATCCGGGCATGTCCCCGAGGAACGCCTGTCTCCGACCCAGCCCTTCTCCCCTGCCCTGCCATCATTCCGCAACGCGGACATCCGCGAGCAGGACATGTGGGGATTGACGCCGCTCGACCAGCTGTGGTGCCGCATCTGGTTCCGCAGCCTGCGCTATGAAGGAACCCTGACGCCTCCGGGCCTTACACCCATGCTGTTTTCCCCGGGCTATGTCGGCGGCATGAACTGGGGCAGCGGGTCGGTCGATCCCGAGCGCGGGATCGCCATCTTCAACTCCATGAACCTGGCCATCACCGGGCAACTGATCCCCCGCGAGGAAGCCGATCGATTGGGCATGGAGCCGGTTGGTGGCGGGGCGACCGGGTTGGACGTAGGCGGGGATTCGCCGATGCTGGGGACACCCTATGGCATGAAGCGCGCAGCATTCCTGTCACCCTTGCAAGTGCCGTGTCAGGCGCCGCCTTATGGTTATATGAACGCGGTTGACCTGGTTACCGGAAAGCTGGTCTGGTCCCGCCCCTACGGCGAAGCCATGGGCGCAACCATGGGGACGCCGATCATCGGCGGTTCCATCACGACACGCTCGGGCCTTGTCTTCATGGCCGGCAGCATCGATGCGATGTTCCGCGCGCTCGACCAGCGCACCGGTGAGGAACTGTGGCGCGCCGAACTGCCCCGCGGCGCTCATGCCGTTCCGGCGACCTACCTGTCCCCCAAAAGCGGGCGGCAGTTTGTTGTCATCGCGGTCGGTGGCAACCCCGGTTTCGGTTCGCAGGGGGATGCGCAGCTCATGGCCTATGCACTGCCGGAGGCGCGTTGAGCCCTGGCGCCGAGGTGTCCAATCGCTTTCCAGGGATTTAGCGCATCTGACCACGCAGTACCTCCGGGCATTGTGTCCGGAGCGACCCTATCCCCTTATCCGTAGCGCTTGAACAAAGGCGTGTTGCGTTCACCGGCGTAGCTGTAATGCACGGCAACCGGATAGCGGAACGGCATATCGCTGGCGCGGTCCAGGGTTTCGATTTCCTCTGCCGTCAGGGACCAGTCTGCTGCACCCAGATTATCGACAAGCTGATCTTCAGTGCGCGCGCCGATGAGGATGGAGGTAACCCCGAGGCGAGCCTTGACCCAGTTGAGGGCAACTTGCGAATGGCTGACTTCCTTGCCGCGGGCATCCACGATGGCGTCCATGGCGGCCAGGATCGCATGGCAGCGCGGATTGTCGAACGCCGCCAGGGCGCCGGTCAGCTCAAGCCTTGCCGACCCCGTCGTTCCTGCGCGGAATTTGCCCGACAGGAAGCCCTGCGCCAGGGGGCTCCAGATGATCGCGCCCAGCCCCATGTCGACACCGCAAGGCAGCAGTTCCTCTTCGGCTTCACGCGCAACCAGCGAATACTGGATCTGCTGCCCGATATAGGAATTCAAACCCCGTACGTCTGAAATGCCAAGTGCCTTCATCAACTGCCAGGCCGCATAGTTCGAGCAGCCGATGTAACGGACCTTGCCCGAACCGACCAGATCATCCAGCGCCCGCAGCGTCTCTTCAAGAGGCGTATAGGAATCGAAGCTGTGCACCTGGTACAGGTCGATCCAGTCAGTGCCGAGCCGCCGCAACGAAGCGTCGCACGCGTCGATCAGGTGGCGACGCGACAGGCCCACATCGTGCACGCCAGGTCCCATCCGGAAAAACGCCTTGGTTGCCACGACGATGTCTTTGCGGCGGGCACCAAGCGCTTCGCCGAGAATCTCCTCTGACCGGCCGCTCGCGTACACGTCCGCAGTATCGAACATGGTTACGCCCCGATCGATGCAGAGGTCGACCAGCCTCTGGGCGCTGGCCCCGTTGCTCGATCCGATGGCCCCGAACATGCCCTCTCCATCGGAAAAGGTCATGCAGCCGAAACCGAAGACAGACATCTGCAGGCCGCTCTTGCCCAGGAACCGGTTTTCCATTGACTTGGTATCTCCCTTAGATCTCTTTGGCAGTCATGCCCCGAAGCCGGTCGATCTCGACCAGTTCCTGAGCCAGCGATTCATCCAGCCCCAAGCCGCAAATTCGTCGGTTTAAGGCAACAAACAGTGCGCGTTTTTCCGGATCGAGCGCGGCCATGCCTTCAGCCAGAGCCAGGCAGCGCGCAAGGATATCCGCGCTGGGCACAAGTTCGCCGATCAGGCCCCACTGGAAAGCCGTCTCCGCCGAAATCCGCTCACCTGACAACTGCATCTGTGCAGCCCGGCGCGCGCCGATTGCGCTCGCCAGCAGGGAGGCGCCGCCCCAGCCCGGCAGGATGCCGATTTTCAGGTGGGTATCGGCATAAGATGATCGATCCGAACCGATCATGAAGGTGCAGGACAAGGCAAGCTCAAGTGCCCCGGTGATGCAGGGACCGTCGATCATGGCAATAACCGGCTTGGTCATCATGCGGGTGGCCTCCACCGGATGCGGGCGGACCATGGCCATTCCGGGCACCGGAGGGCGCTCCTTGATATCCACCCCGGCGGAGAAATAGCCGTGGGCACCTGTGACGATCACGCAATGCACCTGCGGATCGCCCTCGGCCCGCGCCAGTTCAGAACCATAACCCCGGCGCATGGCCGATGACATCGCGTTGCGCTTGTCCGGACGGTTGAAGATAAGCAGCCGGACGGGGCCGCGATCCACCGTCACCAACTCATCCGGGGATCCGGCGACAAGCCCGTCGATTGTTTCGGCGATTGGGTCAGCCATGCATCTCTCCGATCATTCTCACCAAATGGGGGTCAAAGCCCGGCTGCATCCATTGCCTGCTCGGCCAACAAGGCGGCCTGGGCCATCGATTCTACACTGCAAGCTGCGATGTATTCACGGCGCAATCGGCTGACCAGGTCGGCGACTGGCGGGATGTCGCTGATCAGGTCGATGCCCTGGCCGGCGCTCCACAGATTGACCCAGGGCTTTGCCGTGTCCGGCATATGGTCGTGGCGCATGCCCGACCCCAGCGGCTGCGGCAGCGCATCGGGATCAAGGCCGGCCATCCGCAGCGATTCCACGATCCAGTTTGCGGCGACGCCGGCAACTTCCGGCGTATACTTCAGGCCACTCGACGTCTGGCTGACCAGCAGGTCCTTGTAGGCCTGGGGGGCATTTGCTTCCTGCGTGGCGATAAAACGGGTGCCCAGATAGGCAAGGTCCGCGCCCAGTATCTCCGCCGCACGGATCACGGCCCCGGTCGAAACAGCTCCGGCCAGCACGATGGTGCCATCGAAAATCGCCCGCACCTGCGGCACAAAGGCAAGGTGGCTGATCGTGCCTGAATGGCCACCACCGCCGGCGCCGATGCAGGTCAGGCCATCGCAATTGGCCGCAATTGCCTTTTCGGCAAAGCGCATCGTCGTGACATCGTGAAACACCTTTCCACCGCGGCCATGCACCTGCTTCACGATTTCCGCCGGGTCACCGCCGACGGTTATGAATATCTCGACGCCATTGGCGAAGCAGGCATCCAGGTTCTGCCGGAACTCCTCATCTCCGAAGCGGCGGGAGATGTTGACCGCGATCGGCGCGATTTTCGCTTCGGGATGGTCCTCGGAGTGCCGGTCCAGATCGGAGCGGATCTGCCTCAGCCAGCCGTTGAATTCCTCCAACGAGCGCGCATTCTGGCGAGGCAATCCGCCGATCACCCCCGCCTTGCACGCCTCGGTCACCAACGCCGGGCCGGTCACCATGAACATCGGCGCACAGATCGCCGGCAGGGTAAGACGGTCACGGATTTCCGGTGCTACAGCCATCAACGTTTCCTTCTTGCATCCCAATGTCGCAGCACACGGCTGTCGACGCCAACTCAACCACCAGCAACGCCCGCGGCAATGAATTCGTGAAGTGCACGGTGGAAATTGGAGACGGCGACTTCCTGCCTGGGGTTGGTCCGCGCTCCCCTGAACCCGCGCGAGCGCATGCCGCGATGGACATCTCCCATGTTTTCATAGTCCTGGATCAGGATCTTGCCCCAGAATCCAACATCAGTCAGGTCCTCGTTCCATTCAAGGGGCACCTTGGGCTCAGCGCCCGGGGCATAGCGTCGCAGTGAATAGACATCCCAGATGCAGCTGTGTGGATCACGCCCGGCCGGCCGTGCGCGATAGCCAAGCAGGCCAACCGGCGATTGCAGCATGATCTGGTTGGGGAACAGATGCCAGTCGGTGCCGCCCGCCAGCATCTGTTCGGGCGTCATCGACGGAATCACGGCCCCTTGCGCCTGGGCATCTTCCATCATGAACTGGCCGAACTTGCCGAGCACTTCGTAAGGATTGGTCCCTTCCGGCACTTCCGCCAGCAGTCGCTCCCCTGCCACGACACCATGATCGACGGAGATCGCATTAAGCGTCTGGCGCATTTCCACCATGTAGGCGTGGATGCCGGCCCGGTTGTCCTGGCTTTCCGGCCCGCCGATCCGTGGCGAGCGCAGGCCCATCGGCGCGGATTCGGCATAGGTGAACATGCCGTGCGGGCCGTGGGCATAGCTTGTGGTCATGTCGTCGAAGTACTTGAGCAACTGGCTGTGCGTTGTCTGGACGTGATAGCCCTCGTTGAACGCTTCCAGGGCCACCTTCCAGTTGCAGGGAAGGATGGTCGACTTGCGCCAGTGATAGCGCAACCCGCCCAGGTCATAGGGGTCCAGGAACGGCATCGCGGGGGCAAGGAAATCCTCCAGGCTTTCGCAATCCGGGTCCATGTTGATGTAGACCCAGCCGCCCCACCGTCCCACTTTGACCGGCGACAGCGCAGTATCCTCATCAGACAGCAGATCACCCCAGTCGGCGCGGTCGACCACCCTGAGATTGCGGCCGTGCAGGTTCCATTGCCAGCCATGGAACCTGCAGTGGAGCCGTGCCGATTTGCCACAGCCCTCGGTCAGGCGGCGGCCACGGTGCGGGCAGCTGTTGTGGTAGGCCCTGATCTCGTCTGGCGCGGTACGCACGACCGTGATCGAATCGCCGAGGATGTCATAAGTGTAGAAGCTGCCAACGGATGGTATCTCTTCCTCGCGGCATGCCATCTGCCACACGCGTGGCCACAGATGCTCTGCCTCCAGATCCGCGAACTTCTGCGATACGTAATTGGCGGCCGGCACATAGTCTGCGCGCACGGCGCCGCCTTCAAAGGCCATTCCTGCC
>CAZTED010000138.1:0-6839 GCA_964612175.1 uncultured Sphingomonadaceae bacterium
CGATCCGGTCGAGGTTGGCAGTGCCGAGGCCGGCAGCTTCCAGTTCGGTCCACAGGGCGTGCAGCCGGCCCAGCTCGACATGCGGCAGGACGATGTTCTGCGCATGGGTGACGCGGCATTCGTCGAACGAATAGTCCTTTGCCAGTCGCGCCATCAGGCGGATCTGGTCTGCCGTGGCATCGCCCGGGATGCCGCCCACCGGCTTCAGGCTGATGGTGGCCGAGACATAGCCCGGGGCCTTGTGCGGGTGGGTGTTGCGATCCACCCAGAGGGCGAAATCGGGGTCCGACCGGTCCACTTCGGTAGGCAGGCCTGCCTTGAACGCGGGGTCCGCGAAATGCGCCTTGATCCGCTCCAGTTCCGCCGTGGGAGGCTCGATACCCTGGCCAAGCAGGTGGGCGAATTCCTCCTCCACCTGGCGGGCATATTCGTCCTTGCCCAGCTCGTGGACCAGGATCTTGATGCGCGCCTTGTACTTGTTGTCGCGCCGGCCATAGCGGTTGTAGACGCGCAGGGCGGCCTCGGCATAGGTGATGAACTGGTCCAGCGGCACGAAGTCGCGGATCAGCGGGGCCACCATCGGCGTGCGGCCCATGCCGCCACCGACATAGAAGGCCGCACCCAGCTCGCCCGCTGCATTCTGCACGATTTCCACGCCGATGTCGTGCAGCCGCATGGCTGCCCGGTCACGCTTGCTGGCGATTACGGCGATCTTGAACTTGCGCGGCAGGAAGCTGAATTCCGGGTGGAAGCTGGACCACTGGCGCATCAGCTCGGCATAGGGGCGCGGGTCGACCAGCTCGTCCGCCGCGGCGCCGGCATAGTGATCGGAACTGATGTTGCGGATGCAGTTGCCGCTGGTCTGGATGGCGTGCATTTCCACCGTGGCAAGATCGGCCAGGATGTCGCCCGCATCCTCCAGCTTGATCCAGTTGTACTGGATGTTCTGGCGGGTGGTGAAATGGCCATAGCCGCGGTCATACTTGTCGGCGATATCGCCCAGCATGTGCATCTGCGCGCTGCTGAGGGTGCCATAGGGCACCGCCACGCGCAGCATGTAGGCGTGCAGCTGGAGGTAGAGGCCGTTCATCAGCCGGAGCGGCCGGAACTCCTCCTCGCTCATCCTGCCTTCGAGGCGGCGGCGGGCCTGGTCGCGGAACTCGGCGACGCGGGCATCGACCATGGCCTGGTCGTATTGGTCATAACGGTACATGTCAGATCACCCAGTTCAAAGCTTCGGGCTGCGCGGGCTTGAGGGTCAGGTCCGGGCGCACGGTCGGGCCGAGCGCGCGGACGCGGTCCTTGATGTGGGCGGGGCGCACGCCGCCGTCTGCCTGGCGTTCGGCATCGATCGCGTAGGATGCGTTGACCCGGCGCGCAGCTTCCTCGCGGCCGAGGATTTCCTCGGCGGCATCGCCCACGTCCACCGCATCGTCGACATTGGGCGACCAGCCCTGGCCGTCCCACCAGGTGACGGCGCCGGTCTTGAGGTCATTTCCGGTCAGGATCTTCACTTCGCTTCTGCTCCCTCGGCAACCCTGGCACCCTGCGCCACGATCGCGGCGGTCACTTCGCCAATCACGATCAGGGCTGGGCTTCTGACTTTCTCGCGCGCCACAAGGTCGGGCAGGGCGGCCAGCGGGCCGCGCAGCACGCGCATTTCGGGGCGGGCGGCGTTTTCGATCACGGCCACGGGCATGTCCGGGGCGAGGCCATCGGCCATCAGCTTTTCCGAAATCTGCGCGGCGGTGGAAACGCCCATGTAGATCACCAGCGTGCGCCCTACACCGGCAAGGCCGGCCCAGTTCTGCTCGGACAGGCCCTTGCACTGGCCGGCGACGAAGGAGACGATGCTGGCATGATCGCGGTGGGTCAGCGGGATCTGCGCGGCGGCCGCGGCGCCGTTGGCAGCCGAAATGCCCGGCACCACCTCCACGCTAATGCCGGCGGCCAGCGCGTCCTCCATCTCCTCGCCGCCACGGCCGAAGATGAACGGATCGCCGCCCTTCAGGCGCACGACGTCCTCACCCTTCAGGGCTTCGGCAACCAGCAGGGCATTGATCGCCTCCTGCTTCATGGTGTGGCGCGCGCGGCTCTTGGCGACGCAGACCATGCGGGCATCGGGGCGGGCAAGGGCCAGGATCTGCGGATCGACCAGGCCATCGTGGACGATCAGGCGGGCACGCGAAATCAGCCGCGCGGCGCGCAGCGTCAACAGGTCCGGCGAGCCGGGGCCCGCGCCCACGAGGTAGATCGTGCCTTTTTCCATGGCGGGTACATGGCCAAATGCCTGCCCCGGTGCCAGCGAGAATGGTTTGGGCAGGGGTAAGGTCAGCTTTAGTAGGGGTTTAGTCTGCCTTTCACGACCCTTTAGCACGGCCCTGTCTCACGGCCCTGTCTCTCGGGGCTGCGACAAGGGCGCGGATAGCGGCCTTACCCCTGCTCCATCGCGGCGAAGCCCCGGGCAAGGTCGGCGATCAGGTCGGCCGGGTCTTCCAGCCCGATCGACAGCCGTACTCCCAGCCTGTCCTCCTCGTTCCATCCGGCCGGCGGCCATGCTGTCTCGCTGCGCGCGCGGGCGGGATCGAAGGGGATGACAAGGCTTTCGAATCCGCCCCAGCTGTAGCCGATGCCGAACAGGTCCAGCGCATCCACCAGCCGCGCGCGGTGGGCGGGCGTGCGGCCTTTCAGGACGAAGCTGAACAGTCCGCAGCCACCCGCGAAATCGCGCTGCCACAAGGCGTTGCCGGGCGCGCCATCGAGCATCGGGCACAGCACATGGGCGACTTCCGGCCGCCCCGCCAGCCAGCGCGCCAGTTCCAGCGCGCTCGCCGTGCTCCGTTCCAGCCGCAGTCCCATGGTCCGCAGGCCGCGCAGGGCAAGCGCGGCATCGTCGGGCGCGACGACAAGGCCGAGCGCCTGGGCCTTGGTGCGCAGCTTGCGGTACAGCGGCTCGGCGGCGCTGGCCGATCCCATCATCAGGTCCGAATGGCCGCCGACGTGCTTGGTCAGGCTCATGATGGCGATGTCGCAGCCATGGGCCAGCGCCGGGAAGCCCAGCGCCGTGGCCCAGGTGTTGTCGATCAGGCTGACGGCACCCTTGCTGCGGGCGATGGCGGCGAGTGCGGGCACGTCGCACACTTCCATCGTCAGGCTGCCCGGGCTTTCCAGCAGCACGGCCCGGGTGCGCTCGCAGAAGCGGTCCGGGAAGCTGGCAATGTCCAGCGGATCGAAAAAGCGCACCTCGATGCCGCAATCGGCCAGCAGGGCGCGGGCCATGGTGCGGCTGGGTTCATAGGCATTGTCGGTGACCAGCAGAACGTCGCCTGCCCTCAGCACCGCCAGCAGCGCGCCGGCGATGGCGGATACGCCGCTGGGATAGAGGACGGTGCCTGCCGCGCCCGGTTCCAGCCCGGTCAGCGCTTCGGCCAGCGCCCATTGCGTCGGTGCCCCGCGGCGGCCGTAGTAGAACTGGCCGTCCTCGTCAGCCCGGCCACGGGCAAGGTCGGCGCTGTCGGCATAAAGGTGGGTGCTGGCCCGCCATACCGGAGGGTTGACCACCGGGCCGGTCCATTCCGGGAGACGGCCTGCCTCGACCAGCCGCGTTGCGGGCTTGCGGCCTTCCCCTCCGCTCAAAGCGCCCTGCCTGTTTCTTGAGGGCCCGTTTCCTTCGGTGTAGCCGGATCAGCACCCCATTCGCTCCAGCTGCCGTCGTACAGGGCGACATCCTGCTTGCCCGCCAGTTCGAGAGCGAACAGCAGCACTGCCGCCGTCACCCCTCCGCCGCAGGTGGTGACCACCGGCTTCGACAGGTCCACCCCGGCCGCGGTGAAAATGGCGCGGATTTCGTCCGGGGTCTTGTATGTGCCGTCCGCATTCAGCACCTGGTCGAACACCACGTTGCGCGATCCGGGGATGTGGCCAGCGGCGATATCGGGCCGGAAATCGGGCATTTCGCCAGTGAAGCGCGCGGCACCTCTGGCATCGACGACCTGTTCGGCGCGGCTGTCGAGATTGGCCAGCATGTCGGCCTTGAAGCGGACCGGGGCCGGGCCCTTGCTGGCGCTGTAGATGGTGGGCGCGATGGCCGGCGTGCCGCTTTCCAGCGGGCGGCCTTCGCTGCGCCACTTGCCAAGGCCCCCGTCGAGGATTGCGGCGCCCTTGACCCCGTGCATCCGCAGGATGAACCAGGCGCGGGCGGCGGTCTTCACATAGCTGTCGTCGTAAACCACCACGCGGGCGCCATCGGGCACGCCCAGCGCTGCCATCCTCTGCGCGAACTGCTTGGCGTTGGGCAGGGCAGAGGGAACCGGCGAATCCGGGTCGAACAGGCTCGGCAGGTCGAGGAAGCGTGCGCCGGGAATGTGGCCTTGCGCGAAGTCCGCCGCCGGATCGCGTCCGGCATCGGGCAGGTGCGCCGAGGCATCAAGGATGACGAGATCCGGGGCCGAAAGATGCTCGGCGAGCCACTGGGTCGAGACGAGTTTTTCCATCGGCCAAGGATAGGACAGAGGCGGACGCAGGACAATGGACAGCTTGCCTCTTGCGACCGCAAACGGCATCAGGCGCGCATGACCGGAGACTCCACACCCAGGTTCCTTGGCCAGCAGACCGCGCAGCCCGCCTCGCCCGAGGAAGCCGTGCTCGACTACGTGCCTAACCCCCGCGCCGGGGCGCTGTTCCTGGTGCGCTTTGCCGCGCCGGAATTCACCTCGCTGTGCCCGGTGACGAACCAGCCCGATTTCGCCCACCTGGTGATCGACTATGCGCCCGGCGATACGATCGTGGAATCCAAGAGCCTCAAGCTGTTCCTCGGCTCGTTCCGCAACCACAACGGGTTCCATGAGGACGTGACCGTGGGTATCGGCCAGCGCCTTTTCAACGAGATGCAGCCGCGCTGGCTGCGCATCGGCGGCTACTGGTACCCGCGCGGCGGGATCCCGATCGACGTGTTCTGGCAGAGTGGCCCGGCGCCGGAAGGCCTGTGGGTGCCGGAGCAGGGCGTTGCGTCCTATCGCGGGCGTGGCTGACCGCCTAACCGCTTGCTTCGCAATTGCGGAATCGATTAGGGCCTGACCCGTATATGATCCGGCGGCCGCAATCCTGCCGCCCACCCGAGGGGGGTTGTGCATGCGAATCGTGATGATCGGCACTGGGTATGTCGGCCTGGTTTCTGGCGCCTGCTTTGCCGACTTCGGCCATCACGTGACCTGCGTGGACAAGGACAAGGCCAAGATCGACGCGCTGCTGGATGGCCGTATCCCGATCTTCGAGCCGGGCCTGGATGACCTGGTGGCCGGCAACGTGGCGGCGGGCCGGCTCGATTTCACGCTCGACCTCGCTTCGGTCCTGCCGCAGGCCGATGCCGTGTTCATTGCCGTTGGCACCCCGTCGCGGCGCGGCGATGGCCATGCCGACCTGTCCTATGTCTATGCCGCGGCGGAGGAGATGGCCCCTCTGCTGCGCGACGGTGCAGTGGTGGTGGACAAGTCGACCGTGCCGGTGGGCACCGGGGACGAAGTGGAAGCGATCATCCGCAAGACCCGTCCAGGCCTGCAGTTCTCCGTTGCCTCAAACCCGGAATTCCTGCGCGAAGGCGCGGCGATCGACGATTTCAAGCGTCCCGACCGGGTGGTGATCGGCGTGGATGACGAACATGCCGAGCGGGTGCTGCAGGAAATCTACCGTCCGCTGACCCGCAACGAAGCCCCGATCCTGGTGATGAGCCGCCGTGCGGCCGAGCTCACCAAGTATGCCGCCAACGCTTTCCTTGCCACCAAGATCAGCTTCATCAACGAGATCGCCGACCTGTGCGAGAAGGTGGGGGCCGACGTGCGCGATGTCGCTCGCGGCATCGGCAGCGATACCCGCATCGGCGCGCGCTTCCTGCAGCCGGGGCCGGGCTATGGCGGTTCCTGCTTCCCCAAAGACACGCTGGCCCTGCTCAAGACCGGGCAGGACTATGGCGCGCCCCTGCAGATCGTCGATGCGGTGGTGAAGGTGAACGACCAGCGCAAGCAGGCGATGGGCGGCAAGGTTATCGCCGCACTGGGCGGAGAAACGGCAGGCAGGACTGTTGCCCTGCTGGGCCTCACCTTCAAGGCCGATACCGATGACATGCGCGATTCGCCCGCGATCGATATCGCCCGCACCCTGCGCGAGGCGGGCATCACCGTGCGCGCCTATGACCCGGAAGGGATGGAAACATCGAAGGCGGTGATCGAGGGTCTGGTCTACTGCAGCGACAGCTACGATGCCCTGACCGGCGCCGATGCGGCGGTGATCGTGACCGAATGGGACGCGTTCCGCGCACTCGACCTGGGCCGCGCCCGCCAGCTTATGCACAGGCCGCTGCTGGTGGACCTGCGCAACCTTTACAGCCGCTCCGACGTGGAACGGCACGGGTTCGACTATGTCGCGGTGGGCCGCTGAACCTTAGGGCGGGTTAGGGAAATCTTCGCCCTTGCCGGGCTATGGGGCGGCGTTTCGCGCTGGATGGTTGCTGCCCATGATCTTTGCCCGCAAGTCCCATACGCTGATGTTCGTGATCGGCATCGTGGCGCTGGCTGCCGTCGCGGCTGACGAGCGCGGCACGGTGGCGACGATTGCCGAGGGCGCGGCCGACGGTGAAGCCGGCATCGATGCATCGCAGCCCGCATCGAACCCCTCTGCCGAACAGCAACACGTGGTGATCGAGGACGAACCCACCTGGGAGGAGGAAGCGGACATCGGCCCGCCGCCGATGCAGGACATGGAGCCCGAACCCTACGATCCGGCCGATGAAATGCTCGACCCGCAGGACGAAGCGCTGGTGCCGGAGCCGGTCACCGACGACTGGT
>CAZTED010000139.1:0-6837 GCA_964612175.1 uncultured Sphingomonadaceae bacterium
GACGATCGCACCGCGCGGGCGCGGGCAGCGCGGGAGAAGGCGTTGCAGATGCTCGCCAATCGTGCGCCCGTGGACGAGGCCGTGGTGGCCCAGCGCAAGGCTGCGCAGGCGGCCAAGGAAGCTGCGCAGGCTCAGAAGAGCGCCGCGCGCAAGGCGGCGATTGCCCAGGCCAAGGCTGACAAGGCGGCGGCCGCTGCCGTTCCTGCGCCGTCCCTGCCTACGGCTGCACAGCTGAAGCAAGCGCGTGACGAGCGCTATGCCGCGCGCAAGAAGCGCAAGGGCTGACGGGCAGGGCGGCGGCGGCGTGGTGGGCGGGCTGCCCCCTCACTCCTGCCACCGCTCGCCCCTGATGTTCATCCGCCAGCCGCGCTCGTCGGGTTCCACCGGCGGCTTGTAGCCCGGCAACTTGCGCAGTTGTTCGGGCGTGGGGCCCTGGGGTTCCTCGTCGTCGGCGTGGTCAAGGGCGGCCTCGGCGTCTTCAGCCATGATGCGGGCGAGCTCCTCCTCGCGCAGCCGCATCGCGTCCAGCCGGGCGTTGAGTTCGTGGAGCACGCTTTCGCTCTCCTCGTGGTCGAGGATGGCGCGTTCGTGTTCCCATTCGCGGCGCCATTCGCGTTTCAGGCGGGCCAGCGTCTGGCGGTCCAGCGCGTTCATGCCTTTGGCCCGGCCATCGGCAAAGCGGGTGGGGGAGCGGTTCCTCAGCATGAACATCAGCAGCCGGTCGTTATAGACGGTGCGGGTGCCCACCAGCTTGCCATAGGAATAGACGGGCACCTCCACGCCGTTGAGGGCGCGGTCCATGGCCACGTCCTCGATCCGCTGGATGCCGATGTCGAGCGCGGCCTCCCACGCGCGGCGGAAGCTCTCGGCCTCCGGGTGGCGGCGCAGCAGGTAGGCGCCAACGGTGGTGCGCCTGACCCGGCGGCAGGCGGCATTGACGCTGCCGGTCTCGGCCAGCGCCTCGATAAAGGCGAGCTGGACGGCGGGGCTCCAGCCGTTCGATCGCTCCTTCAGCCGGGGGACCGGGGTGAAGGCGGGCAGGGTGCGGGCGGGGCGGGGGTCGCGGGTGTCTTCGGGGTCGGGGTCGGCCATGCTGCGCGTTCCGTGGCGGGGAGGGGGACCTGCCGGGGTGGCGCATGGTTCGGCCTGTAGGAAAGGGGGCCTAGTCGTTAGCTGCGTCCACCTCGCTCTCGATCTCGCCGTAGGAGGTCTGCACCTCGTTACCCAGCGCGATGAAGGCCCCGGCGGCGGCCACCGCGATCAGGGCTGCGACCAGGGCATATTCCACCGCGGTGGCGCCGCGCTGGTCGGTGATGAGGCGGCGGGCGCAAGGGGGGATGGGCATGACGGCGCGGGCTTTCCGTGGGAGGGTTGACGCAACGCCTTGCCACGGGCGCTGTTGGCGCGGGCCTTATGCGCGGGTGCGTATTTGCGCCTAAGTTCTTGCCGCGCCGCCCGGAACGCCTAGTCTGCCGCGGCGAAAGGGGCGAGGATGGCGGGCGGCTTCGAAGCAATGGTGCGGCACCTGGGCCTTGACCGGCTCGGCCCGGCGGCGGCGGGGCTGGCGGTGCTGGCGCTCGTGCTGCTGCTCGCCTTCACCGATCCCGCGCCGGCCCAGCGGATGCGGCTGGCGGTGTTCGACAGCTACCAGGTCGCCGCGCCCCGCGTGCCCGCAGATGGGGCGGGAAGCGTGGTGGTGATCGACATCGACGAGCCCTCGATCGCGCGGCTCGGCCAGTGGCCCTGGCCCCGCACCGACCTTGCCACCCTCACCCGCCGGCTGGGCGAGGCGGGGGCGGACGTGGTGGCCTTCGACATCGTCTTCTCCGAGGCCGACCGCACCTCGCCCGAGGTGCTGGCCGGGCGGCTGGGCGAGGCGGGGGCGGCGCTTGCCGGACTGCCGGGCCATGACGCGCTGCTGGCGGAAAGCTTTGCCGGCGTGCCGGTGGTGGCCGGGACATTCCTCGACCGCCATCCGATCGGCCGGGATTTCGAGCCCAAGGCGGGCATCGCCGTGTTCGGCTCCCTGCCGGTGGCCTACCTCCATTCCTACGAGGGATCGCTGCAGCCCTTGCCGGTGCTGGAGGCCGCGGCGGCAGGCAACGGCTTCGTCAGCCGCGAGGGCGATCGCGACGGCATCGTGCGGCGGGTGCCGCTGGTGGCGCTGCACCGGGGCGTGCCCGTGCCCTCGCTGGGACTGGAGGCGCTGCGGCTTGCGCTCGACGCGGATTCGCCGGCCCTGCTGGCGAGCGATGGCACCGGCGAGGTGACGCCCGGCGCCTCTGCCGCCGTGGCGGTGCGGCTGACCGGCCCGCAAGGCACGCGCGAGATCCCGGTGGACGAGGCGGGCGAGGTCTGGGTGCACTTCCCCGATCCGGCCAGCCAGGCGACCCTGCCGGCATGGCCGATCATCACCGGCGCCATGTCCGATTCCGATCTTGCCCGCGCCGTTGCGGGGAAGGTGGTGTTCATCGGCGGTAGCGCGGCGGGCCTGCAGGACCTGGTTTCCACCCCGCTCAGCGAACGCACCGCCGGGGTCAACGTCCACGCCGCCGCCGTGGCGCAGATCCTCGACGGCGATTTCCTGGTACGCCCGGACTGGGCCTTCGGGCTGGAAGTGCTGCTGGCGCTTGTCGCCGGGCTGGCCCTGGCCCTGCTGCTGCCGCGCCTCGGGGCGCTGTGGGGCGCCGTGGCCGCGCTGGGAGCAGTCGCCCTGATCGCATGGGGGGCATGGACCGGTTTTGTGCACATGTCCTACCTGCTTGATCCCACCTGGCCGGTACTCGCCATCGTGGCGATCTATGTGGTGGAGACGCTGGCCGCCTTCTGGCGCGAGGAGCGGCAGCGCAGGCACATCCATGCCGCCTTCGACCGCTATCTCTCGCCCGAGATGGTCCGGCGCATCGCGGCCGATCCGGGCAGCCTGGAACTTGGCGGCGAGGAGCGCGACATGAGCGTGCTGATGGCCGACATCCGCGGCTTCAGCCGCATATCCGAGCAGCTTTCCCCGCGCCAGGTGATCGACTTCCTGATCACCTTCCTGACGCCCATGAGCGAGGTGCTGCTGGCCCACAAGGCAACGCTGGACAAGTATATCGGCGATGCCATCCTGGCCTTCTGGAACGCCCCGCTGGACGATCCCGATCACCACGCCAACGCGGCCCGGGCGGCACTGGAAATGGTCGGGCAGATGCGCGTGCTCAATGCCGAGATGCCGGGCAAGCCTGGCGTGGTCTGGCCGGGCGAGGTCAAGATCGGCATCGGCCTCAACGCGGGGCTGGCCTGCGTGGGCAACATGGGTTCGCGCCAGCGGCTCAGCTATTCGCTGATCGGCGATACGGTCAATGTCGCTTCCCGGCTGGAAGGGCTGACCAAACTGTATGGCGTGCCGATCGCCGTGGGCGAGGCAATGGCGGCGCGGCTGGCAGGCGAATTTGCCCTGCTGGAACTGGACCTGGTGCGCGTGGTGGGCCGCGAGGAGCCGGCCCGGCCGCATGCCTTGCTGGGCGATGCGCGGCTGCTGGCGGACCCCGCCTTCGTCCGCCTTGCGCACAATCATGCCGCGATGCTGGCGGCCTATCGCGCGCAGGACTGGGACGAGGCCGTGCGGCTGCTGGATGCGTCAGCGGCGGATTACGCCGCACTGGGGATCGAAGGCCTTGCCAGCCTCTATCGCCAGCGGGTGGCGCAGCTCCGGCTCGCGCCTCCGGGGCCGGGCTGGGATGGCGTCTATACCGCAACCGAGAAGTGAGCAGGGCAGAGCCGCTGCCCGTAGCTTGAAGGGTCTGGGGCCTAGAGAGCCTGCGGGTTGCCAGCGGGATTGTTCGGGCTTGTCGGGGCTGTGGAACTCGTGCCGGGCGGCGGCGGGCCATTGTCCTGCCCGCCGGTTACGCTTGTGCCGCTGGTGCCGGTGGGGGATTGCCTGTCGTCATCGTCGGACAGCAGGATGGCCGCGCCAACCACGGCAGCGGCGCCCACTGCCACCGGCAGCACATTGTCGAGGAAGCTGTCACCGCCGCGCGCTTCGGCCACGGCAGGGCTCATCCGTGCCTGAACGCGGGCAAGCCCGGCATCGCTGATCCGGAACGGCCCGATGGGGGCAGCACCGGCACGCGGGATGAAGGCGGCCTGGCCGGGTTGGTCAAGCACCACGGTCACTCCGCCGGAGGTCACTTCGGCAAGGCCGGGGGTGAGGCCGCCCAGCGTGTCCTGGCCGGGGCCGCGCAGCACCACCAGCGTGGCTTCCTCCGGATCGATCCCGCCGCGCGTGACCGCGCCTTCGTTGCGCCCGATCTCGCGGGCGTGTTCTCCCACCAGGAGGTCGAGCGCGGTGCCACGGATGCCGATGCGGCCCGCAGGCGTCTGCAGTTCGGTGTTGTTGCCGGTTGCCGGGCGACCGGAGAAGAACCGCAGCGCGCCGCGCGCCAGCGTGGCCAGCAGGGATCGCCCGGCATCCGGATCATAGACATAGCGGTCGATCGTTACCCGGCTGCGGGCGCCGATGCCGAAGGTCGTCCGGTCAAGCAGCAGGATCTGCGCCTGCGATTCCCGCCCGGTTTCTATCCGGTCGCCCCAGGCCACGCGCTGGCGGCGCTGTGCCGCGCGCGGCTGGCCCGCGGCCCCGATGGCAAGGCGCACCTCGCCCGCCACGCTGGCCACATTGCCCACTTCCACCCGATCCTGCGCGGCGGCAGGCATGGCGGCAGAGGCAAGCAGCAAGGCGGCAAGGGCCTTGGTGCTTGTGATCATGGCTGATTGGCGGATCATGGCTCAGTCTCCTTGCCGCGCTTCGCAGGTCGCGCGCGTGGCGGCCAGTTCGGCCGGATCGTGATCACGCTCGCGCAGCACCTGCATTTCCACCAGGCCGCCTTGCGGATCGTCGATCAGGCACAGGTAGCGCGCGTGCAGCAGCAGGCCTTCGGGCGATCGGGGATGGCTGGCCAGCACCCGTTCGATCGCCGCCAGGGCTTCGAGGTAGCGCCCGCCATCGGCGAGTTCCCGGGCAAAGGCGAGGCCGCCCGCCTCATCGGTGGCAAGGTCCGACAGGGCATCGAGCTCCTCAAATGTCAGCTCGGCGGGCGCTTGTGCGCTTGCACCGGAGGCCAGGGTAGCGGCCAGCAGCAAGGCGCAAGCAGCGCCTGTCCATTGTCGCATCGGGGTCAAAGGCATGGTCCTGTCCCTTCTCGTGCGGGCCAAGGTGCCATGTGCGCCCAGGCGCCGCAAGTTTGGCAAGCGCTGCCACCATAGGCCCGGCTGCGCTGAACCCGGGCTGAAGATCAGGGCTTCACCGCGCTGACCAGCGAATAATAGCCGCCGCCGGTCCGCTCGGCCTGCACATCGGTGAAGCCTGCGCTCTCCAGGATGTCGCGGAATTCGGCCAACGAATACTGCTTGCCCAGCGTGCCGACCAGCATCAGCAGGCTGAAGGCGGCGGCGGGGAAGGGGCCGGTGCCCTCGTCGTCCATCAGGATCTCGTTCAGGAAGATGCGCCCGCCCGATGGCAGCGCCTCGAAACTGCGGCGGGCGAGCAGGCGGCAGGTCTCGTCCGACCAGTCGTGGAAGACGTTGGAGAAGAAGTGGCCATCGGCCCCGCGCGGCCATTCCTGGGTAAACATGTTGACCCCGGCCGTGCTCACCTGCGCGCCCACGCCGGCGCGATCGACGAAGTGCTGCGCCTCGGCGGCCATTTCCATGAGGTCCATCAGAACCACCTCAAGGCCCGGGTGGGCGCGGGCGATCTCGATGCCGTAGACGCCCGAGCCGCAGCCCACGTCCATCAGCCGGGTCAGCGTGCCGAACACCGGCTGCTGCGCTGCGCCCAGCGCCGGGGCCTGGCTGTGGGCGTGCATGAAGGTGGCGATGCCGTGCGCGGCCTCGGCGGTCATGTGCCCGCGCTCCCATTCGGCCGGGCGGGGGGCATTGCCGACGCCGTCCTCTGGATCGCCCGGGCGCCTGCCGGTCTTCAGCGATTCCAGCAACTGGTCGTGCAGCAGGGCGTTGGTATTGATCCGCTGGCAGAAACTGCCCCAGTAGCCTTCGCCTTCCGGGTGGAGCCAGGTGCGGGTGAGATGGGTTGCGCGCCACAGGCCAAGCCGCTTTTCCGCCAATCCCATGGTGCACAGGGCAGCCAGGTGCATGGCGAGCGCCCGCGCATCGACCGACAGCCGCGCGGCCAGCGCCTCGCAGGTGCGCGGCTCTTCCGCCAGCGCGGCAAAGGTGCCGACCTCGACGTTGACGTGGACCACCGGCAGGCGGAACTGGCTGAGCCAGATGTCCCAGATGGCGGTATCGTCCACGGTCGGCGGCAGGAATGCCTGCGGTTGCGCGCTCATGCGTGTCTCCCTCTCTCCTGGTGCCCGCCATTCTGGCCGCGATGCTTGCATCCCGGCAGCGGTGCGTGGCACAACCCTAACGACTGATAGAGTCGCGAACAAGGCGCGGCGGGGAAGAGGGTGTGAGAGACATGGCGACGCAGGTGAAACCCGATGTGGAAGACGGCGCGCGCGAAGTGCGGGCCACGATGCGCTATGTCGACGAGGGTGATTTCGTCACCCGCCGCTATGTCAGCCAGGGGCGCGAGATCAACACCGGCACATATTCCGACCACGAAGTGACGATCCGCGATGGCATGCCCATCCGCGACCATTTCACGCTGGATACCCACGGCTTCATGATCGCCAGGGTGCCCAGCAAGGTCACCGATTTCCACGACAAGCCCAGCGTCCAGGAACTGTACGAGCGCGAGGTGGAAGAGGCCGTCTTGCGGCTGACAGGCGCCGACAAGTGCGTGGCGCGCGGCTGGATGCTGCGCACCAGCGCCGACCTTACCCGGCACGC
>CAZTED010000140.1:0-6789 GCA_964612175.1 uncultured Sphingomonadaceae bacterium
GAAATGAGAAAGGCGACCCCGCGTATCGCAGGATCGCCTTTCGCATGGTCAGCGGCCGGAAGTGCCGCCCACGTAGCCTCTACCGGTTCGATAAATCAGAACCGATAATGCTCCGTGCGGAAACTTACCGACCTCCCTGCTGAACCATGAGACATCGGATCACCTCCTTTCGCGCTTTTGAGCCAACACCCTTACCCTTTCGGGGCCGTTTCACCGGGGGCGAAGACCGCGAGAACCGCTGGCCTTGAGGTGGAATGTGAATCGTTGCGCTGCACAATTCAAGCCTTGTAAAATTCTTTTTCACAGTCAGAATTGAAGCTTCCGGACCGGTGCGGGGTACCCGCTTCCAGCGCCGGCTATCCCACCCCGTATCGCCCTATTTCTTCGCGGCCGCAGCCTTGGCTTCGGCAGCCTTTTTGGCGGCAATCGCCTCGGCTTCCTTCTTCGCGGCGACAGCCTTGTCATTTTCGTCTGCCATCATTCCCTCCATGCTCGATTCTCGGGTCGACCCCCGCACCATCCTGCACCCTGTAGCGATCATGTCCAGAACGCAGACTGGCAACGGGACGGGCACCATGTCTGACAGCGTGTCTTGCACCCGGACCACCGGCCCCCTTCCCCTTGCCCGCAATGCCCGCTAGCAGGGTAGCAGGAAGACGAAATACTTTATCATAATTACTCTATCGCCTCAAAAATTGAAATAATATAAGTCGCACATCACGACTGAGCCAAGGATTCCCCCAGATGGCGACTCTCGCCGAAAAGCCTGCCCCCTCGATTGCCCGCATCGCCCACCCTGCCCCCGCCGCACCCGATGTGCGCGCGGCCGCGATTGCCGATCCCGGCTTCGGCAAGGTGTTCACCGATCACATGGTGGTGATCGACTATGTGGAAGGCGAAGGCTGGCACAATGCCACGCTGGGGCCGCGCGGGCCGATCCCGCTCGATCCGGCGGCGAGCGTATTGCACTATGCGCAGGAAATCTTCGAGGGGCTGAAGGCCTATCGCCTGGCCGATGGCGCAATGGCCCTGTTCCGGCCGGACCAGAATGCGCAGCGCTTCAACGCATCGGCGCGTCGCCTCGCCATGCCGGAAATCCCCGAGGACCTGTTCATCGAAAGCGTGCGACAGCTGGTTCTGGCCGATGCCGACTGGTTCCCGCAGGTTGAAGGCGGATCGCTCTACATCCGCCCCTTCATGTTCGCCAGCGAGCCCTTCCTGGGCGTGCGCCCGGCCAAGCAATACAAGTTCGTGGTGATCCTCAGCCCCGCCGGCAACTACTTCAAGTCCGGCGCACCGGCGGTGAGCGTGTGGGTGAGCGACTACACCCGCGCCGCACCCGGCGGTACCGGCGCTGCCAAGTGCGGCGGCAACTATGCCGCAAGCCTCGTGCCCACCGGAGAAGCCTTTGCCAATGGCCATGACCAGGTGGTCTTCCTCGACGCGGCAGAGCGCCGCTGGATCGAGGAACTGGGCGGCATGAACCTGTTCTTCGTGTTCGACGACGGCAGCATCCTGACGCCGCCGCTCAACGGCACGATCCTGCCCGGCATTACCCGCGACAGCCTGCTGACGCTGGCGCGCGAGGAAGGCCTTGCCGTGCGCGAGGAGCGCTATTCGATCGACCAGTGGCGCGACGATTCCGCCTCCGGCCGCCTGGTGGAAACCTTCGCCTGCGGCACGGCGGCAGTGGTCACCCCGGTGGGCCGCGTGGCCGGACGGGCGCACGATTTCAGCATCGGCAGCGGTGGCCCCGGCCAGCTGACAGGCAAGCTCAAGCAGAAGCTGGTCGATATCCAGCGCGGCACCACCGAGGATCGCCACGGCTGGGTGATGCGGCTGTGATGCCAGGCCTGGCCTGATGGTCAGGCTGTTGCGCGCCGATGATCTTGCCGAAGGGATGTGTCAGGCGCGCTGTCCTGCCTGAGCAGGCCGCCTGAGCCTCAGCCGTCGATTTCGGGCAGGCGCCGTTCGGGCAGGCGGGCTGCTTCGGCCAGCATGGCATCGGCCAGCTGCATCGCCCGGGCCAGCGCGGCGTCGGTATCGGCAGGCTGTGCCATGGCGCCAGTAACCGCAGTACGGGCCGAGCGCGAGAGGAGCACGATGTTGCGCCGCGTCTCGCCGGTTGCAGCAACAGCAACCGCCACCCGCTGCGATCCGGCCATGACCTGGTGATCACCGGCGGCGACATCGGCAAAACGATAGGAGCCATCGGCCCCGCTCACCACTGCTTGCCCGTCCAGCGTCAGTTCAACGCCCGCTGCCGCCCGGCCGCGCGCGTCATAGACGGTGCCCGCCACCTCGCCAGCCTGCGCGGCCACTGGGGCGGCGAGCGAAAGGACAGCGGCAATGATCACGGCTTTGCGCAAGGGACGGCGTTCCGGTTTGCGGCGCGACTCGATGCCGTGCCTCTCCCCTTCCCCAAGCTGAGCAATGTGACGGCTGCATTACAGCCATGTCACAGGCCGGACGCGAACCGGGCAGGAACCGGCCTTACCCCAGCGCTTCCAGCACCAGCGCGCTCGCCCGCTCGCCGATCATGATGGAGGTCGCATTGGTATTGCCCTGCGGGATGGTGGGCATGATCGAGGCATCGGCCACCCACAGCCCCTCCACGCCCTTGACCCGGCAATCGGCGGTAAGCGGGGCGGACAGGTCATCCGCCGCGCCCATCTTCACCGTGCCCACCGGATGATACATCGGGATCGTCGCCAGGCCGACATAGCCGCGCAGCGCCTGTGCGCTGGCGCAGTCGGGGCCGGGGCGGACCTCCTTTGTCACCAGCGGCGCGATGGCCGGCTGGCCCATGATGGCGCGCGCGATCTGCAGGCCTTCGACCAGTTGCGCCGCGTCCTCTTCCTCTCCCAGCAACTGGTGCTCGATCAGCGGCGGCGCGTCGGGATCCTGGCTGCGCAGCGAAAGTCGCCCGCGCGCTTCCGGCCGCATCAGCGCGATGAAGGTGGAGACGGAGCTTTCCTTGCGCAGCGCCAGGTTGCCGGTTGGCGTCACGTCGAAGGCAAAGGCGCTGAAGGCGAGCTGCAGGTTGGGCACTTCCAGCCCCGCGCGGCTCTTCACGAAGGCCTGGGCATGGCCGATCCCGGTGGTGAGCGCCCCCGACCGGGCGAACAGGAAGGCCAGCAGGCTCTTGAACCCTGCAATGCCGCGGCTGTCATCGTTGAGGGTATGGGCGGCAACCTCGTTCACCAGGTGGACGCCCGGATGCTCCTGCAGGTTCTGCCCCACCCCCGGCGCATCGACCGCCACGGCAATGCCGTGATCGCGCAGGTGCTCTGCCGGGCCGATGCCCGACAGCATCAGCAGGCGCGGGGAATTGAGCGCACCGGCGCACAGCACCACGCCATCCCTTGCCGCCAGCGTCAGAACCTCGCCCCCGCGCCGCACGGTGATCCCGGTGGCGCGGCCATCGGCCAGCTCGATCTTGAGCACCTGGGCTTCGAGCATGATGTCGAGACCCAGCGGCTTGTCCTTCAGGTAACCGGCAGCGCTGGACGAGCGCAGGCCGTTTCTCTGCGACAGCTGGATGGCATCGACCCCTTCGTTGTGCTGGCCGTTGAGGTCGGGAGAGCGGGGATAGCCCGCCTGTGTGACCGCGGTGATCCAGTCAGCCGTCACGCCATAGGTGCTGCGCACTTCGGACACGGCAATCGGCCCGCCGGTGCCGCGCCATTCATCGGCGCCGCGCTCGTTGTCCTCCATCCGGCGGAAGAAGGGCAGCACGCTGGCATAGTCCCAGCCGGCAGCGCCAAGGCTGGCCCAGTGATCATAATCCCACTGGTGCCCACGGATGAACATCATGCCGTTGATCGCGCTGCCGCCGCCCAGCCGCTTGCCCGCCGGCCAGACATCGGGCCGTCCGCCCACGCTGGCGTCGGGCTCGGCGCGGTACATCCAGTCGAACTGGGGGGTGTGGACCATGCCCGCCATCAGCGCCGGGACATAGGAACGCACATCGCGGTGGCTCTGGCCCGCTTCCACCAGCAGCACCCGCTTGCCGCCTTGCGCCAGCCGCGTGGCCATGGCCATCCCGGCAGAGCCGCCACCTACCACGATAAGGTCGGGAATATTCGCCAAACTGTCTCTCCTGCTTGCTCTCGCCTCTTGGTCAGGATCGTGCTTAATCGCAAGCACGATGCACGATGACCGGACGCAAATGGAAGCGAGCGCGGGTGCGCGGCTGGCGCTGCTGGCGGCGAGCTTTGCCCGCCTGACTGGGCGTGAACTGGCACCCGGCGGCGACCTGTGGACCACGCCTGCCGCCGTGGTTGCCCACGGCACGCAGGACCCGCCGCTGTTCTTCTATGGCAATGCGCAGGCCCTGGCCCTTTTCCGGATGAAGGCGGGGGAGTTCATCGGCCTGCCCAGCTATCGCAGCGCCGAGCCCGCCCTGCGCGAGGAGCGCGCGGCCATGCTGGCACAGCTCGACAAGGCGGACGTGGTCAGTGGCTACAACGGGATACGGATCGCGGCGGACGGCACCCGCTTCCGCATCGTGGACGCGGTGATCTGGAACCTGGTGGACGATGCCGGATTGCGCCACGGGCAGGCGGCGTGGTTCGACAGGTGGGAACCCGTGGCCCCCTAAACCGGCACCACCTCGATCGCGCTGTGGCCCGCGGGGTTGCGCGTAACGCGGTCGATGGCAAAGCCGGTGGCGGCAAACAGGCTTTCGAATTCGCCCAGCCGGCGCTCGTGCCCGCTGCCCCAGATCATCATCGCGATGTCGGTGCCCTGGGCTTCGTCGGGCGATGGCTTGTCGGACAGGATGTGGTCGATCACCACCAGCCGGCCATGCGCGGGGATGGCGCGGCGGACACTGGCAAGGATCGCCTGCGCCTCGCCATCGTCCCAGTCGTGCAGGATCTGCTTCATGGTATAGAGGTCGGCCACCGGCACCGCTTCGAAGAAGCTGCCGCCGACAAGCTCCACCCGGTCCGCCAGCGAGCTTGCGGCGACCAGCGGGCGGGCGATCTCCACCGTGCCGGGCAGGTCGAACAGCACCCCGCGCGTGCCGGGATATTCGGCCAGCACGGCCAGCAGCAGGTCACCCATCGAACCGCCCACGTCGCACACGGTTGCGAAAGGGTGGAAACGATGCTGCGCGAACAGGAACCGCGTCACCCGCCGTGTCATCCAGCCCATGAACTCGCCGAACAGCGCGGCGCGCTCCGGCCGGGCGGCAAAGTGGGCGAAGACCGGCTCGCCAAAGGCCAGATCGAACGGCACGCGATCCTCGCGCAGGCCATCCAGCAGGCGTGAGGCGGCCATGGTCGATGTCTCGGTATTGGCGAAGTAGCCCGCCGCCTCGTGCATCGCGGCGGTGCGCGCGGTGGCGCAGTATCGCCCCTCGGCATCGCGCCCGATCACCTCCTGCGCGTGGAGATAGGCCAGCACGCGGGAAAGCCTGCCGGCCGGCACCCCGGCGACCATGGCCAGCTCGTCCACCCCGGCAGGGCCTGCCAGCAGCCGCGCGGCAATGCCCGAACGGTTGGCAAGGTTCATCGCCGCCACGCCGAACACCGCATGGTTGAGCCACATGAACAGCGCGTCCGGATCGTCAAGGTACTGCCCGAATGGCCCGCTTCCAGTCATCGCCCTCCCCTCATTCCCGGTGACCGGGGTGATACGGCGCGGGGCAGTGCGCACAAGCAAAACCGGAAGGCCGGCCAAGTTTCGCTTGCTTGAGCCCGGCCCCGCCAGCCACCATCATGCGCCGAGATCGTATTGCCGCAGGAGAGCCGCACCCATGTCCGATACCTATACCCCGCCCCGCGTATGGACCGTGGATGCGGACAACGGCGGGCAGTTCTCAGCGATCAACCGCCCCACCGCCGGCCCGCGCGAGGACAAGGCCCTGCCCGTGGGCGAGCATCCGTTCCAGCTCTATTCGCTGGGTACGCCCAATGGCGTGAAGGTCACGATCATGTTCGAGGAGCTGCTGGAGGCCGGTTTCAGCGAGGCGGAATATGATGCCTGGCAGATCCGCATCTTTGCCGGCGACCAGTTCTGGTCGGGCTTTGTCGATCTCAACCCCAATTCCAAGATCCCCGCCCTGCTCGACCGCAGCGGCCCCGAACCCTTCCGCGTGTTCGAGAGCGGCGCGATCCTGCTGCACCTGGCCGAGAAGTTTGATTTTCTGCTCCCCAAGACGAATCCTGCCCGGGCGGAGACCTTCAGCTGGCTGATGTGGCAGATGGGCAGCGCGCCGTTCATGGGCGGCGGCTTCGGCCATTTCTATGTCTACGCCCCCGAACGCTACAAGTACCCGATCGACCGCTACGCGATGGAAACCAAGCGCCTGTTCGACGTGGCCGACCAGCAACTGGCGAAGACGGAATACCTGGCCGGGGCCGATTACACGATTGCCGACATCGCCGCCTATACCTGGCTCGGCAACCTGTTCCACGGCGCCTACAACCGCTGCGACGTGTTCCTTTCGCTCGACGAGTACCAGAACGTCGCCCGCTGGGTTCGCGCCATCGACGCCCGCCCGGCGGCAATCCGCGGGCGGCTGGTCAACACCCAGGCCATGCCCGAACGCCACTGTGCCGCCGATTTCGACAAGGTGGAAGACCGCAGCCTGTTCAGCCCGGTAAGGACCCGCCCCGACACGCTCTGACAGCGGTCCGGAAAGACCCAGAAAGCCCTTCCCATCGCAGTCAGTCGCTCTATATGGGCGCACTCGTGCTGGGGCGTCGCCAAGTGGTAAGGCACCGGTTTTTGGTACCGGCATTCGCAGGTTCGAATCCTGCCGCCCCAGCCAGCTTTCCC
>CAZTED010000141.1:0-3382 GCA_964612175.1 uncultured Sphingomonadaceae bacterium
CACTTCGCCTGGCCCCGCCGCGCACTCGTCCAGCAGCATGTCGACGATCTGGCGGGCGCTGCCATCGCAGAACAGCTGGCCAAGCGTCTTCTCGTGCCAGGCGATGCCGTGCCGTTCCACCATGTCCAGAAAATCGCGCGGGGTGTAGCGGCTGAGCGCAGACTTGGCGAAATGCGGATTGGCGGAAAGGTAGTTGGCAGGGCCCGCACCGACATTGGTAAAGTTGCAGCGCCCGCCACCCGAAATCAGGATCTTGGCGCCGACGCGCTCAGCCTTTTCCAGCACCAGCACGCGGCGCCCGCGCTGCCCGGCCTGAGCCGCGCAGAACAGGCCGGCAGCGCCGCCGCCCAGGATGATCGCTTCGAAGGTGTCCTGCATCATCGCCCGTTAGGGGCGTTTCAGTGCGCTTCCAAGCCTTCCTGCGCCACGCAGATCCGGTTCCGCCCGCTTTCCTTGGCGCGGTAGAGCGCCTCGTCGGCCGCCGCCAGGGCTGCACGGGGGTTGGGAAATGCGAAGACATCGGCAATGCCGCCAGAGAAGGTCACCTGCCCGAACGGCTGCTCTGTCCGGCGGTTGACCAGCCGGCGGGAAGCCAGCTCCTGGCGCGCACTGTCGAGCATGGCGAAGGCTTCTTCCGGCGTGCGGCCGCGAAACAGCATCACGAATTCCTCGCCGCCGTGGCGGGCAATATGGCAGCTGTCGTCCGAGATCGTGGACAGTGCCTTGGCCACCACGCACAGGATACGGTCGCCTGCTTCATGCCCGTGGTTGTCGTTGACCGCCTTGAAATGGTCGATGTCGCAGAAGGCCACGCACAGCGCCTCGCCGGTTTCTGAGGCCTCGGCGTGGTGCTGGTCGAGCGCGGCCTCGAAGGCGCGGCGGTTGGGCAGGCCTGTCAGGAAATCTACCTCGGCATCGCGCCGCGCGCGGTCGAGGTTGCGGCGCAGGCTGGCGGCTTCCTGTTCCGACTGGCGCAGCTCCGCCTCGGCCTTGCGCGAGCGTTCGAGCATCGCCCTGGCATATTCGGCCAGCTCGGTGATGATCGAACCCGGATCGGGCGCGGCTTCCAGCTGGCCGACATGCTCTGCCAGCGCATCGCCATAGCGGCGGGTGGCCGTCCGGGCGCTGCTGGTGGATCGGGAGAAATCGGCGATGCCCTGTTCGAGCTGGCTGACCAGCTGCTTGACCGACTGGTCCTCGTCCATCGTTTCGGCCGCCGTTGCCCGGTCGAGCCAGGCCTGGGTGATCAGGCATTTCTGCTCAAGCATCTGCTCGACCTTGCGGCGCAGGCCGGGGTTGAGGCCTGAATAGATGCCGTGGGCGGTAATGAGGTTTTCCGAAGTCACTTCCAGCCCGTTGTCGAGCAGGAACATGCTCAGCTGTTCGAGCAGGTAGCGCCTTGCCTGGCGCGATGCATCCTCGCGCGGGGGCGGGGGCGGTCCATCATCCTCCAGCTGCTGGCGACCAAATCCCAGCCAGCCGAGCAATCCGCTCGCCGGCCCATGCGATTCAAGAGGAGCTGCTGTCTTCATGGCAGGCAGGACGGCCCAATGTCCGCGGCTTTCAGCTAGGGACGATTGCCTATGGAGACTTTCGGTCCGGCGATTGTGCCGCTGGCCCAGCCTGCCTATCTGTGGGCCATGGCCGATAGCCCCGCCGGAACCCCGTTCGATCCCCGAGGCAAGGAGCGCTTCAACGAGGAGCGCGCCGCCAATACCGTGCGCGGCGCCTCATCGCAGCCGGATCTGGCGGCGGGGGTGGAGGCGATCCGACAGGTGGTCAGGACCCTCAATCCGCTGCCCGGCGTCTACCGCATGCTCGATGCGCGGGGCGATGTGCTGTACGTTGGCAAGGCGCGGGCGCTGAAGAACCGGGTGGCGAATTATACCCAGGTGACCGGCCTCACCAACCGGCTGCAGCGCATGGTCAGCCAGACGCGCGGCATGGAGATCGTCACCACCAATTCCGAAGCCGAGGCGCTGCTGCTGGAAGCGCAGTTCATCAAGCGCTTCCGCCCGCCCTACAACGTGCTGCTGCGCGACGACAAAAGCTTCCCCTTCATCCTGCTGCGCGAAGGGCACGACTTCCCGCGCATCATGAAGCACCGCGGCGCGCGCAAGGCTTCGGGCGCCTATTACGGACCCTTCGCCAGCGCCGGCAGCGTCAACACCACGATCAATGCCCTGCAGAAGCTGTTCCTGCTGCGCAGCTGCACCGACAGCTTCTTTTCCCGGCGCGACCGGCCGTGCCTGCTGTACCAGATCAAGCGCTGCTCGGCCCCCTGTGTCGGCCGGATCGACAAGGCCGGCTATGACGAGCTGCTGGGCGAGGCGAAGGAGTTCCTTTCGGGCAAGAGCGATGCGGTCCAGCGCAAGATCGAGCGGCAGATGGCCGAGGCGGCACAAGCGCTGGATTTCGAGACAGCCGCCATGCTGCGCGACCGGCTGCGCGCGGCGACCTTCATCCAGGGTACCCAGGCGGTAAACGCCGAAGGCGTGGGCGATGCCGATGTCTTTGCGCTGGCTGCCAAGGGCGGGCAGGTTGCGGTGCAGGGTTTCTTCGTGCGCGGCGGGCAGAACTGGGGCCACCGCGCCTTCTTCCCCACCCACACGCAGGACGTGGCCGAGGACGAGGTGCTGGCCCGCGTCCTGATGCAGTTCTACGAGGAAGTGCCGCCGCCGCGCACGATCCTGGTCGACCGCCCGTTGCCCGACCGCGACCTGCTGGAAAAGGCGCTGGCCGAACTGGCCGGCAGGAAGGTCGAGATCTCCGTCCCCCAACGTGGCGACAGGCGGCGGCTGATGGAGCAGGCCAGCCGCAACGCCGTGGAGGCGCTCGACCGGCGACTGGCCGAAAGCGGTACCCAGGCGCGAACCTTGCGCGAACTGGCCGAGTTCCTCGAACTGGCCGAGGTGCCGCGCCGGATCGAGGTTTACGACAACAGCCACATCCAGGGCGCCAAGGCCGTGGGCGCGATGATCGTTGCCGGCCCCGAAGGCTTCATCAAGAACCAGTACCGCAAGTTCAACATCCGCTCCGCCCGGACCGACGACGACTTCGGCATGATGCGCGAGGTCATGCAGCGCCGCTTTTCCCGCGCGCTGGAGGAAGATCCGGAACGCGAGAACGGCATGTGGCCCGACCTGGTGCTGATCGATGGCGGCAAGGGCCAGATGAGCGCGGTGCGCGACACGCTGGAGGAGCTGGGAATCGAGGATGTGCCCTTGATAGCGATTGCCAAGGGGCCGCATCACGGGCGCGAGGGGCGCGAGGTGTTCCATTTCCCCGACGGGCGCGAGAAGATGCTGCCGACCAGTTCCCCGGTGCTGTTCCTGGCCCAGCGGCTGCGTGACGAGGTCCACCGCTATGCGATCGGCGCGCA
>CAZTED010000141.1:3482-6714 GCA_964612175.1 uncultured Sphingomonadaceae bacterium
CGCATCATGCCTTCCTGTGCCACGCTTGCCACCAGGCGCCCGTCGCGGGTGAAGATCTGCCCCCGACCGAACCCGCGTGACATGCCCGACCACGGGCTCTCTGCCGCATAGAGCAGCCATTCGTCGGCGCGGAAATCCTGGTGGAACCAGATTGCATGGTCGATGCTGGCCGCCTTCACTTGCCCCATCATCGCTGACACGCCGTGGGGTAGCATGGCGCTGGAAAGCAGCTGGAAATCCGATGCATAGGCCAGCACCGCCCGGTGGATCGGACGATAGTCAGGCAAGCTGGCCACGGTCTTGATCCAGCAGTGGGAGCGCGGTTCCCGCTTTTCGCGATTGAACCATTCGAATGGCTCGACCGAACGCACGTCCAGTGGCCGCGGGCGTAGCAGCAGCCGTTTCAGGGGACTGTCCGGCAGGGTATCGGCAAGTTCCTTGTAGGCCACGGAGTTGGGCCTCAGATCCTCGGGCGGTGGCACATCGGGCATCTGTGCCGCCTGATGGTGCAAGCCCTCCTGCGGCAGGTGGAAGCTGGCCGTGAGGTTGAGGATTGGCTCACCGCGCTGGCTGGCCACCACGCGGCGGTTTGAAACGCTGCGCCCGTCGAGGTCGCGCTTCACGCGGAACTCGATCGGAAGCTCGTCACTTCCCGGACGCAGGAAATAGGCGTGCAACGAATGGGTATAGCGTTCGGCAGGGACTGTGCGACGCGCCGCGCCGAGCGCCTGGGCAATCGCCTGGCCGCCGTACACGCGACCGGTGCCTTCCGGATGGCGGCGACCGATGAACAGGTCCCCGCCACGCTGCTCGAGATCGAGCAGCAGCATCAGGTCGGCAACAAGTTCCTCGGGCGTGGGATTCGGTTGCTGGTTCGAAGCCATGCTGCCGCCCATGCGCGGCAAGAAGGCGTTCGTCAATTGCCGCCGGGCAGCTTGCGGACAAGGCGCCAGGCCAGGGCCTTTAGCGTGTTGCGCCCGGGCCACCGTGCCGGCGAGCGCGGACTGAAGCCCCATTTGCGCAGCAAGCCATTGAAAGCACGGGCATCTGCTTCCTCAAAGCTCCAGTCGCTGCGCCAGGTAATCGACAACGAAACCGACACCGTGGGGCCGTTCCTGACAAAATGCGGAGCCATGACCGGCACGTAGATCGCCTCGCCCGGTTCGAGCGGGAATGGCATGCCTTCGCGCATGAAGGATTCCTGCCAGGACAGTTCACGCTTGCCGCCCCGGTGATAGGTCTCGTGCACATGGTCCGGCGCATAGCGGTTTGCGCCCGCCGGGAAGATCGTCATCACCTTGGTGCCGCGCAGTTGCAGCAGGATGTTGTGTTCCGGATCGAAGTGATAGGGGGTGACCGCATCGGGGCTGGATACGAAGATGAAGGCCTGCGGCTTCAGCAGCCGGCCGGTGCGCTGCTCGATGATCGGGCGCAGGTCGCCGAGCAGTTCTTCCAGCAGAACGCGATAGGCGGGTACCTGCTCGACGTTCTTGAGCACGGCCCAGCTCATGCTTGTTTCGGCGTGACGGATGGTCTCGCCGATGGACAGGCCGGTGCGGGCGGCCTCGCCCTCCAGCCCGACGGGCACGTCCCCACGGTTGTATTCGACACTGCCGCTGGGAAGGTGCTCGCCAAGCTGAGCCAGGGCTTCCAGCTCCAGCAGCGGGTGGGGGCCAAGTTCGTGGTTCAGCCGGTGCGCACCTTCAGGGTAGGACGCAGCGAAATCTGCACGCGAGCCCGGGGTGAAGATCGACTGCGGGCGCGTTGCGGTGGCGCCGCTGCGGGGCTTTGTGGGGATGATCACGAGACGCCTCCGGGTGCCTTGCCCGTCTCGCGGCGGGAAAGAAGGGAAAAGAGCTGGCGCCGCAGCGGTCCGCCGACGGCTATGGAATGGCGCGCCACGCGGCGGCGTTCGCGCCAGATGTGGTCGATCATCGCGTGGTCGGGTGCCGCGCAGCTGTCGATCCAGTCGACGTCGGGGGATTCGATCAGGTCGAGCGCCTCGCGCTGCAGCAGCACGCCGGGGGAGTAGCGGGCAAAGTCCTCGTCGAAGGCGGTCTTGTAGGAAAAGGCGCCCGGCGGGGTGAGGAAGGTCGCCAGCATGGCGATCGGACGCCCGTCGAGCACCAGGGCCAGGCGTTCCAGCCGGTCACGCCGGGCAGCCCCGGCCAGGCTCTCGTGGAACAGTGCGGCATTGGCCGGATCGGCGGCGAGCGAGGACCCGGCGCGGCCCTTCCAGCCGCGCGCCTCCAGTTCGAGGAAACGCTCTGCCCATTGCGCCACGCCGGCTGCGCCGCGTTCGCGTACCACTTCCAGCGTGCCTTCCTCGGCCAGCCGGCGATGCTGGCGGCGCAGTTCCTTGCGCTTCTTTGCTGTCAGCGAAGCCTCGTAATAGTCCTCTGGCGCCAGGTCGCTACGGAGCATGGCGCGTTCTTCCGACAGCACGGTTGCCGCCGCCCGGCGCGTACGCGCGAGCTTGGCTACCAGCCCTTCGTGCACCGTGCCACCGGCTGGCAGTTGCATCAGGTGAAGGAACAGGCCGGTCCGTACATTGGCATCACACCATGCCAGCACCGCACGCCAGAACGCCGCCTCCATGCCCGGCGCAACCAGCGGCATGCCGCAGAAGCAGTTGTCGTGCACCCAGTTACGCAGGTGCGGCAGGGGATAGCCGTAATAGGCCGGATGGCGGCGGATCGGCATCAGTCCGGCCAGGTGTCCGCCATGCTCCATGCACAAGATCTCGACCTTGCCCTGCGGATCGAGTGCCCGCAGCGATGGCAGCAGGTACCAGCTTTCATAGAACGGGTTGGGCTCTGCCGCCCTGGCGGCGAGCTCATCCCATTGCGCCACGAATGCTTCGTTGTCGCATTCACGCCATGCGCGCGCTGCCATCGGCTGCACCGCTCCGGCCAGGCAATCGTCGTTAGGGAATGCCATGACGCCGGTAAGGTTTGTTGCAGCGAAGGGAGCCAATGCGGCCAAGTTCCTTAACCTTTCTACGGATGCTCCGGGCAAGCGGTCGTTAACCTGTAGGACGGTCGCGCGAACGAAAGCTTAAGCGAGAAGGTAAAGAAAAACCCCGCCCGGCAGGCGCCGGGCGGGGTCGATCGGTCCCGAAACGGGGCCTTGGCTGGTGTCAGGCGAGGGCCGCCAGCAGCAGCAGGGCCACGATGTTCGTGATCTTGATCATCGGGTTGACGGCCGGACCGGCGGTGTCCTTGTAGGGATC
>CAZTED010000142.1:0-6701 GCA_964612175.1 uncultured Sphingomonadaceae bacterium
TCAGCGCCCGTTCGACCGCCAATCACCCGGCACTGTCCCTGCTCCAGATCACGCCCGCTTTCCACATCGGCGGACGCGGCCCATCGCTGGGTTGCTACTGGGTTGGCGGCAAGACGGTTCTGCTCACATCGTTCGATCCCACGACATTCATGCAAACGGTGCAGGCGGAAAGGATCAATGCCAGCTTCATGGTGCCGATGATGGTACAGGCACTGCTCGATCATCCGCAGATCGATGATTATGACCTGACGTCGCTCGAACTGGTCATGCTGGCATCAACCACCATTCCCACCGACCTGTTGCGCCGTGCGCTGGAGCGCTTTGGCCAGATCTTCTACCTTGCCTATGGCTCGACCGAGGGCGGCGGTGTCTCCCGCCTGCCGCGCCACGAGGTCCGCCTTGATGGCGGGGAGGACATGACCCGCCGCCTCGCCTCGGTTGGCCATTTCGAGCCTGAATGCGATGGCGCGATCCTCGATGATGACGGAAATCCCTGCCCTACCGGCGTGGTGGGCGAGGTGTGCATCTACGACTCCTACAACTTCCGGGGCTACTGGAACAACGACAACGCCACCCGCGAGGCTATGCACGGGAGCGCCTTCCGGACCGGCGACCTGGGCTACATGGACGAGCAGGGCTACGTCTTCCTGGTCGACCGCAAGAAGGACATGCTCATCACCGGCGGGGAGAATGTCTATTCCCGCGAGGTGGAGGATGCGCTGGACCGGCATCCTGCCGTTCGCGAGTCGGCGGTGATCGGCAGGCCCGACCCCAAGTGGGGCGAGACGGTGTGCGCCGTTGTGCTGCTCCATCCCGGGCAAACCCTGGCGGAAGCAGACCTCATCGCTTTTGCCCGTACCCAGCTGGCCGGGTACAAGTGTCCCAAGGTGGTGGTTTTCGTCGACGACATGCCGCGCCAGAACACTGGCAAGATCGACAAGAAGATGCTGCGCCAGCTTTATGCAGCGTCCTGAGGGCGCTCCTGATGGAAGCCTATTGACGTCAACCTAGCGATCGCTAGGGTGAGCGGCAAGGAGATGCCGCATGCAGCTGAGCAGGTTGTCCCGCGCCCTGGGAGAGGGCAATATCGTCGGATGCCAGGACGAAGAGACCGAACGCGTGGTCAAGTCCGCCAGCCGGGTGATGCGCATCCTTGAGCTGTTCGACGTGTTGCGGCGCGAGGCGCTGGTGTCCGAAGTGTCGGAACTGCTCGATCTTCCCCAGTCAAGCACATCTGTCCTGCTGCGCAGCATGGTGGTGATGGGCTACCTCTACTTCAACCCGAAGACCCGCGCCTTCGGGCCGACCACCCGCGTTGCCCTGCTGGGCAGCTGGATCAATGGGCCGGTCGTGCGCGATGGCACGCTGACCCGGCTGATGGAGCGGGTGAACATGCGTACCGGCCAGGCCATCGTGCTGGCGGTCCGCAACCGGACATGGTCCGAGTACATCGAGGTGGTGCAGGCAACCAATGCGCTGCGCATGTTCGTGGTCAAGGGTTCCCGGCGTCCGCTGGTCTGTTCGGGCACCGGGCTTGCCTTGCTGGCTGACCTGCCGGACAGCGACATCAGGCGGCTGGCCCTGCGCCATAATGCCGAACTGGGCGACAATGTCTGCCTTGCAACGCTGTTGGAGCGGGTCAACGCCGTGCGTGCCCAGGGCTGGGCGTCGAACTATGACGGCGTAACCAAGGGCGGCGGCATGATCGCCCAGTGCCTTCCCCAGTTCGATAACGAGGAGCGGATCGTGATCGGCGTTGCCGGCCTGACCGACGTCCTGCGTGAGAACGAGGCCGAGTTTGCCCGCATCATGCAGGAAGAGGTGACGGCGAACTTCGGCGCCTCGTTCCCGGTGGCAGACGGCGCTCCCGATCTTCGACAGGATGCATTGCCGGCCTGATCGCCGGGCTGGCGGTTGCCGGCAGGCTGACCGGTCTGCCTGAATCACACCGATGATTTGTGCTTGCCGGGACCGGCACAAGATGGCGGCATCATCGCCCGTTTGTTAGCGCTGCAAACTTGCCGCGCAGTATGCGCATGACCTTGCCAGGAACGCCCCGTGAACTTGCAGCTAGATGATCGTGACGAGCAGTTCCGGTGCATGGTGCGCAAGAGGATCGCCGAAATCCTGCCGCCAGACATTCAGGACCGGCATCGCCGCATTCTGGGCAGCTCGTCGAACCTGGAAGACCAGCGCCGCTGGATCGCCGCGCTGGATGCCGAGGGCTGGTCGGTGCCGGCATGGCCGGTGGAACTGGGTGGAACTGACTGGACGCCGCTGCAGCGCTTCATCTTCGAGGACGAGATGTATGCGGCAGACGCGCCCGAATTCAACTGGATCGGCTCACACATGGTCGGCCCTGTCCTCTACACCTTCGGTTCGCAGGAGCAGCGCGATCGCTTTCTGGCGCCGATCCGTGACGGACGCGAAATCTGGGCGCAGGGTTTTTCCGAGCCTGGCGCCGGATCGGACCTTGCCGCCTTGCGCACCCAGGCGCGGCGCGAGGGTGACAATTACATCGTCAATGGCTCCAAGATCTGGACCAGCGGTGCCTTCGAGGCTGACTGGCTGTTCTGCCTCGTCAAGACAGACAGCACCGGCAAGCCGCAGCGCAGCGTATCGTGCCTGCTGATCGATCTGGCGACGCCCGGCATCACGGTGCGCCGCATTCGCCACATCAGCGGCGAGGCGCATCTTTGCGAGGTGTTCCTGGAGGACGTGGTTGTCCCCGCCGGAAACCTCGTCGGGCAGGAAGGCGAAGGCTGGACCTATGCCAAGTTCCTGCTCAACCACGAACGCGCGACCAGCTCGTTCGTGTTCTGGATCAAGCGGGAACTGGCCCGCACACGGGAACTGGCCCGCACCCACCTGCGCAACGGCCGTCCTGCCATAGAGGATTTGCAACTGGCGGCGCGGCTGGCGGTGGCAGCGGCCGAGATCGAAGCGCATGAGTGGTCGGTGCTGCGGGTCCTGTCGGAAGAACCATCCGACTATCCGCTTACCGCCCGTGCCTCGGTGCTCAAGGTCAAGGGATCGGAACTGCAACAGGTGATCACCGGCCTGCAGGTCGACATCCTGGGCGATCACGCCCTGCGCGACTATGGCGGGGACCAGCATCCACCGTCCGGGGATCCGAACTGGCCGGACCTGATCCAGGGGCGCACGAGCCGGGCCATGATGGCGCGTGCCTCCACCATCTATGGCGGCTCGCAGCAAATCCAGAAGAACCTCCTCGCCAAGCTCGCGCTTGGCCTCTGAGCGCACGCCATGGATCTTCAACTCAACGAAATGCAACAGATGCTCGTCGATACCGCCCGTCGTTTCGTGGCGGCGGAAACGGGCCTCGAGCAGTGGCGCAACCGGCGCGAAATTGCCGATGGGGTCGATCCCCGGCTGTGGTCGGCAATGGCCGGGATGGGGTGGCTGGCGCTGGCCGTGCCGGAAGATGCCGGCGGCCTTGGCGGGTCGATGGAAGACGTGGCCTTGCTGATGATGGAACTGGGCCAGGGGCTGGTGACGGAGCCGCTGGTCAGCACCGGCATCCTTGCTACCCACGTGCTCGATTCCACGATGACGGGTGGCCTCCGGCAAGACTGGCTGGAAAAGGTGGCGGCCGGCGCGGTGCGCATTGCCCTTGCCCATGCCGATCCGCAGGCCCCCGGCCTCGCTCCGCTGACCGCCACGGCAGCAGCTGCCGGCCATGTGCTGCAGGGCCACAAGGTCATGGTGTTCGATGAGCCCTCGGCCGATCATTTCATCGTGCTGGCGCAGCTGGAGGGCGCGCCGGCGCTGTTCCTTGTTCCGGCGCAATCAGGTGCAATCGCGGCCACCAGCTATCCCCTGGTGGATGGCAGCCGGGCATCCGACCTGCACTTTGCCGAAGTCAGCGTGCCTGCCGAGGCCCTGCTTGCGCAAGGTGATGCGGCGCTGGCCGTGCTGGATGCCGCGCTTGACCGTGCCCGCGTGGCGCTGGTTGCGCAAGCGGTCGGCGCGATGGAGGCAACGGTGCGCATTTCTGCCGACTATGCCCGCGAACGCCAGCAGTTCGGCCAGCCGATCGGCAACTTCCAGGCAATCCAGCATATCGCTGCCGACATGTTCGTGGCGTCCTACCAGGCGCGCTCTGCGCTCTATGCAGCGCTGCGCGATATCGGTGCCGCCGCGCCGGTCCGCAGCCGGACTACCTCGGTGGCAAAGCTTGTCGCAGGGCTGGCGGGGCGGACGGTATCGCGCAATGGCATCCAGATTCACGGCGGCTATGGCGTGACCGACGAATTCGCCATCAGCCACTATTACCGGCGGCTGCTGGTGCTGGAAAAGCAGTATGGCAGTATCCACGACCACACCGGATTGCTGGCAGCGGTTGAGCAAGGCCGATGAACCCGGGCGCAACGCCGGGGTTCTCGCAAGGGGAGGGGCACGAGACAATGGCAGGACCTGCCGCAAGCGGCCCGCTCGCCGGGCTGAGGGTAATCGACATGACGCGGGTGATCGCGGGCCCTTACAGCGGCCAGATCATGGGCGACCTCGGGGCGGATGTGATCAAGATCGAGCGGCCGGGCGAAGGGGATGACTGCCGCCGGGTTGGCCCGCCATGGTTCCGCGAGCCGCAAGACGATGTGCCCGGGGAATCGACCTATTTCCAGTCGGTCAATCGCAACAAGCGCTCGCTGGCGCTCGACTTCCAGAAGCCAGAGGGGCAGGCGCTGCTGCACCGCCTGGTTGCCGGGGCCGACATCCTGATCGAGAACTACCGCACCGGCACTCTTGCCCGCTATGGCCTCGGCTATGCCGATCTCAAGGCGATCAATCCGCGCCTGATCTATTGTTCGATCACCGGCTTTGGCCAGACCGGCCCCTACAGCGACCGGTCGGGATATGATTTCCTGATCCAGGGCATGGGCGGACTGATGAGCGTGACGGGCCACCCCGATGGCGAGCCCGGGGCTGGCCCAATGCGGGTCGGCATTCCCGTGGCGGACCTGCTGGCGGGGATGAATGCCGCAATCGGGGTTCTGGCCGCGCTGGAGCATCGCCATCGTACCGGCGAGGGGCAGCATGTCGATATCTCGCTGTTCGATTCCCAGGCGGCGGCGCTCATGAATTCCGCATCCGGCTGGCTCAATGCCAAGACCAAGCTGGGCCGCACCGGCAATGACCATCCCAGTGCCGCGCCTTATGGAGTATACGAGGTGGAGGATGGCCACATCATCATTGCCACCTTCAACGATCGCGAGTTCGGGCGGCTGGCCAATGTGCTGGGCCACCCGGAATGGATCACCGACCCGCGCTTTGCCCGCAATGGCGACCGCGTGCAAAACCGGCCGGCCCTGAAAGCGGCCGTGGCTGCGGCGCTGGAGGGCAAGACGCGTGCGGACTGGGTACGGATCCTGAACGCGGCCACCGTGTCTGCCGGGCCGATCAACGACATCGAGGACATGGAGCGTGACGAGCACGCCATCGCCCGCGGCATGTTCTTCGACATGCCGTCGCCCGCATTCGGCAGCGTGCGGCTGGTTGCATCACCTTACCGGTTGTCGGCTTCCCCGCCGGACTACCGGATCGCGCCCCCCGCCGTGGGTGAACACAGTGCGGATATCCTTGCCGAACTGGGGGTGACCCCGGAAGAACAGGCACGGCTGAAAGAGGCGGGCATCATCTGATACCCGCACCACCCGCGCCCGAATCCCGTGGGCCGGTCAGTCTCCCCGGAACTGCGGCGGACGGCCTTCCTTCGCTGCGTCGGCCAGTTCCTGCCGGTCGGCCGTGGTGGTATTGAGCGCCTGCCCCGCCATCTCCTCGCGCAGCATGGTGGTGTAGTCCGCTTCGAGCGACCGCCGGTAATGGCGCTTGGCGAGGCCGAGGCTGCGGGTGGGCTGGGCGGCCAGGCGGCGGGCCAGGTCCATCGCGGTTTCCTGCACCTGATCGCCATCCACCAGCCGGTTGATCAGGCCCCATTCGCTAAGCGTATCGGCGGTCACGGCATCACCCAGCAGGGCGATCTCGTTCAGGCGATGGAAGGGGATGATCCGGGGGAGGTAGAAGGAATCCCCCGCATGGGGGATCATCACCCGGCGGATGAACACATGGGTCCAGCGACTGCCTTTCGCGGCCACGACCAGATCGGCGAGCAGGGCCAGCAACCAGCCCACGCCCGCCACCGTACCGTTGACCGCGCTGACCACGGGCTTTTCCACTTCCCACATGGCACGGAACATTTCGATGTGGGGGCGTGAAACGAAACGGTAGTCCAGCGTAGTGCGCGGCGGCGGGCCGGGGTTTACCGGCGGACCGCCACCCACGCTGAAGTCCCGCCCTGTGCTGGTCACCACGATGGCGCGGACATCGGGATTGGTGGTCGCATCGCGGAAGAAGGCGGCATATTCCGATGCGCTGTCCTCGTCGATGGCATTGCGATGCGATGGCCGGTCGAGGGTCAGGACGGCGATGCCGTCCGCGATTCTGATGTTCAGCCCTTCGCGTGCCGGGGTGGCTTCGGTCATGATGGGTAACCTCCGATCAGGCTAGCGGTCGGTACGCAGGCGGATGATGCTGTCGCCAAAGGGTCCGTCGCGATTGGCGAGCGCCTGCTTGAACCCGCTCTCCTTCATGTCGGAACGGAATTTCCGGCGTCGTGGCCCGGTGCCAAGGTGGGCGCGCGCATCCATTTCCACGGCAAGCCGCTGCATGGTGACCATGCC
>CAZTED010000143.1:0-2100 GCA_964612175.1 uncultured Sphingomonadaceae bacterium
ACCCATGCCTTCGTGCTGGAAAGCGGCACCTGGCCCGAACTGATGAAGAACGACGGAGGGGCGCCCGCCGACCTCTACCTCGAAGGCTCTGACCAGCATCGCGGCTGGTTCCAGTCCTCCCTGCTCGAATCCTGCGCCACCCGCGGCCGCGCGCCCTACAAGGCGGTGCTGACCCACGGCTTCACCATGGATGCCAAGGGCATGAAGATGTCCAAGAGCCTCGGCAATACCATCAGCCCGCTGACGGTGATGGAAGAATACGGCGCAGACATCATCCGGCTGTGGGCGCTCTCGGTCGATTACACCGCCGACCACCGCATCGGCCCGGAAATCCTGAAGGGCGTGGCCGACCAGTACCGCAAGCTGCGCAACACCTTCCGCTACCTCCTGGGCGCGCTGGGCGATTACACGCCGGACGAGGCGGTGGGCCTGGACGAGATGCCCGAGCTGGAGCGCTACATGCTCAGCCTGCTGGCGGACCTCGATGCGCGCATGAAGGCGGCGGTCGAAACCTTCGATTTCAACGCCTATACTCGTGCCCTCGTCGATTTCTGCAACGAGGACCTTTCGGCCTTCTTCTTCGATATCCGCAAGGACTGCCTTTATTGCGACCACCCGGCAGACCTGAAGCGCCGCGCCTATCGCACCGTGCTGGACACCATGTTCCAGGCCCTGATCCGCTATGCCGCCCCGGTGCTGGTGTTCACGGCAGAGGAAGTGTGGCGCACCCGCTATCCCGACGGGGAAAGCGTGCACCTGCTGGAGTGGCCGCTGGTGCCGGTTGGCGGGAATGATGAGTTTGCCTTGCGGACCAAATGGAATGACGTTCGCACTGCTCGCACCCTCGTGAATGAAGCAATTGAGCCTTACCGTCGTGACAAGACCATCCGGTCGAGCCTCGAAGCAGAAGTCGTTCTAACTGTTCGCAATGAGGAAGCGCAGGCTCACTGCCGTTCGGTCGATATGGCTGAAATCTGCATAGTTTCATCAAGCGTCATCGCGAACGGCACTGAGGATTCGGTTCTGGTTCAACCCACCACCCACCACAAGTGCGGCCGCTGCTGGCGGCACCTGCCCGAAGTGACCGAGGACGGCGCGCTGTGCGGGCGGTGCGATGATGTCGTCGCCCGGATCGATGCCGAAACGGAAACCGCCAAATGAGCCCGATTGCAAAGATTCGCACCATCGGCCTTGCCGCCGCCGCCGTCATCTTCGCGCTCGACCAGTGGACCAAGTACTACGTGGTCGACGTGCTGGGCCTCACCAACGTGGGCGATCACCTGCCGCTGCTGCCGTTCTTCGACCTGACCCGCGTCAACAACTATGGCGTCTCGCTCGGCATGTTCGAGGCGACCAGCCTGGAAATGCGCTGGGCCCTGGTGGCGCTGACCGGGCTGATCGCGGCGGGCGTGTTCGTGTGGATCCTGCGCGAACGGCAGAAATGGGACATTGCCGGCCTGTCGCTGATCCTGGGCGGGGCACTGGGCAATATCATCGATCGCTACAGCTATGGCTACGTGGTTGACTTCGCCGATTTCCACATCGGCACCTTCCGTCCGTTCCTGATCTTCAATGTCGCGGATGCAGCGATCACGATCGGGGTGGTGATTCTGCTTTACCGCGCCTTGTTCATCGGCGAGAAACCCGCCACAGAGCAGGACCAGCCGCAAGACGGCCAGACTGATGCGGTCGAGACCCGCGGAGACAAGACCAATGCGTAACGCCCCCCGGATCATCCTCGCCATCGGCGCCACGGCCATGCTTTCGGCCTGCGGCGGCGGCCTGATCGCCTCGCGCGAGCGGCCCGACGAGTTCGCCGTGCAGCGCCAGGCGCCGCTGGTGATCCCGCCCGATTTCTCGCTGGTACCCCCGGCCCCCGGCGCCCCGCGCCCGGGCGAAGGCACCGCCGCCCAGCAGGCGCTGGACGCGCTGTTCCCCGAACAGCCGCGCAGCGCCGTGGAAACCAGCGCGCTGGAACGCGCCGGCCAGCCCGAAGTGAGCATCCGCTCCACCGTGGGTGATCCCAATACCTATACCGTGGACAAGGGCCTCACCACCCGCGCCATCATTGCCGCGCCCGAGGGTGACGGCCAGGCGGCA
>CAZTED010000143.1:2200-4341 GCA_964612175.1 uncultured Sphingomonadaceae bacterium
TCCATGTCGACCACCTCGATCCGCCAGCCCTGTTCGGTGAAGCTCTCGCCTTCGGTGGGCAGCTTCTTGAGCTGGAACAGGACATAGCCGGCAGCCGTCGCGAATTCGCGCTGTTCCGGCAGGTCTATGCCCAGCCTCTCTGCCAGGGCATCGGCAGGCAGCGAACCGGCAACAAGCAAGGAGCCGTCGTCACGCTCCACCACCAGCGGCTCGTCATGCTCGTCCTGGTGGCTGGCGAATGTTCCGGCGATGGCGGCCAGCAGGTCCGCCGTGGTGACGATGCCATCAAGGTGGCCATATTCGTCGTGGACCATGGCCATGCGGGTGCCCGATTGCTGCAGCGCGCGCAGCGCGTCCATGGCATCGAGCTGGTCCGGCACGACTTCCGTCTTGTGGATGAGATCGGCCAGCAGCACCGGGCCGCCCGCCAGGCGCCGCGCCAGAACCTCGCGCACCTTGACCACGCCCAGCACCTTGTCGGGCGAGCCATCGGCCACCGGCAGCAGCGAGTGCGGCGTCTGCGCGATCACACGCATGATCTCCGCCTCGTCATCGCTGGCATCGACCCAGTCCAGTTCGGTCCGCGGGGTCATCAGTTCACGTACCGGCTTGCCGGCCAGCTTCATGATACCGGCCAGGATCGCGCGCTCCTGCTCCTCGATCACGCCGCTGCGGGTGGCATCGGCAAGGATCATGTGCAGCTCCTCGCCGGTGAGACCATGCTCGCCCTTGTGGCGCACACCCAGCAGCCGCAGGATCGTGGCCGAGCTGCGATCCAGCAGCCATACAAAGGGGGCGGTCACCCGCGCCAGCATGGCCATCGGCAGTGCCATCACCAGCGCGATCGGCATGGCCGCGCGCAGGGCCAGCTGCTTGGGCACCAGTTCGCCTACCACCAGGCTGAAGTATGTGGTCAGCACGATCACCACGACATAGCCGGTGTTGTCCGCCCAGTCGGCCGGCACGCCAAGCAGTTCCAGCCGTTCGCCCACCGGGCCGCCCAGCGTGGCGCCCGAGACCGCGCCCGAGATGATCCCGATCAGGGTGATGCCGATCTGCACTGTGGAGAGGAACTTGCCCGGCTCTGCCGCCAGCTTCAGCGCCACTTCCGCGCTCTTGCTGCCGTTCTCGGCGGCAACGCGCAGCTGCGCGGGGCGGGCAGAAACAATCGCCAGCTCTGACATGGCGAAAACGCCGTTGAGGACGATCAGCCCGACTAGCGCGGCGAAGTAATGCCAGGGAAACGCGGTCATTGAGCAACAGGCGCTAGCACATCTGGCGCGCGAGTCTAAGACTAATGCCCGGCGCGCGCGGAACCTGCCGGGGCAACATACGTTTAGACATCCAGCGAATGTTCATTTGCCGGCTCATAGCCCTGCAGGTGCCCGTGCCATTAAGAGAGGAATATCCCATGATGAAGTCGCGCATTTTCGTATCAGGCATTGCCGCAGTATCGCTCCTGTCGCTGAGCGCCTGCGTCACCGACCCCAACACCGGTGAACGGCACGTTTCCCGCACCGCCATTGGCGGCATCGGCGGGGCCGGCCTTGGCTACCTCCTGGGCGGACTGGTGGGCGGCAAGACCGCCCGCATCGTGGGCGCAGGCATCGGCGCTGCCGCCGGCGGCTATGTCGGCTATCGCATGGACGAGCAGATCCGCGAGCTGGAGGAAGTGACCGCCGGCACCGGCGTGGACGTGACCGAGACCCCCGGCGGCGACGGCATCCTGCTGAACTTCCCCGATGTCACCTTCGCCGTCGATTCGACCACCATCAGCCCGGCCATGCGGACCGTGCTGAACGACGTGGCGGCGAGCATGATCCAGTATCCCAACTCGCTGATCGACGTGATGGGCCACACCGATTCGACCGGCAGCGAAACCTATAACCTCGACCTGTCGCGCCGCCGGGCCGAGTCGGTCGCCAACTACCTCGTCTCGCGCGGCGTTTCGCGCGCCCGTCTCGAGACGATCGGCTATGGCGAGCAGTATCCCGTGGCTGACAACACCACCGAAGCGGGCCGGTCGCAGAACCGTCGTGTGGAGATCCGCATCACCCCGGTAACCCAGGCGGACGTCGACGCGGCATATTGATCGGGAGGGGCCATCCGGCCCCTCCTCCTCGCTGCTGTTCCCGGTCTGC
>CAZTED010000143.1:4441-6671 GCA_964612175.1 uncultured Sphingomonadaceae bacterium
CTCCCTACTCCTTGGAAAATCGTGCCGCGCGGTCGGCCAGCCGCTCCACCGCCGCATCATGGATCGCAGGGGCGGTGACCAGCAGGCCGAAAGCGCGCGGGTCGGGCTTGTTGTAGGCAAGCGCCTTGCCGAAAGCGTCGGTCACCCTTGCGCCTGCCTCGCGGGCGATAAGCGTGGCGGCGGCGACGTCCCATTCCGAACCCCAACGCAGGGTCGCCAGGAGGTCCGCCCGGTCATCGGCCACCATCGCGATCCTGAGCGCGATCGAATTGGGCTTTTCCACCATCACCAGGTCTTGATCCTCGCGCGCCAGCGAATCGGCCGGCACCCTTGCGCCTGGAAACTCGCGCCGCCGGCTTGCCGCGATATCCACCCCGTTGAGCCGCGCCCCGGTGCCGGCGGTTGCCGTCCACACCTCGCCGCGCGCCGGAGCGACGAGCAGGCCGATCAGCGGGCGGCCCGAGCTGACCAGCGCGACCGACACGGCCCAGCCGCTGCGGCCGCGCAGGAAATCGCGCGTGCCATCGATCGGGTCGACCACCCAGATGAGGTCCCTCTCCAGCCGCGAGGGATCGTCCGCCGTCTCCTCCGATAGCCAGCCGGCGGAAGGGAGGAGGCGGCCCAGCTCCTCCTTCAGGAAGCCGTCCACCTCCAGGTCGGCGGCGCAGACCGGGCTGGTATCGCCCTTGTGCCAGCTTTCCACCACGTGGCCGGCGCCGGGCCACTGGCCCATGGCGATCCGGCCGGCTTCCACACAGATGTCCCTAAGGCGAATGCGATCTATCATTGCCTGCAGAATTGGAATGCGTTGCAACGCATTGCAAGGTTCGCGCGATGATGCTTAAGCGCCTGCGACAGATTCCCTCTCTCCCAAGGAACACCTGCGCGATGAACATCCACGAATACCAGGCCAAGGAACTGCTGGCGAAGTTCGGCATCGGCATCCCCGCCGGCCATGCGGCACTCACTGTGGAGGAAGCCGTTGCCGGCGCAAAGGCGCTGCCCGGCCCGCTTTACGTGGTGAAGGCACAGATCCATGCCGGCGGCCGCGGCAAGGGCAAGTTCAAGGAACTGCCTGCCGATGCCAAGGGCGGCGTGCGCCTGGCCAAGAGCATCGAGGAAGTCCAGGCCCATGCCACCGAGATGCTGGGCAACACGCTGGTCACCGTGCAGACGGGCGAAGCCGGCAAGCAGGTCAACCGCCTCTACGTGACCGACGGCGTCGACATTGCCTCGGAATACTACCTTTCGATGCTGGTCGACCGGGCCAGCGGGCGGGTCGCCATGATCGTCTCGACCGAAGGCGGCATGGATATCGAGACCGTGGCGCATGATACGCCCGAGAAGATCACCACCATCACCATCGATCCGGCCACCGGCTTCATGCCGCACCACGGCCGCGCCGTGGCCTTCGCGCTCAAGCTGTCGGGTGACCTCAACAAGCAGGCCCAGAAGCTGGCTGGCCAGCTCTACACCGCCTTCACCAGCCTCGATTGCGACATGCTGGAGATCAACCCGCTGGTCGAAACGGTCGATGGCAACCTGCTGGTGCTCGACACCAAGATGAGCTTCGATTCCAACGCGCTGTTCCGCCACAAGGACATCGAAGCCCTGCGCGACGAGACCGAGGAAGACCCGATGGAGGTCGAGGCCTCCAAGTATGACCTCGCCTACATCAAGCTGGATGGCGACATCGGCTGCATGGTCAACGGCGCGGGCCTTGCCATGGCAACGATGGACATCATCAAGCTGAATGGCTCGTTCCCGGCCAACTTCCTCGATGTCGGCGGCGGCGCCAGCAAGGAGAAGGTGACCGCGGCCTTCAAGATCATCCTCAGCGATCCGGCGGTGAAGGGCATCCTCGTCAACATCTTCGGCGGGATCATGCGCTGCGACACGATTGCCGAGGGCATTGTTGCCGCGGCGCGTGAAGTGGACCTGTCGGTGCCGCTGGTGGTGCGCCTGGAGGGCACCAACGTGGAACTGGGCAAGGAAATCCTCGCCAATTCCGGCCTGCCGATCGTGGCCGCCGACAACCTGGGCGACGCGGCCCGCAAGATCGTGGCGGAGGTGAAGCAGGCGGCCTGACCGGCCGCCCGCCGATCCTGTTACAATTTACAACGATTGTCCGCTTGACCCCCGGCGCACGCTGAATAGCTTCGTGCGCCGGAGGGATGCCCATGAACAAGCTTGTTGTCAGCCTTGCGGCCATGGCCGCGAGCCTTGCCCC
>CAZTED010000144.1:0-6654 GCA_964612175.1 uncultured Sphingomonadaceae bacterium
ACAAGCGTCCGCTGAAGTCGCTGTCCGACATGCTCAAGGGCAAGCAGGGCCGCTTTCGCCAGAACCTGCTCGGCAAGCGCGTCGACTATTCGGGCCGCTCGGTGATCGTGACCGGTCCGGAACTCAAGCTGCACCAGTGCGGCCTGCCCAAGAAGATGGCGCTCGAGCTGTTCAAGCCGTTCATCTACGCCCGCCTCGATGCCAAGGGTCTTTCGATGACCCTGAAGCAGGCCAAGAAGTGGGTCGAGAAGGAACGCAAGGAAGTCTGGGACATCCTTGAAGAGGTGATCCGCGAACATCCGGTGCTGCTCAACCGCGCACCCACGCTCCACCGCCTCGGCATCCAGGCTTTCGAGCCGGTGCTGATCGAAGGCAAGGCGATCCAGCTGCACCCGCTCGTCTGCTCGGCCTTCAACGCCGACTTCGACGGTGACCAGATGGCTGTCCACGTGCCGCTCTCGCTGGAAGCCCAGCTGGAAGCGCGCGTGCTGATGATGTCCACCAACAACATCCTCTCGCCGGCCAACGGCAAGCCGATCATCGTGCCTTCGCAGGACATGGTGCTGGGCCTGTACTACCTGTCGATGGACCGCGAGGGTGAGCCGGGCGAAGGCAAGATCCTGGCCGACATCAACGAGGTGCACCAGGCGCTGCACGTGGGTGCGGTGACCCTGCACTCCAAGATCACCACCCGCGTGCCGCAGACCGACGAGGCCGGCAAGACCTTCATGCGCCGCGTGGACACCACGCCGGGCCGCATGCTGATCGGCGAGTGCCTGCCCAAGAGCCACAAGGTGCCCTTCGAGACGGTCAACCGCCTGCTCACCAAGAAGGACATCGGCGACGTGATCGACGAGGTCTATCGCCACACCGGCCAGAAGGACACCGTGCTGTTCGCCGACGCCATCATGGCGCTGGGCTTCCGCCACGCGTTCAAGGCCGGTATCTCGTTCGGCAAGGATGACATGATCATCCCCGAAGAGAAGGTGGGCCTGATCGAGGAGACCAAGGCGCTGGTTGCCGATTACGAGCAGCAGTACCAGGACGGCTTCATCACCCAGCAGGAAAAGTACAACAAGGTGATCGACGCCTGGAGCCGTTGTGGCGACCAGGTGGCCAACGCCATGATGGACAAGATCCGCGCCACCCCCAAGGACGAGCATGGCCGGCAGAAGCCGATCAACTCGATCTACATGATGAGCCACTCCGGTGCGCGTGGTTCGCCGGCGCAGATGAAGCAGCTGGCCGGCATGCGCGGCCTGATGGCCAAGCCTTCGGGCGAGATCATCGAGACGCCGATCATCTCGAACTTCAAGGAAGGCCTGACCGTCCTTGAATACTTCAACTCCACCCACGGCGCCCGCAAGGGCCTGGCCGACACCGCGCTCAAGACGGCGAATTCGGGCTACCTGACCCGCCGCCTGGTCGACGTGTCGCAGGACTGCGTGATCGTGGAGGAGAACTGCGGGACCGAGAACGCGCTGGAAATGCGCGCCATCATCCAGGGCGGTTCGGTGATCGCATCGCTGGGCGAGCGCATCCTTGGCCGCACCGTGGCGGAGGACATCATCAATGCCGCCACCGGCGAAGTGATCGTGACTGCCGGCACCCTGGTCGACGAACCGATGGTCAAGGCCATCGAGGACGCCGAGGTGCAGGTTGCCAAGATCCGTTCACCGCTGGTCTGCGAAGCGGAACAGGGCGTCTGCGGCACCTGCTATGGCCGTGACCTGGCGCGTGGTACCCCGGTCAACATCGGCGAGGCCGTGGGCGTTATCGCCGCACAGTCGATCGGTGAGCCGGGCACCCAGCTGACCATGCGCACGTTCCACATTGGCGGCGCGGCGCAGGTCAACGAAACCAGCCACATCGAAGCTATCTCCGACGGCAAGGTCGTGTACCGCGACATGCCGACCATCACCGACAAGCGCGGCCGCCGGCTGTCGCTGGCCCGCACGGGCGAGATGGTGGTGGTCGATGCCGAGGGCCGTGAGCGCGCGATCCACCGCGTGCCCTATGGTACCATGCTGATGGTCGAGGACGGCGCCAGCGTGAAGGAAGGCGAACGCCTGGCCGAATGGGATCCGTTCACCCTGCCGATCATCACCGAAAACTCGGGCGTGGTGCGCTACCAGGACCTGGTGGAAGGCAAGACGCTGGAAGAGCGGATGGACGATGCCACCGGCATCGCCCAGCGCGTGGTGATCGAATACCGCGCTGCCGGCCGTTCCAAGAAGGAAGACCTGCGTCCGCGCCTGACCCTGTTGGGTGAAGGCTCTGCCGCCGGTCCCAAGAAGGGCGACGAGACCGAGGCTGCGCGTTACATGCTGGCCCCGGGCACGACGCTCTCGGTCGAGGACGGGCAGGAAGTGCAGGCGGGCGACATCCTTGCCCGTGCTTCGCGCGAAGCCGCCAAGACGCGCGACATCACCGGCGGTCTGCCGCGTGTTGCCGAGCTGTTCGAGGCCCGCGTGCCCAAGGACAATGCGGTGATCGCCAAGATCTCCGGCCGCATCGAATTCGTCCGCGACTACAAGGCCAAGCGCAAGATCGCGATCATCCCGGAAGAGGGTGATCCCGTGGAATACCTGGTCCCCAAGACCAAGGTGATCGACGTGCAGGAAGGCGACTTCGTGAAGAAGGGCGATACCCTGATCTCGGGCTCGCCCAACCCGCACGACATCCTCGACGTGCTCGGTGTGGCCGCGCTGGCGGAATACATCGTGGCCGAGATCCAGGAAGTCTATCGACTGCAGGGCGTGAAGATCAACGACAAGCACATCGAGGTGATCGTTCGCCAGATGCTGCAGAAGGTCGAGATCACCGATGGCGGCGACACCACGCTGCTGCCGGGCGAGCAGGTCGATCGCACCGAGATGGACGAGATGAACGCCAAGGTGGCCAAGGGCGGTCGCCATGCCGTGGGCACTCCGGTGCTGCTGGGCATCACCAAGGCGAGCCTGCAGACCCGCAGCTTCATCTCTGCCGCTTCGTTCCAGGAAACCACCCGCGTGCTGACGCAGGCGGCGGTCGAAGGGAAGAAGGACTCGCTGATCGGCCTGAAGGAAAACGTCATCGTCGGCCGCCTCATCCCGGCAGGCACCGGCGCCGGGCTCAACCGCCTGCGCGTCACCGCCAACAGCCGCGATGCCGCGCTGCGCGCCCAGTATCGCAAGATGAACGATGCGATCGCGACTGCCAGCGCCGTGGCAACTGCCAGCACCGCGGCCGAGGAGCATGAGGCCGAACTGGCGCGTGGCCCCGAAGCTGCGATGGGTGACGATCCGCTGGCCGCTGTCGAAGGCGAGACCCACGGCCTCGATGCCGATGCCGGCGAATACCTGAACCCGGAAGCGGCCGACCATGACGGCACCGTTCCGGAGAGCGAGCTCGACGGCGACAAGGATGAGGGTGACGAGGCCTGAGCCTTCGCGCCGGCGCCTGATGGTTGGTAACAGAAAGCCCCGCCGGAGCGATCCGGCGGGGCTTTTCCTTGTCCTTCACGCTGGCCGGCGAAGCGTGACGATATGTCTTGGCTGACCTTCCGCTCCGTTAGGCCTAGCTTCCTGGCACCATCGGGCTGACGGGAGCGGCTGACATGGTGACGCGAAGGGAAGCGCTTGCGCCGGGCGCCGGGCGCCGGGGGCCGGTGCGGCTCTGGGTGAAGGTCTACTGGGATCGGCAGCGACACCGCCAATGGCCTCGCTGGCCTCGCCTTTCCTCGTGCCGGTTGCAGGTTGTCATGCGCAGCGGCATCTCGGCCAGTGGTAATGCCGTTAACGTCAACGCCGGGCCAACGCGCCGGAAGACTAGGCAAGGTCTAGCGGCTGTTCGCGCCGGGTACGGGTGACCTCAGTCCTGGTCGCGGGGGAGCCGGCGTCGCTCGCGCTGGCGCTGGCGCACTTCGTCGCGGGTCGGGATCACCTGCGACAGTTCGGCGATTACCGGTTCGGCCGGCATGAACAGCATGCCTCCGCTGGTATCCTCGTCGCGGTTGACGAAGCGGACGAAGGCCCGGGCAAGGCCGCGGTCGAGCACCAGGAACATAGTGAAGCCCTCCTTTCCGCGGCTGCGGGCCTGCAGCGCGGTGTGCAGCATGATCGAATCGATCGCCGTGATCGGGTTGCCGCTGGCAAAGACCAAGTGGAAGCCGCTGGTGTCGGCCGTTCCCGACATCATCCGCGAATTCTCCAGGCGGTGGGTGTCGCTTGCCCGGTCCTCGAAGTCCTCGATGCTCGCGTAGGGCACTACCATCCGCCACAGCGTGCGGTTGTCGCCATCCTCCTGCTCGCGCCGGGCCAGCGCCTCGTCGCGCCGTTCGGAGATCATGTTCTCCGGCGACTGGGCGAGCAGCCCGGTCAGCTCTTCGGGAGCAGCGCCTTCGCGCAGACGCCGGTTCACTTCCACCAGCACGCCGAAGCTGGGCGTGTTCCAGCGGGAGCGGGCGCCGAATTGGAGCCGCGCGCGAGCAAGGTCGCCGGCATTGGCGATTTCGAGAATCCCCAGCAGGTCAAGCAGTTCGCTTGTCGGCGCCGGGTCCTCGCCGGTCTTGCCGGGGGCGGGCGGCGGCAATTCGAGCGCCGCACGGGCGCGGGCGGCCCTCTCTCGGGCCCTCTCCCAGTTTCCGGCCAGCGCATGGGTCACGGCAGCCCGGGCGTTGAGCGCGCCGCGGCGCGGTGTTTCGTCATCGTCGGTTTCCATGAACGACAGCAGCGCTTCCTGGCGCGCCGCCGAATCGGCAAAGCGCCCAACCCGATCGAGCCGCCCGGCAAGTTCGCCCAACGTCGTCGGGGTGATGCGGCTGGCCATCTCCATCCGCTGCTCCGCCTCGGGTGAAAGCTCGTCCTGGAACTCGAAGAAATCGTCGGCATAGATGCTCGGCAGGAAGCTGTAGGGCGCTGCCAGCGCCGCGCCCAGCGATATGGCTCGCGCCTCTTCCGGCCGGCCCAGCCGCAGCAGCGCCATCGCCTCGATGTTGTTGAAGCTGAGGCCCATCGAGCGGTCGAAGTAGGGATTGCCGACCAGCCCTGCCGCGCCCGCTTCCGCGCGGGCCAGGTTCACGTCGGCTATGGCGCCGTCGTAGTCCTTCGCCTCGATCCGGTGCAGCGCGCGGCCGAGGAACAGCGGCACCCGGCGCACGGGGTTGCCTTCCGCATTCTCGCCTTCGAGGATCGAGGTACAGGCGGCTACGCCTGCGTCGCCGAACTGGCGCGCAGCCGGGTTGGGCGCTTCAGGCGAGGGGGCAAAGAGACCGAGCAGGGTGATCGCGCCGACGAAGCGGGCGAAGCTCTCCCCGTCGGTCATGTTGTTGGGCTGCCCGTCGCACCGCAGGTAGGCCGAGGGACCATCCTGAGCCGCAGCCGCTGCCGGTTGTAGCGCGGCGGCTGCCAGCACGCAGGCGAGCGCCACTTTCCCGAGCCGTTTCATGCCTTTACTCCCCCCCCCGTAGACCTGCGCATAAAAGGACAGATGGCGCGACTTGGCAAGGGCTTGCGCCAGGACGTCATTACGGGCCACCTTGCAGCCATGCCCGCTGCCCGCACCACGATCGCCGCGCTCGCGCTCCTCGCCACCGGATGCGGCAGCGCTGCGCCCGCCGACGATGACCTCGCGCAAACCGCAGCGGCGGGGCCCGACGCGCCGGCCGATCCGGTTGCAGGTCAGCCACCGCTGCTGACCATCGACGAACTCGCCGGTGAATACCGCGTGGCCGGTATCGATGGCGAGCCGTTTGACGAGAGTTTCGGCGTTGCGCTGTCCATCTCCGCTGTCCCGTCGGTCATCAGCTTCGACGAGGAATGCGGCACCTTGTCCTGGGCCACAGATATGGAAGGTGGCGTACTGTTCACCAACCGGATGCCACCCGAACCCCGCAGCTGCGACACGCCGATCCATCCCCGCCTGCTGCAACTCGCGGCAGCGATTGACGCTGCTGACCGCGCCGTGCGCACCCCTGCCAATGGAATCGAGCTGTCTGGCGGCGGACGCAGCGTCCTGCTGTTCTCGCAATAGGGCCACAGGAATTCCTTACCGCGCCCAGGGCCCCTTGAGTGCGCCGCGTGATTCACCCATTCTGTGCCGCAAAGCACAACGGAGCTTCCCTGATGACCGACACCGCCGTCCTGTTCCAGCCGTTCACCTCCCCCAAGTTGCAGTTGTCCAACCGCATCGTGATGGCACCGATGACCCGCAACATGGCGCCCGATGGCGTGCCGGGCGATGCCAATGCCGCCTATTACCGGCGCCGTGCGGAGGGCGGAGTTGGCCTGATCCTGTCGGAAGGAACCGTGGTGGACCGGCCCGCCAGCCGTAACATGGCCCACATTCCGTTCTTCCACGGAGAAGAGGCGTTGGCCGGATGGGCCAAGGTGATTGCCGCCGTGCACGCTGCGGGCGGCAAGATGGGTCCGCAGATATGGCATACCGGCGGGGTCAGGGCCGAACCATCGTTCCAGCGCCCGCCGCCTGATACGCCAAGCGGCCTTTTCAAGCCCGGTAAGGTGGTGGGCGAACCGATGACCGAGGAAGCGATTGCCGACACCGTGGTCGCATTCGGCAAGGCCGCCCGCGCCGCCCGGACGCTGGGCTTCGATACTGTGGAGATCCACGGCGCGCACGGCTACCTGGTTGACCAGTTCTTCTGGGCCGGCACCA
>CAZTED010000145.1:0-6638 GCA_964612175.1 uncultured Sphingomonadaceae bacterium
CGACCCGCGGTGAAGGGTCGTGAAACACCGCAGGCCGCCGCCAGGTTCGTTTGGCCCCGGGTTCGTGTAACCCGGGTTCGCTTGGCTTCAGCCGAGGTCTTCCACCGAGACCCAGCCACGGGTGCCGAAGCTGTCCTCGGCTTCGATCCACAATCCTTCGCGGTTGCCGGTCGGCACCAGCTGCGTCCCGGCACGAAGCGAGCGCACGGCATCAGCATCGGCGGCGGCCGCTGTGCGCATGACCGTGTCCACTGCGACGCTGGCCGTGGCCGCAGCAGCGGCTGGTTGTGCGGCAACGGTGCCGGGCTGCGGCGCGGCCGCCAGCGAGGCCTGCTGGCCCACCACTTCGTTGAAGGCGATGATGAAGGCCTCGGTCAGCTTCTGCCCGTCGCGGCTGTCGGCATAGCCGGTGCTGTCGGCTACCCCGCGCGCCCAGGCGCCGCGCGAGCCGCCGAAGTTCAGCGAGCTTGAACGGACCGCGCCGGTGCCGGCGGCAAGCGGCTGTCCGTTGGCAGGGCTGACCACGGTGAGGCCGGCAGCCACGGTTCGGCGGGTACCGCCAAGGCCGCCCAGCAGGCCCAGCGCCGCGCCGCCGAATGGCACGTTGCGCAGCACGCTGGAGGCAGCACCGCTGCGTACCAGCGCCTCGGTGGCGGCGCTGGTGGCCAGGTTCATGCCCTGGTCGACCTCTTCCTCGGTCCCGGCCACGGCCGTCATCAGGAAGCGGGCAGGTTCGACCCCGCCGGCATGCGGCGTGAAGCAGCCGGATTCGCTCGCTATGCGCATCAGCAGGGCGCGCGGGCTGCCCAGTTGCCACTGTTGCCAGCCGGCATTCGCCCCGTCGACAAGTGCGACTGTGCCGAGGCTCTGTTCGCAGCGGACCAGCTGCACTTCCTCGTCAGCGGCCCTGACCGGTGCGCTCGACAGTGCGATGGCGCTTGCGGCCAGAACGGCCAGCCTGGTAAATTTCTTGCCCATCAAAAGGTCCTCTTTCCAACAGCTTGGTGTCATGTGGGGAGGATTAAGGCGCACGCCCGGCCCGCCGGGCAAGATCGGCAGCCGTACATGACCGGACTTGTCATTTTCTCCAACGCTATTGTCACCCAATTGTCCCCTGGTGCGCAATTGCGGGAACCGGAACGTAACCGGCGCATTGAGAGGCAAGACGCGAAAGCCAGGGGTTGCAGGCATCGCGAGTCGCAGGGGAGCAATCGCACAAGATGCCGGATCAATGCGCCATCGACGTGCGGTTCTATCGCCTGTCCGATGCCATCCAGCCCTACTTCACCGCGCTCTATTCCTTCGCCATATCGTGCCCCGACAATGTGGTGATCGCGGACCGCCTGCATCCTGAATGGGCTGCCATGAGTTTCACCCAGAGCGGCCAGCCGCCGCAAGCAGCCATCGCGCCCGAACCCGTGGCCACGACCTGGCCTTTCGCGATCACCGGGCCGACCAGCCGCGCCATTGCCCTGCGCTTCGGACGGTCGCGGGTGTGGGGCCTCGGGCTGCAACCGGCAGGCTGGGCCCGTTATGTGGCGCTCGATGCGAGCGCGCTGCGTGACCGCATTGTCGATGCCGGGCAGGTCGATGCGCTGGGCCTGTTTGCGCCGATCCTGGGGATCGTGCGCCAGGGTGGCGCCAACCCCGACCATATTGCCGCGCAGATCGACGCCTACCTGCTCCGGGCCGATGCCCGCGCGCAGGCGGTCGATCCCAGGATCATGGCCTGCCATGCAGCCCTGCGCGATCCCGACATCGGCCAAGTCGAGGCACTGGCTGCGCGGCTGGACATGGGCCGGCGCTCGCTCGAACGGCTGTGTGGCCGGCACTTCGGCTTTCCGCCCAAGCTGTTGCTGCGCCGCCAGCGCTTCCTGCGCAGCCTGGCGCGCTTCAAGCTCGCCCCGCTCAAGGACAGGCCGCGCCCCAATTGGTCGAGCGCGCTTGACGAGCAGTACTTCGACCATGCCCACTTCGTGCGCGATTTCCGCAGTTTCATGGGCATGACGCCCACGGACTATGCCGAGGCCCCGCACCCGATACTCGATCGGATCATGGCGCAGCGCATGGCCGACCAGGGCGCCGCGCCGCGGCCCGGGATGCCGACCGTGCTGCGCCATGTCGGGCAGGGTGCCGCCGTCATCCGGGCATAGGCAATTAGGACTTGGGCGGCGGGCAGAGGGCGGCTAACAGGCGCCAGCATTTTTCATCTGTCCGACCGGAAAACCATGTCCGATACCGAAACCATGAAGAGCGAGGCGCTCGGCGCCATCGCCGCCGCGGCAGACCTTGCGGCGCTCGAAGCCCTGCGCGTTGGCCTGCTGGGCAAGCAGGGCAGCGTCTCGGGCCTGCTCAAGACGCTGGGCGCGATGAGCCCGGAGGAGCGGCAGGCCAAGGCTCCCGCCATCCAGGCCCTGCGCGAAGCGGTGGCTGATGCCCTTGCCAGCAGGAAGCAGGCTTTCGAGGCCGCCGAACTGGAAGCCCGCCTCGCCACCGAGGTCGTTGACCTCACCCTGCCCGCGCCCCAGGCACCGCGCGGCACCGTCCACCCGGTCAGCCAGGTGATGGACGAACTGGCGGAAATCTTCGCCGATCTCGGCTTTGCCGTCGCTACCGGCCCGGAGATCGAGGACGACTGGTACAATTTCACTGCGCTCAACATGCCCGAAAGTCACCCGGCGCGGGCGATGCACGACACCTTCTATTTCCCCGATGCGGCTCCGAAAGGCGGCCGGATGCTGCTGCGCACCCACACCAGCCCGGTGCAGGTGCGCACCATGCTTGCCGAAGGCGCGCCGGTACGGATCATCGCGCCGGGACGCGTCTACCGCAGCGACAGCGATGCCACGCACACCCCGATGTTCCACCAGGTCGAAGGGCTGGTGATCGACCGCGATATCCACCTTGGCCACCTCAAGTGGACGCTGGAGACCTTCCTCAAGGCCTTCTTCGAGCGCGAGGACATCGTGCTGCGCCTGCGCCCGAGCTATTTCCCTTTCACCGAACCCTCGGTCGAGGTCGATGTCGGCTTTGCCATCGAGAATGGTCGACGCGTGCTGGGCGGCAGCGGCGACGAACCGGGCCATGGCTGGATGGAGCTGCTGGGTAGCGGGATGGTCAACCGCAAGGTGATCGAGATGTCGGGCCTTGATCCCGATGAATGGCAGGGCTTTGCCTTCGGCGTTGGCGTCGATCGCCTCGCCATGCTGAAGTACGGGATGGACGACCTGCGCGCCTTCTTTGACGGCGATGTGCGCTGGCTGCAGCACTATGGCTTCTCGGCCTATGACCAGCCGACGCTTTCAGCAGGCGTAGGAGCCCGGCCATGAAGTTCTCGCTCGAATGGCTGAAGTATTTCCTCGAGACCGAGGCCTCGGTGGCGCAGATCTCGGCCACGCTCAATGCCATCGGCATCGAAGTGGAGGGGATCGAGGATCCGGCCGACAAGCTGGCGGGTTTCCGGGTCGCCCATGTCCTGACAGCCAAGCCGCATCCCGATGCTGACAAGCTGCAGGTGCTCACCGTCGATGCAGGAGACGGCAATCCGCTGCAGGTGGTTTGCGGCGCACCCAATGCCCGCGCCGGGATGAAGGGCGTGCTCGGCCTTGCAGGTGCCGTGGTGCCGGCCAACGGCATGGTGCTGAAGAAGAGCGCCATTCGCGGCCAGGAATCGAACGGCATGATGTGCTCCACGCGCGAGCTGGAGCTGGGCGACGATCACGAAGGCATCATCGAGCTGCCCGCCGATGCGCCGGTCGGCACGCCGTTCGCTGACTATCACGGCACCTCGCCGGTGTTCGACGTGGCGATCACGCCCAACCGGCCCGACTGCATGGGCGTTTACGGCATTGCCCGCGACCTTGCCGCGGCCGGCCTCGGCAAACTGAAGCCGCTGCGCGACGACCGGATCGAGGGGACCTATCCCTGCCCGGTGGAAATCCGCACCGACGATCCTGAAGGCTGCCCGGCGTTCTATGGCCGCGTGATCAGGGGTGTGACCAACGGGCCGAGCCCTGATTGGATGCAGGCCCGGCTCAAGTCGGCCGGCCAGCGCCCGATCAGCGCGCTGGTCGATATCACCAACTACATGATGCTGGCCTTCGGCCGCCCGGCCCACGTCTATGACCTGGGCAAGCTCAGCGGCCCCGTGGTTGCCCGGCGCGCCAAGGATGGCGAGCAGGTGCTGGCGCTGAACGAGAAGACCTATACGCTCGATTCCACCATGACCGTGATCGCCGATGACAATGGCGTGCACGACATCGCCGGGATCATGGGCGGCGAGCATTCCAGCGTGCAGCCGGATACGACCGACGTGCTGCTCGAGATCGCCTATTTCAACCCGGAGAGCATCGGCGTGACCGGGCGCAGGCTGGGCCTTGCCACAGATGCGCGGACCCGGTTCGAGCGCGGGGTGGATCCGGCATGGCTTGAAGGCGGGCTCGACGGCCTGACCAGCCTCGTCCTGCGGTTGTGCGGCGGCGAGGCGAGCCACGTGGTCCGCGCCGGAACGCCCCCGAGCGTAGCCAAGGTGGTGCTCTACGACCCCGAGATGACCCAGAAGGTCGGCGGCGTCGCCGTGGACGAGGCCGAACAGCGGCGCATTCTCGAAGCGCTCGGTTTCACCGTTTCGGATGACTGGCAGGTCACCGTGCCGCTTCGTCGCCATGATGTGGAAGGCCCGGCCGACCTCGTCGAGGAGGTGGTCCGCATCCACGGCATCGACAAGGTCACCAGCGTACCCCTGCCGCGCGCGGAAGGGGTGGCCCGGCCCACCGCCACGCCGCAGCAGCAGATGGAGCGCCGCCTGCGCCGGGCAGCGGCGGCAATGGGCCTCAACGAAGCGGTCACCTGGTCGTTCATCTCCGAACGCGAGGCCGCTGCCGTGGGTGGCGGGCGCTGGGTACTGGACAACCCGATCAGCGAGGACCTGAAGGTCATGCGTCCCTCGCTGCTGCCCGGTTTGCTATCCGCAGTGCAGCGGAACATGGATCGCGGGGCCACCAGCGTGCGCCTGTTCGAGATTGGTCGCCGCTATCTGGAAGATGGCGAGCATCCGACGTTGGTCGGTGTGCTGGCGGGCGAGCGTGTGGCCCGTGGCTGGAGCCAGGGCAAGGCCGCGCCGTTCGACGCCTTCGACGCCAAGGCGCTGTGCCAGGCGCTTCTGGCCGAGGCGGGCGCGCCGATTGACAAGCTGATGGTGATGGCGCCGATCGGCGATGTCTATCACCCCGGCCAGGCAGCCACCCTGCGGCTGGGCCCGAAGAACGCGATTGCCAGCTTCGGCGCGATCCACCCGGCCACGCTGAAGGCCTTTGGGATCGACATACCGGTGGTGGCTTTCGGCATCCACCTCGATGCCATCCCGGCCAGGAAGGCCGCCGGCTTTGCCCGCACGCCCTATGCTCCGCCGGCCCTGCAGGCGGTGACGCGCGACTTTGCCTTCCTGGTGCCCAAGGCCCTGCCGGCAGGCGACCTGCTGCGTGCCGTCAAGGGCGCGGACAAGGCCAGCATCGTCGATGCCCGGATTTTCGACCTGTTCGAAGGCCAGGGCGTGCCCGAGGGCATGAAGTCGCTCGCCATCGAGGTGACGCTGCAACCGGGCGAAGCCAGCTTCAAGGATGCAGACCTGAAGGCGATTTCGGACAGGGTGGTTGCCGCTGCGGCAAAGCTGGGGGCGGAACTGCGCGGTTAGCGGCGGACCTTCCAGTCCCCGCTTACCGACAGACCAGCCCCGGCCCCTCCCCGCTTACGGCGAGGGCAGGAGACAGACCAATGACTTCCAATCGCCGCACCTTCGCCATCATCTCGCACCCTGACGCCGGCAAGACCACGCTGACCGAAAAGCTGCTGCTGCAAGGCGGCGCGATCCACCTTGCCGGCGAGGTCAAGGCGCGCGGGCAGGCGCGGCGCGCCCGGTCGGACTGGATGAAGATCGAGCAGCAGCGCGGCATCTCGGTGACCAGCTCCGTGATGACCTTCGAGCGGGATGGCATCACCTTCAACCTGCTCGACACGCCGGGGCACGAGGATTTCTCGGAAGACACCTACCGGACCCTGACCGCCGTCGATTCCGCCGTCATGGTGATCGACGCCGCCAAGGGCATCGAACCGCAGACGCGCAAGCTGTTCGAGGTCTGCCGCCTGCGCTCGGTCCCGATCATCACCTTCGTCAACAAGGTGGACCGTGAAGGCAGGCCGGTGTTCGAGTTGCTCGACGAGATCGCCGACATGCTGGCGCTGGATGTCAGCCCGCAGACCTTTCCCATCGGCATGGGCGGCCAGTTCGAAGGGGTGCTGGACTTTGCCACCGGCGCGATCGCCCGGCCCGAGGGACCGAGCAAGGAATTCCTCGGCAAGGTGGACCAGCATGCGCCCATCCCGGACCAGTGGGCCGAGGAAGTGGAGCTGGCCAGGATCGGCTACCCGGAATTCGACCTGGAGGCCTATCGCAATGGCGACCTGACCCCGGTCTACTTCGGATCCGCGCTGAAGAATTTCGGTGTGGTCGACCTGATCGACGCGATCGCCTGCTATGCCCCGCCGCCGCGTCCGCAACCGGCCGGCGACACCATGATCGAGCCGACCCGCGACGAGGTGACCGGCTTCATCTTCAAGGTCCAGGCCAACATGGACCCCAA
>CAZTED010000146.1:0-6599 GCA_964612175.1 uncultured Sphingomonadaceae bacterium
GCACGGCTTACCTCCGGCGCACGATGGCCGGTTCCGCAACCCCGATGATGCAGCAATACCTCGCGCTCAAGCAGGAAGCGGCCGATTGCCTGCTGTTCTACCGCATGGGCGATTTCTTCGAGCTGTTCTTCGATGATGCGAAGAAAGCCGCCGGGGTGCTCGATATCGCGCTGACCAGCCGGGGAGAACACGGCGGGGAACCGATTCCGATGTGCGGGGTGCCGGTGCACTCGGCCGAAGGCTATCTCGCCCGGCTTATCCGTGCCGGCTGCCGCGTGGCCATTGCCGAACAGGTCGAGACGCCGGAGGAGGCGAAGCAGCGCGCCCGGCGCGAGGGAACCCCTTCCTCCAAGGTGCTGGTGGCGCGCAACATCGTGCGCTTTGTCACGGCCGGAACGCTGACCGAGGAGGCGCTGCTCGAACCGCGCCGCGCCAACATGCTGGCTGCCGTGTGCGAGGTGCGCGGCACCATCGGGATTGCCGCCTGCGACATCTCCACCGGGCGCATGGAACTGGAGGAGTGCGAACCTGTTGCCCTTGGCGCTGCCCTTGCCCGCATCGGTGCAAGCGAGGTGGTGGTGCCCGAGGGACTCGAGGGCGTTCCCATCGATGCCATCCCCCGCCCGAAGGCGGAATTTGCCAGCGACGAGGGCGAGGCGCGGCTGAAGCGGGTGCACGGCGTTGCCACGCTCGATGGCATGGGCAGCTTCAGCCGCGCCATGCTGGCGGCGGCGGGCGGGCTCCTGGCCTATCTCGACCATGCCGGACGTGGCAGGCTGCCGCTGCTGCTGCCGCCGGTGGTTCGGGCCACCTCCAGCCTCATGGCCATGGACGAGGCGACCCGGGCGAGCCTGGAGATCGTGACAACGCAGGGCGGCGGGCGGGCCGGGTCGCTGCTCGCCGAAGTGGACCGCTGCGTGACCGGCGCCGGGGCGCGGCTGCTGGCCGAGGACCTTTCCGCCCCGCTGACCGATCGCGCGGCGATAGAGCAGCGACTGGCCCTGGTAGCCGAGATCCACCGCGATCCGCTGCTGCGCGCCGACATGCGGGGCCTGCTCAGGGCGATCCCGGACCTTGGCCGCGCGCTGGGCCGGATCGTTGCCGGGCGCGGCAGCCCGCGCGACCTTGGCCAGGTGCGCGACGGGCTGGAGGAAGCACGCAGGCTGCACGACCTGCTGGTGGCCCGGCGCGACCGGCCGGCATTGCTCGACGAATTGCTGCCCGCGCTTACCGGGCACGGCGCGCTGACCGACCTGCTGGGCCGCGCCCTTGTCCCCTCTCCGCCGACAGAACGTGGCCAGGGCGGCTATGTCGCGGGCGGCTATGACCACGCGCTCGACGAACTGCGCGAGGTCTCGGGCAATGCCCGGCGCGCCATTGCCGCGATGGAAGCGCGCTACCGCGACGAGACCGGGATCGCTTCGCTCAAGATCCGCCACAACGGCGTGCTGGGCTATTTCATCGAGGTCCCCGCCGCCCGTGCCGATGCCCTGATGGCACCGGAATCAGGCTTCATCCATCGCCAGACCATGGCCGGCGCGGTGCGGTTCAATTCCCTGAAACTTCACGAGGAAGCGACCCGCATTGCCGAAGCGGGTGGCCGTGCGCTGGCGGCCGAGGAAGCCCACTTCGAGGAATTGGTCGGCGCAGTGGTTGCCGATACCACGCGCATTGCCGCGACCGCTGCGGCGCTTGCCCGGCTGGACGTTGCCGCCGGGCAGGCCGAGCGCGCTGCCGAGGGCGGATGGACGCTGCCATCGATCGTGGAAGAACCGGTGCTGGAAATCACCGGCGGGCGGCACCCGGTGGTCGAGGCCGCCCTGGCGAAAGCGGGCGAACGGTTCGTGGCGAACGACTGCGCCCTTTCGACCGAGGACCGGCTGTGGCTGGTGGGCGGGCCGAACATGGGCGGCAAGTCCACCTTCCTGCGGCAGAATGCCCTGATCGTGCTGCTGGCCCAGGCGGGCGGCTTCGTGCCGGCAGACAGCGCGCGGATCGGCCTTGTCGACCGGCTGTTCAGCCGCGTGGGGGCGTCGGATAACCTCGCGCGGGGCCGCTCCACCTTCATGGTCGAGATGGTGGAAACAGCCGCGATCCTGTCGCAGGCGGGCGAGAGGAGCTTCGTGATCCTCGACGAGGTCGGGCGTGGCACCTCCACATATGACGGGCTGGCGCTGGCCTGGGCCGTGGCAGAGGCGATCCACCAGACCAACCGCAGCCGTTGCCTGTTCGCCACCCATTATCACGAGATGGCCATGCTGGCCGAAACCTGCCCGGCCCTCTCGCTCCACCATGTCCGGGCGAGCGAGTGGAAGGGCGAGCTGGTGCTACTGCACGAAGTGGCGCGCGGCGCTGCAGACCGCTCCTACGGCCTTGCCGTGGCGCGGCTGGCGGGCGTACCCGCGCCGGTGGTGGCCAGGGCGAAATCGGTGCTTGAACGGCTGGAGAAAGGCCGCGCCGAAACGGGCGGCATCGCTGCGGGCCTCGGCGAACTGCCGCTGTTTGCCGCCGCTGCCCGGGTGGAGGAGGAGCAGGGCGACACCCTGCGCGAGGAACTGCGGGCGCTCGATGTCGATGCCCTCACCCCCCGCGAAGCGCTGGACCTGCTCTACCACTTCAAGCGTGAAGCGGGCGAGGCCTAGCTGCCACCCGCGTATGGCTCAGCGGTTCGCGCCGGGCTTCCACAGCACATCGCCCGCGCCGCCGTCGTTGACCGCCCGCGACAGCACGAACAGGTAGTCCGACAGGCGGTTGATATAGGCCAGCGCCGCCGGGTTGACCGGCTCGGCCGAGGCAAGCGTGGTCATCGTCCGTTCGGCACGGCGCGCGGCAGTTCGGGCCAGGTGCAGGCGGGCGGAGGCCTCGCTGCCGCCGGGCAGGATGAAGCTGGTGAGCGGGGCCAGCCCTTCGTTCACCGCATCGATCCGCTGTTCGAGCCAGTCCACCTGCGCGGGCACGATGCGCAGCACCATGTCCGAAGGGGCGAAATCCTCGCCCGGAGTGGCAAGGTCGGCGCCGAGGTCGAACAGGTCGTTCTGGATGCGGACGAGGTCGGCCGCTGCCGCGCCATCGACCGCCAGCACGGCAAGGCCAATCGCGCAATTGGCCTCGTCCACCGCGCCAACCGCTTCGAGGCGCGGGGCGTGCTTGGGCAGGCGGGAGCCGTCGACGAGGCCCGTCGTGCCATCGTCACCGGTGCGGGTGTAGATCCGGTTGAGCTTTACCATGTGGCGTCCTGCGCTGCGCGATCAGCGGTTTACGGCAAGAATGATGGCAACGACCACGATTGCCAGCGCCTGGTACTTGACGCGCGCGAACATGGCCCTGTTCTGCCGCGAGTGCATCTCCGCGACATAGGCAGGATCCTGCTGGTTGTTGAGGTCCAGCTTGGTGGTTTGCAGGAAGGCGACGATCCCGCGCACCAGCGAGACCACGACCATGATGATGAGGCCGCCAAGGACCAGGGCAAGGAACCAGTTCATGGTTGTCCATCTAGGGAGTGTGACAGGCTTATACCACCCGGCAATTGGCCCATGCGCAGCATTTGCGCCAGAGCGTGCCCATCCTCCCCCGCGCGGCGCCGGTCGGCGAGTGCGGGTGAGTTGCGGCGCTTGGCGAGCTTGCGCCCGTCCTGGTCGAGCAGCAGGGCATGATGGTGCCAGCGCGGCACCGGCAGGCCGAGCAGTTCCTGCAGCAGGCGGTGGACGTGGGTGGCGGCGAAAAGGTCCTTGCCGCGGGTCACCAGCGTAACGCCATCGGCGGCATCGTCGAGCGTCACGGCCAGATGGTAGGAGGCCGGCGTATCGGCGTCCCTGCGCACCAGCACCACATCGCCGCCGAGGTCCGGGCGGGCCTGCTGCTTGCCGGCCAGCATGTCGGTCCAGGTGAGCGGGCTGCAGCGGGCCATGGCCGCGTCCACGTCCAGCCGCCAGGCAACGGCCTCGCCGGGTCCCGGCGGATCGGCCCTGCAGGTGCCGGGATAGACCGGTCCGTCCGGGCCTGTTGCTGTGGCCCGCTGTGCCACCTCGGCGCGGGTGCAGCGGCAGGGGTAGAGCAAGCCCATGGCCGCCAGCGTGGCGGCAGCGACCTCGTAGGCATCCACCCGGCTGCTCTGCGCCGGGACTTCCTCCCACGACAGGCCCAGCCAGGCGAGGTCGGCGCGAAACTCGGCGGCCAGTTCGGGGCGTGAGCGGGCGCCGTCGATATCCTCTATCCGCAGCAGGAAACGCCCGCCCGAAGCCATGGCAAGGTCGTGGGCGATGATGGCCGACAGGGCATGGCCAAGATGCAGCGGGCCATTGGGGCTGGGCGCGAACCGGGTCACTTCACCGCTGGCCGCCATGCGCCCTTTCCCCCGCGAATCGCCCGATATTCCTGTGGATGGGCCGTTTGTAACAGGCTTGACGCTCATATGCGCAAATGCTCCACCTGTCTCAATCAGGGAGCGAACCCGTGTTCAACGCCGAACTGATCGACCGCATCGCCCACTTCCGCCAGCCGGAAGACGATCCCGCCCGCAGGCTGGAAAGCTGCCCGGCCCTGGTGCTCAACGCCGATTACACTCCGCTGTCCTACTACCCGCTCAGCCTGTGGCCGTGGCAGACCGCGATCAAGGCGGTGTTCCTGGAACGGGTGGACATCGTGGCGAGCTACGATCGCAGCGTGCATTCCCCCTCGCTCGACATGAAGATCCCCAGCGTGATCGCGCTGCGGCAGTATGTCAGGCCATCGGAATTCCCCGCCTTCACCCGCTTCAACCTGTTCCTGCGCGACCGGTTTGCCTGCCAGTACTGCGGCAGCGGCCAGCATCTGACCTTCGACCACGTGGTGCCCCGTCGGATGGGCGGGCGGACGAACTGGGAGAACATCGCCACCGCCTGCGCCCCGTGCAACATGAAGAAGGGCGGGCGCACCCCGAAGGACGCGGGGATGCGCCTCAGGGTCGAGCCGATCCGGCCGACAAGCTGGCAATTGCAGCAGCATGGCAAGAGCTTCCCGCCCGGCTACCTGCACGAGACCTGGCGAGACTGGCTCTACTGGGACATCGAGCTGGAGGAATAGCTCAACCCTCGATCGTGCGCTGCGCCGGATGGTGCTTGTCGAGGTGGCGCTTGATGATCCTGAGATTGCGGGTGTTCGACCGGAACAGGAAGTCCACCAGGTCGCCTGCCACCGGCACCGCGCCCACCGCCGTGTCGAAGGCGACATTGCCGGCCATGCGCCACAGCTTCCACTTCGGCATCCCCAGGTTGCGGCCTTCCCACACGATGTAGGCGCCCATCACCGCGGTCAGCACGTCGCCCAGCACAGGGACCAGCCCGGCCACGGCATCAAGCCCAACCGGCCGGTTGATGCCCGGGATCACGACGGCGCGCTCCAGCACGGCTTCCAGCGCTTCCACCCGGCGGCGCACGGCAGCGGGATCCCTGCCCAGCGGCAGGTCTGCAAGGGCGGGGTGGGGCATCGGACGGGGGCGTTGCGGATCGACCATCGGCATAACTCCAGCGACGCGGACATCGCGCCGGTGTCTTAGTTGGGTATGACAGCCATGTCGGGCAAGGGGTGGAAGGCCCACAGGTTGTTGGCGAAGCCTTCCACGTTGCCGCGCACCAGCGCCCAGCGCAGCGGCGAGCCGAACGGGATGTAGATGTTGGCTGCGGTCAGCGCCGCCTCCGCCTCGCCCAGCAGCCGCGCCCGGCGCGCCGTATCGCGCTCGTCCAGTGCGCGGCCGGCGCGCAGGTCCGCCTCCTGGCTGCACAGGCCGCGATCGAGCTGGCAATTGAACTGGTTGAGGAACCAGCGCGCCGAACCATAGCGCGCCACCCGGTCCACCAGCGCCATGTCGGCCCCGGCCTGGGCTGGCGCCCGCACCAGCGTGACGCCGACCAGCGCGAGTTGCCGGCGCAGTTCGGCGAACAGCAGGCGCTCGCCCGGCGCATCGCCGATGAAGACGGAAACCGTGGCATCCCTGCCGGCAAGGCGGGCAGAGGCAACCTGGCGCCGCTCGTCCATCGACAGGTCCGTCCATCGCTCACCCACCACGCCGGGATCATCCGGCAGGTCGGGCGCGACCACCCGCGTGGTCGGGACCCAGCCGGCTATGTTGAAGGCAGCGGCAAGGGCGGGCCGGTCGATCGCCATGGCCAGCGCCTCGCGCCCTTCGGGTGTCGCCAGCGGACCGCGCGCGCGCAGAACCTGCAGGCCGAACAGGCCGATCGCGGGATCGAGCCGCACGGTGCCGCGCGACAGTGGTCCGGTATCGGCCAGCGGCAGCGAGGCCAGCCGCCCGCCCAGCACCACTTCCAGCTCACCATCCCCGAACCGGGCCATGGCCTCTTCAGGGGCAAGGGCGTGCAGATGGATCGCGCGCACCCGTTCAAGCCAGGTCTCGTCCTCGGGCAGGCCGCGCTCGGGCGGGGGGCGCATCGACAGGGTCGACCGGCCATCCTCGCGCGTCAGGACCATCGGCCCGGTCTCCCCCTCGCCATGGATCAGGCCGAGTTCGGGCTGGGCGAGCAGCTGCAGCAGCTCGGGCACGGGGCTGGCAAGGCGGATCTCGACCACCCGGCCGGCCATCGCCCGCACCTCGTCGACCGGGG
>CAZTED010000147.1:0-1299 GCA_964612175.1 uncultured Sphingomonadaceae bacterium
ACAAGAACTACGACCCGCGTGCCACGGTGATGCAGAAGACCGTGCGGGAAGTGTTCGACGTCCTGAAGGTCACCGACCCGGTGTTCGAGACGGCCCTGCGGCTTGAGGAAATGGCGCTTAACGACGATTACTTCGCCGAGAAGAAGCTGTTCCCCAACGTCGATTTCTATTCGGGCATCATCCTTTCGGCGATCGGCTTCCCGACCACGATGTTCACCGCCCTGTTTGCCCTTGCCCGCACCGTTGGCTGGGTGGCCCAGTGGAACGAGATGATCAGCGATCCCGGCCAAAAGATCGGCCGCCCGCGCCAGCTCTACACCGGCCCCACACAGCGTGACTACGTGCCGGTGGACAAGCGCTGAGGCAATGCGATCAGCCGGCGGGTGCCTGTGTATCCGCCGGCAGTTCCAGGATGAACCGGGCACCCTGCCCCGGCGCGCTTTCCACCGTGAGGCTTCCGCCCATCGCTTCGGCGAGGCGACGCGATATGTAGAGGCCGAGGCCTGAGCCCCCGTCTCCGCTGCGGCCGAGGCGCTCGAACTTGCGGAACACGCGAAGCTGCTGCTGCTCGTCCAGCCCCTCGCCCTGGTCGGCGACAATCACCCGCGCACGTGCTCCGTCGCTCTCAACCCGCAACCAGACGCCGGAACCGTCCGGCGAATAGCGCAAGGCATTGCCCAGCAGGTTGAGCAGGACCTGAAGCACGCGGCGGAACTCCCCGATGGCCAGGGCGCTTTCTCCCTCCTTCGGGGAATCGACCGTGATACCGCGCTCCCTCGCCCGGACGCCCAGGATCCCTGCCGCACGGCGCGCTACATCGGCCAGGTCGATATGGTCTGGCGCCGGGCTGAATTCCTCGTCCTCGACCATCTCCAGCGTGGTCAGGTCGTCGATCAGCGCCAGCAGGTGCTCGCCAGCACTGGCAATATCGGCGGCATAGCTGGCATATTCCTCGGCCAGCGGGCCGGCCATCTGCGTGCGGATCGTCTCGGCATTGGCGATGATGCGCGAAACCGGCTGGCGCAGGACCGGGGCGATCTCGAGGCCGATCCCCGGCCCGCGCGGCCGTACAGCCACAGGGGCAGCATCCGTGCCGGTCATGGCAGGTTCGGGAAGCGGCTGGTCGGCACACAGCAGCAGTTCAAAGCCGTGATCGCCCGGTTGCCCCTCGCCCAGTGGCACCAGTGTGGCGCGCCAGTCCCGCAAGGAGCCTGCCAGGCGCAGGCGCGCGCCGTCCAGCAGCCGCCAATGGACCGGCTGCACCTCGAATGATCCGCCAAGGTCCACGAAATCGGTCCA
>CAZTED010000147.1:1399-6554 GCA_964612175.1 uncultured Sphingomonadaceae bacterium
GCCAATGGACCGGCTGCACCTCGAATGATCCGCCAAGGTCCACGAAATCGGTCCAAGGACGCCCCAGTCCGGCCCGCATCGCCGCCGCCAGCCCGGCAAGCTCGGCACACCCGGTGTCCACGGCCAACACCTCCTGTGAGGGCCCGAGGCGAGCGGTAAGATCGGCAAGCTGGCGCGCCATGGCCACCTGCCGCTCACGCTCCGCATGCATGGCCGGTTCAGCGGCAGGTTCGCTCTGCCATCCGGAAATGGCAATGCGGCAGCCATCGCCGTCCGTTTCGGGCTCGACTTCGACCCAGGCCGTAACCCGGTCCCCTTCATCGCGCGCCTCTATAGCCCGGGCCAGCTTGAAGCGATAGGCACGCGCCTTGCGCACCAGTTCAAGCAGGGCAGGTGCCACGATGGGTCCGGGCAGATCGCCACCATTGCGCCGCTGCAACCCGGCCAGGGGCTCGTCCGCCTCCACCAGCCAGTCGCGGATATCGGTGCGCGCAGTTGCGCTGAGAGGGGCGCCGGCAGCCATGCCTCAGCCCGGCATCCCGGAACGGGCTTCGGCAAGGTGGGCATCGGCAAGGATCGCGGCGGCACGCTCGGCGGTCAGGCGGTCGAGCCCGGCGGGCAGCACGGCATCGGGGTGGAGGTAGAGGAATTGCTCTTCCAGCGCTGCCGCGCCCAGTCCGGCGGCCCGCAGCGACAGCACGAGACGGGCGAGATGGTTCTCGCCAAGGGACAGCAAGGCAAGGTTGCGATCCTGGCCGGATGCCATCGCCAGCGCGGTGGCAAAGATCGCCAGCCCGGCATGACCCAGCGCCAGCGCGCGCGGCGCCTTGCGCCCCATCGCCATGACAAGGCGGGTCAGCTGCCCGAGGCGGCCCTGGCTTTCATCGAACTGTGCGCGCAGCGCAGCCTCGGCCCTGGCGGCTCCCGGCGTATCACCGGCACCTTCCCCGGCCCCTTCCCCGGCATGGGCCAGCATCGCCAGCAGCGCCTTGTGAAACAGGTCACCGGGCAGTTCCGCCAGCGGCAGTTCCATGCGGCGGTTGGCTTGCATGAAACGGGCCTGCGCGGCGACGAGATGCATCGCGGCGGCGGCCATCGCCTCGTCTCCCGAAGCGGCAAGCTCCTGCAGCAAGGGGGATAGCACCGCGTCAAAATTGCTGCGGCGCTGCAGTTGCGCCGTGACGTGGGCTTCCAGCGTCAGCGCGTGGGCATGGGACAGGAAGGCGACATCCTGCTGCAACAGGCCAGCAAGCCTGCCCTCGTGCATGGCGGCAAAGCTCGCCGGATCGGCCAGCCCGTCCGCTTCTGCCCGTGCGAACAGCAGCTGCCGGGCGACATGCAGCATCATCCCGCGCACCCTGGCAACCACTTCGTCGCTGAACAGGGCCGCATCGCGATTGGCCAGCAGGTGCCGCAGGATCGGGCGGGTGTTGGCAAGGACAATGTCGCCACCCGCCAAACGTTCGCGCAGCACCGCTTCCACATCCTCGACGGGATTGGCTGTTGTGGTCTCGTGGCTCATCCGCACGCCATAGCCGCTTGTGGTTAAGCCCGCGTTATCCGCCAGTCCGGTCGCGATTGCACGAGGGCCAGGGACATCAGCAGCAGGACGGCAAGCATGATCCCCGCCTGTGCCGAATGGAGCATGGCCCCAACTGCTATCACCAGTGCAGCCAGCCCGCGATCGCGCAGGGCCTGCCAGCGGGCAACCGGGTGGGCAGGCTTGAGGTGGAAGACCGCCAGCAGGACGAGCGGCGCAAACACCTGCTCCAGGCGATCCCCTTCGATGGCGATCACGCCGCAGGCCAGAAGCGCCGCATCGGTCAGCCAGCGCAGCCGGTCCAGCCTGCTTGCCACCGTAAACACCCCGCGCCGGGCCTGTTGCAACCGGCCGAGGCCGAGCCCCAGTTCGAGCAATGGAACCGACAGCGCAAGCAGGGCAAAACCTGTCGCGTCCCAGGCCTCCCGGCACAGCAAGGCCGCTGCCGGCAGAAGCGCCAGCGCCGCGCCAATAAGGACAGGCCGCGTTTCGCGCCGTTCGAGGAAGCGCCCGCCGGCACGCCGAAGCAGGGCGGCGGCGAGCTTGCGTGAAAGCGGGGCATCAGGGGCCGGGGCGAGCTGGCGCTCCAGCCACAGCGATTGCGCCACTCGCGCTTGTTCCGCGTCTGCCGGAAGGTTCCAGCGACCGTCTGCCAGCGCCGCAAGGTCAAGGCTGCGTTCGGGCAGTCCGGTCTGGAGGGCAATGCGCAACAGGGCCGAAGCGGGTTCGACATCATCGGGCAGGTCGAGCAGGCGCGGCAAAAGCGCGCCCGGCAGGACCAGCGCACCGCCCCATGCACGGGCCAGGTCAATCCGCTCGAACCCCGCCTCCACCCCGGGTCCGGCCGGCAGGGTCAGCACCATGCCGCGCTGGGCATCTTCCTCGCCAGCCCCGTCCCGCGGCCATGCGGCCGGATCGGGCAGGAGGTCCGGTTGCAGCACCAGCAGCCGCTCTCCCGCAAGTCCTGCCCGGCCTAGCTGGTGCGGCCCGCCAAGCGCGCGGAAGCGAAGGCCCAGGCTCTCTGCAAGATGGCGCAAGGCGATGGCCTGCGGCGATCCCATGGCACCGACCGCGATCACATCCCCGCAACCACAGGCAGCGGCGAATTCGACCTGCCGCTCCGCAGCGGTACGGCCAAGCATGCGCGGGATATCGACGCCGGGCTCTTCTGCCCGGAGCGTTACCAGCGCGCTCGATGCAAGGGGTTCACGGTCGATCACCCCGCCAAGCTAGGCCGCAAGGGCCAGCCTGCCAAGTTCAGACCGCTACCGCAGGATCAGGACTGGCCGGCAAGGGCCTCGCTGAATCGGGCCAGCTTGCGCAGGACCACGGGATCGCCCGGCGCGGTATCCAGCGCCTCTTCCGCAAGCGTCACCAGTTCGGCCGAATGGAAGCTCGCGCCAAGGCCGCGCAGGCGCATCGCCGATACTTCCCAGTTGCCGTCGCACCGCGCCCGCGCGAGCAGGTCGCGCTGGGTATCAAGGCTGGCGCGAAAGCACGCCACCAGCTCCGCCCGCAGGCCCGCATCGTCGCCGGCGGCAGCGGCCAGGTTGGCTTCGAAGTCGGATTGATCGAGCATCATCGCCCAGCAATGCCCCCAATGCAGTTAAGGCGGGTTTAAACTGTGCCCCCCGCCTGATACCCTGCATTCCATGACCAGACGCAAGAACCTCGTGGCGCTCGATTCCCCGGACGGCGACAATGCCCCGGTTGCAGAAGCGCAAGGCGGCTCCGCCAGCGTGACCGGCGATGATGCCGGACACGCCTTTGCCGAACAGTGGGACGAGGAAGAACCCTCGCCACGCCGCACCGGCTGGATGGTGCCCGCGCTGGCGATCCTGCTAGTTGCTGGCTGGACGGCCTTCTTCGGCTGGGCCAACCGCGCCCTGGCGCAATCCGGCGTAACGCCGCTTCAGGCGGTCGACCTCGTCGGCCAATGGTCGATCCCGGTCCTGCTGGTGGTCGGCCTGTGGATCCTCGCCGCACGTCATTCGACCCGTTCGGCGGCGCGCTATGCCGAGGCGGCGCGGCTGCTGTCGAGCGAATCGGAGGCGCTCGAACATCGCCTTTCCGTGGTCAACCGGGAGCTGAGCCTGGCCCGCGATTTCATCGCTTCCCAGTCACGCGATCTTGAATCGCTCGGCCGCATAGCTGCGGAGAGGCTGTCGCAGAACGCCGGCCAGCTACAGGAACTGATCCGCGACAATGGCGAACAGGTGAACGCCATCGGACAGGTCAGTGACAGCGCGCTGGCCAACATGGACCGCCTGCGCGACCAGTTGCCCGTCATCGCCAATGCCGCGCGCGACGTGGCCAACCAGATCGGCAGCGCCGGAGGCACCGCACAGGGCCAGATCGACGAGATGGTGACCGCCTTCCAGCGGCTTAACGACTTCGGCACTGCCAGCGGCAGGCAGGTGGAAACCTTCCGCACCCGCGTGGCTGAAACGATCGATGCCTTTACCGCGCAGGTGGAGGACTTCGACCGTATGGCGCAGGACCGCTTCGCCACCATGCGCCAGCAAGACGAGGCTCTGCGCATCGAACTGGAGGCTCGCGAAACCGATGCCCTGGCAGCCATCCGCCGCCGGGCGAGCGAGCTTTCCGCCGAACTGGCCACACTGTCCACTTCCCGCCAATCGGACGAGGAGGAGGCAATTGGCCTCCTGACCACACGGATGAGCGCGCTGCGCGAACAGGCTGACACGATCGCCACGGGGCTTCGCGACGGGCAGGAGGAGGCTCGCGGCCGGTGGTCCGAGGCGATCGACCAGCTACAGGAACGCATGGCCGATGCCATCCGGCAGATCAGCCAACTCGACGAGGCCGCCATCGGCAATGCCCGCCGGCGCATGGACGCCTTGTCCGAAGCGGGCCAGCGGCTCGACAAGTCGATCCTCGAAAGCGCCAATGCCTTCGAGGTGGAACTTGCCAATCGCCGGGATCAGGCTGCCGCCGCCGAAGCGCAGGCACTGGCCGCCCTGCAGGAGCGCCTTGCATCCTTCGACCGTGAAGCCCGCGAGCGGCAGGACGCGCATGCGGCGCACATGGCTGGCCTTGTCGAGCGCGGCGAAACCCTGGCCCAACGCCTTGCTGCCCTTGACGAAAACATGGCGAACCTTGCCGGAAGGGGCAGGGAACAGAACGCACAGCTGGGCGAAGCGATAGAAATGCTTGCGGAGAAGCTCTCACAGAGCCGCGGGATCCTTCAAGAAAACCGGGTCTTCCTATCTCACCTGACCGACGACAGCGTGCGCCTGCTGGAAATCATCCGGGCAGGCTCGGACCATTCGGAAGGCGCGCTCTCCGATGCCATCGGCAAGGCCGAAGCCCGCCTTTCCCGCATTGAAGATCGTGCCTCAGCCCTGCGCGATACCATAGCCGAAGCGGAAAGCCGCGGGGGCCTACTGGCAGAGCATGTGTCACAGGCGAGCGAGCATTCGGCCGCCTCCCTGGCGACGCTCGGGACGCTGGAAGCCCGCCTTGCTGCGATTGCTGCCCAATCGGGCGCGCTGGCGGCACAGGCGCAGGATGAACTGCGCGAGGCCCTCGCTACGCTGGAACAGGCCTCTGTCGAGGCATTGGCCAGCTTGCGCGAAGGCCAGTCCGGTGCCG
>CAZTED010000148.1:0-6484 GCA_964612175.1 uncultured Sphingomonadaceae bacterium
TCGTGCGCTTCCTGTGGTTCTGGCTCAACGGCCAGGGCGATGGCCACGTGCAGTCGCTGGTCATCGGCGGCGCGCTGCTGATGCTCGGCACGATCACCGCGGTGATGGGGATCCTGGCAGACCTGATCGCAACCAACCGCAAACTGCTGGAAATGAACCTCGCCAAGCTGAGGCAGATCGAGGAAACACTGGCCGCGCAGGATGCCCGGCACCATGGGGCCGATCAGGTCGCCCCGGTGCGCAAGCGGGACGCTGCATGACGGCAGTGCCGGCCAGCCTGCCCCGATCCCCGGTTCCGGCCATGCCCGTCAGCGCATGGTCGGCGCAGAGCCGGGCATGGCCGCTGCTGGCAATCGCCGTGGTGCTGGCCTGCCAGGCGACGATGGTCTTTACCAGGGCGATCAACTGGGACGAATTCTGGTTCTATTACCATGTAGCCGAATTCACACGCGACAACCTTTCTGCCCCGCTCCAGAGCCTTCACGCCCGCGCCTTTGCCTTCCTCCTGGACCTGCCCGGCAGCGGGGTTGACCACATTGTGCTGGCAAGGCTGGCGATGCTGGGCTGCGAGGTGGCAACGCTTGCAGCGATCTATGCGCTGGCGCTGCGCTTTACCGGATCGCTGGCGGCGCTGGTGGCCGTGCTTGCCTATGCCAGCGCAGGCTATGTGTTCCAGCACGGCTTTTCCTTTCGTACCGATCCGATGTTGACGGCCACTGCCATGGGCGCGCTGGCCGTGCTCGCCCGGGCGCGGCTGCACGTCGTCACCATCACGGCCTTCAGCTTGCTGGTGGGCCTTGCCACGATGATCTCGATCAAGCTGGTCCTGCTCGCCCCTGCCTTTGCCGGCCTTGCCTGGCTGCGCTGGGTGGAAGCGGACAGGTCATTGGCCATGGCGCTCAGGCTGGTGGCCTGCGGCCTTTCCGCCGTGGCGGGCTTCGCATTGCTGTTTACGGTCCACTCGGCCGGCCTTGCCCAGCCGGAAGCGGCCGGGGCAAGCGCAGGCGGCACACTGGCAGGTTCGCTGCGCTGGATGTTCTTCCTGGGGCTGCCGCCGTACTGGAAAATGCTGGTCAAGGGCGTGATGATCGCACCGTTGCTGGTGGGCCTGGCGCTATGGGCCGCGTGGCTTGTTGGCCGCAGCGTGCGCCCGTCGGCCGAAAAGGTGGCGCTGGCCGGCCTGTGGGTCTCGCTGCTGCTGCCCTTCTACTACACCAACAGCGCGCCCTACTTCTATGTGTTCATGTTGGCCCCGGTGGCTGTGGTGGCCAGCGTGGCTGCGGCTGCCCTGCTTGAACGCTACACCGCGCGCAAGGTGGCGCTGGTAGCCCTGGCCCTTACCGCAGCACTCTACGCCACCGAGGATCGCACCACGATCGAACGCCAGCGGCAGGTGCTGACCGTCGCCGCTGCCGCGATACCCGGCCCGGTTGCCTATTTCGATCTCGACGGAATGCTTGCAACCAATCACAAGGCCAACGACCTGCTGACCCCCTGGGGCATGGCGCAATATGCCGAACGTGGCACCCCGGCCTATCGCGAGGCGATGGAGGAGCAGCCGATTCCGCTGGTGCTTGCCAATTCCGACATGCTGGAAGCCGCGCTGCAAGGTGCCGATGGCCCGATGCTGGCTGCAGACCGCGCTGCCCTGCAAGGCAACTACCTGCGCTACTGGGGGCCCCTGTGGGTCGCCGGAAAGACCATTGCGGCTCCCGCTGAACGGGACGAGGAATTCCTGATTCCGGGCGATTACCGCGTGGTGAGCGGGTTCCTCGCCATCGATGGCCGGACTTATGCCAAGGGCGCGGTGATTACCCTGCCGCGCGGGGTCCACCGGGTGCGTGGCACGGCTACCTTGCGCTGGGCGCAAGCAGGACCAGTGCCTGCCACAAGATGGGATGGCGGACCGATCTACGTCGACTTCTGAGGTCGGCTGGCGATGCCGGCCACCACCAGCAGTAAGGCCCTGGCACCTGCTCCCAGCAACGCGGCATAGGCAATGCCGGCCGCGCCATGGGCTACAACGAGCGGCGAGGCCGCCAGCGCAAGCACGATCATCCCGGCGATCCCTGCGCCAAACCCGATCCACGCCCGGTTGCGCAATACCAGCAGCTGCCAGAACCCGCCGGGCATGGCCACGGCGAGGACCAGCAGCAGGCAAGGTCCCAAAAGCTCGCCGGTGGCGCGATATGGCTCGCCCATGATCGCCGCGATAACCGGCGGACCCAGCAACTGCGCCCCAAGGTACATGGGCAGCGCCAGAACCAGGCACGCCAGCATTACCAGCCCGCCCCAATGGCGCAGGCGCTGATCCTCCTCGTGTTCGGCCCGGCTGATACGGGCCAGCGCCGCCGTCAAGACGCCTTGGACCGCCATCATCACGAACATCGCCAGTTGCAGCGCCAGCCCGAACGTGCCCACCGTGCCGATATCATCGACCAGGTGTCGCAGCAGGATCACGGCCCCGGCAAACAGGAATTCAGCGCTGGATGCGGCCAGCCCGATTATCGCACCCTGCCCTGCCAGCACGCGCAGTTCGGACCGATCGACCCGCAAGGCCAGCGGCGCCAGGCGACCGACCCTTGGCCAGACCACCAGCACTTCAATCGTCCAGAACAGCGCATGCAAGGCCAGCAGGCCGGTGATGCTGGCAAAACCGCCCAGCAGCAGCAGCAGGCCCAGCGCCACCTCGGTTATCCGCAGGAGCACAGCGGGGGTCACCGCCAGTTGCGACTGGTGGAAACCGATCGCCATCAGCCGCAGCCACATGCACGTGCCCCGCGCGATCACAGTTGGCAGTAACAGCAGCAGGGCCACCCGCTCGGGACCAGCCCGGTCTTCGGCCAGCAGCGCATAGGCGCCAAGCCCCAGCGCGGCCACCGCCAGCAAACCCAAGCGCAATGCCAGCGATGTCCGCAGGAAAGCCGCCGCCGCCCGCCCGTCTCGCCCGATCCGCGCAGGCACCAGCATGTCGATGCCGAACGCGGCCAGCGACATGGCAAACCCGGCCGCTGCCAGGGCATAGCTCCACAGACCATAGTCGGCCGGGTCCAGCAGCCGGGCGATCAGCACGGCATAGACCGCCCTCAGCCCCGCCTCGGTCCATTCGCCGCCCACGAACAGTGCCGCGCTGCGGGCAATCGTGGCCACCTGCGGGAAGCGCCTGGCAAATCCCCTTGCAGGTTCGCCGGTCACCCGCCGTCATCCTGCGGGCGATAAATGGCCAGGTCCCGGTCCACCGCCGACCAATCGTAACAGGGCGCGGTCAGCTGGCGGATACGGTCGATATCCCGCAGCCGGCGGGTATCCTTGCCCCACAGCAGCGACGCCTTGAGGTAAGGGAAGCCCTGATCGATCAGTTCGTCGTGCCAGCGCACGGTGCGGTTTACCCGGGTCTGGTCATAAGGGATGCGCAGCGGCACCCCGCCCGGATCCCAGTCCACCATGCGGATCCGCCGCCCGAGGGGTGGATCGGGCATGAAGGCCCCGTATGTGAAGCCGCCGGCTGCCAGCGCCTGGGTCAGTCCGGCTTCGTACCTCGCGATTACCTCATCCTTGTCGGCAATCTCTTCCACGCCCTGCCAGAAATCGCGCCAGGCCGCCGAACGGATCACCGCACTGCCAAAGGCGAAGAAATAGCTTTGCAGGTGGGGCCGGATCTGGCGCGAGAAGACAAGGCCCCAGAAATCCAGCCCCCGCCCTTCCATCTCCGCGATTATCGGATCCAGCGGGAACAGTGGGCCAACGATGCTGGAATTGGTCAGGATCACGCTGTCCCACACAGCCATGTCCTCCCGCGCCAGCGCATCGCGCCAGCCGGCAAAATCCCACCCCGCATTGCCGCGCTCGATAACCTCGTCGCACAGGTCAGCCGCCACCGCGCGCGCAACCGGATCGATGGGCGAATTGGACACCAGCACCACCCGTTGCGCCACGCTGCGAAGGGCATGAAGATGGGCGCGAATGTAATGCGGCACACCGCCCGCAGGATCGAACTGCTGCAGGATCGCAAGTCGTCGCATCGTCCCGGTCACGCCGCCATTTCCTTCGGTCCCGCGCAGCGCCTGGCGACCGCCGCCTCCAGCGCATGCCGCCATCCTTGCGTCAGCGCATCGGCCCGGAACCGGCTGCGCAATTGCGCGTGCAGGTTTGCCGGCAGGCGCGCGCGTTCGGCAGCAAAGGCATCCAGGGCATCAAGCAAGGCCGCAGGGTCGCCCGCCGGGACAAGGTAAAGGCCAGGCTGGTCATCGGGTGCAAGCTCACGCAAGGCCGGAGAATCGCGTGTTATCAGCGGCATGCCTGCGGCCAATGCCTGGAACACCTTGTTGGGAATCACCCTTGCCGCCTTGTCGCTCGTCCCGAAGATGCCAAGGCATACATCGGCATCCGCCATGCATCCCTGCAACCGGGCGTAATCAACCCAGGCGATCCGCTCCACATGGTCGGCGGCCCTTCCCGCTGCCGCCAGCAAGGCATCTATCCGGGTCGCTTCCTGGCCCTGGCCGATTATCTGCCAGTCAAACGCCTGCCCGCGGGAGGATAGCGCCGCCTCCACGATGGCATCGATCCCGTGCAAGGGGATGAACTGACCGTAGAACAGCACCACAGGCCGGGCATTTGCCGGGGCATGGCGGGTTGCCGGAAGGGCGAAGGCGGCCTCTTCCGCCCCCACGAATACCGCTGCCAGCCTATCGGCGGGCACCTTGTACAGGTGGGCGAACAAGTCTGCGTGGGCGCGGGTATCAAGCACGATGACATCGGCAAGGCGGCAGGCCAGGTGCTCCAGCCCGCGCAGCAATCGCGCGCGCAAGCTGCCGGCCCGCGCCATCGCCCGGTCGCACACATAGGTGTCGTAGAGTGACAGGAAAGCATCCCAAACCACAGGAATGCCGCGTATTCTTGCAAACGGGGCAAGGACAATCGCATCCAGCAGACCCAGGTAACCGATCACCACCACATCGGCCTTTGGCGCGGCCATGAAACGCCAGACAAGCAGGGGATAGGCCAGCAACCAGGACACCGCGATTCCCAGCAGGCGACGGGCGCCCGACAGCCCGCTCTTGTCCTCCACACCCTCCCAGACCGGGTCGTGCACTTCGATCAGGTCCGGGTCGATCTGGCGCAGGCAATCGCGCATCAGCCGCACCCGCGGCTTGCCCAGATCATATGTGCCCCACACCAAGACCCGCACCTGAAATTGTCCCGCCCGGCTACGTTCATTTGCCGTCACATAGCGCAAAGCGATGCCGCAGGGGCAAGACTTAACCAGTTCTTCACCTAAATTCGCAAGAAGCGCGTGTGAAGTAATCCGCGGTTTTGCCAGCAGCATAGCGCCAGCAACCCAACGGATGTGTTCGATGAGGTAAGGCGACGATGAGCGCATTTGGACGCAAGCCCGGTATCGGAGGCATGGGAGCCGGCGCACGGCCTGCTTTCGGCGTGGCCAAGCCCATGCGCGGCGGCGCGGCACCGATGCCCGGCAACCAGGGCGCCGCGATCCCGGGCGGCATGCCTCCCGGCGGCGACCAGTTCCCCCCACTGCCCGGCGAAGGCATGGAAGGCGCCTTGCCCGAGCCGATGGGCGGTAGTGCCTACAATCGCGACGACGCGATGACCCGCCTGGCCGACCGTGCAAATTCAGTCAACGACGCCGGCAACGAGCCGACCGGCTTCGAGGCCAGTGTCCACAAGATCAAGGAACAGGTGCTGCCGCGCCTGCTCGAACGTGTCGACCCGGAAGCCGCCGCCACGCTTTCCAAGGAAGAGCTGTCGGAAGAATTCCGGCCGATCATCATGGAGGTGCTGGCGGAGCTAAAGATCACCCTCAACCGGCGCGAACAGTTCGCGCTGGAAAAGGTGCTGATCGACGAGCTGCTCGGCTTTGGTCCGCTGGAAGAGCTGCTGAGCGATCCGGACGTGTCCGACATCATGGTCAACGGCCCGGACCAGACCTACATCGAAAAGAAGGGCAAGCTGCAGCTCGCCGGGATCAAGTTCCGCGACGAATCGCACCTGTTCCAGATCGCCCAGCGCATCGTGAACCAGGTCGGCCGCCGCGTCGACCAGACCACCCCGCTGGCCGACGCCCGCCTCAAGGACGGCAGCCGCGTCAACGTGATCGTGCCGCCGTTGTCCCTGCGCGGCACCGCCATCTCCATTCGTAAGTTCTCCGAGAAGCCGATCACCATCGACATGCTCAAGAACTTCGGCTCGATGAACGAGAAGATGGCGACCGCACTGAAGATTGCCGGCGCCTGCCGGATGAACATCGTCATCTCGGGCGGTACCGGTTCGGGTAAGACGACCATGCTCAACGCCCTGTCGAAGATGATCGACCCGGGCGAGCGCGTGCTGACCATCGAAGACGCGGCCGAACTTCGCCTGCAACAGCCCCACTGGCTGCCGCTGGAAACCCGCCCGCCCAACCTTGAAGGCCAGGGCGCGATCACCATCGGCGACCTCGTGAAGAACGCCCTGCGTATGC